>JACQYN010000151.1 GCA_016208235.1 Deltaproteobacteria bacterium
GGCGGGCCTCCGTGCCCGCCACCCATTCCCCCCTCCCCCCAACCCCCTCCCACCAGGGGAGGGGGAGTTTTAAGGAACGATTTCGTAGACAAGTCCCTAATTTTTAAAGCGGGATTTGGGGGTTATAAATTTGGCTGGGCGGGGAAAGACCCTGGTAACCGGGGGCACCGGGTTTGTGGGCCGGGCGGTGGTGAGCGAACTCCTGGACGCGGGCCGGGAGGTGCGGGTCCTGGCCCGGAACGCGAAACACCCCGCGTTGGCCGGTCTAGACGTGGAGGTGGCCGTCGGGGATTTGCGGGATGTCGCGTCCTTGGAACGGGCCGTTCAGGGCTGCGACCGCGTCTTTCACGTGGCCGCGGACTACCGCCTCTGGGTGCCTGATCCCCAGGAGATGTACGCGGTCAACGTGGAGGGCACTCGTCGGCTCTTGGCCGCGGCCGCTGCCGCCGGGGTGGAGCGGGTCGTTTATACCAGCACCGTGGGGGCTCTCGGGAACCCCGGAAACGGCATCCCCGGCACCGAGGCGACCCCGGTCAGCTTTGCGGAGATGGTGGGCCACTACAAGCGCTCCAAGTTTCTGGCGGAGGAGGTGGCCCTGGATTTCGCCCAAAAGGGGTTGCCCGTGGTGGTGGTCAATCCCAGCACCCCGGTGGGCCCTTGGGATTCCCGGCCCACCCCCACCGGCCAGATGCTGGTGGATTATCTGGAAGGCCGCATGCCCGCGTACCTGTAGACCGGCCTCAACCTGGTGCACGTTCAGGACGTGGCCCGGGGCCATCTGCTGGCCGAAGAGAAGGGGAGGGTAGGGGAGAAGTACATTCTGGGCCACGAAAACCTGAGTCTCTCCCAGATCTTTCAAATACTGGCGGAGATCAGCGGCATGCCCGCGCCCACGGTGAAACTGGCTTACTGGTTCGTCTTGCCCCTGGCCTACGTCAACGAATTTTGGGCGAAGCACATCAGCCGGGGGGCCCCCCGCATGACCGTGACCGCGGTGCGTATGGCCAAAAAATATATGTATTTCGACTCCTCCAAAGCTGTGAAGGAATTGGGGTATGCCCCAACCCCGGTGCGGCAGGCGTTGGAGGAAGCGGTGGAGTGGTTTCAAAAAAACGGCTACGTTGGTTAATAGTTTTCTGTTTTCCGTTTTCTGTTTTCTGTAAAATATAAAAAAGGTCCAAATATATTTCTTCCGGTTACTGTGCTTCGCTTGGGGCTTTACCCAGGCCAAGCAAAGCGTGGCTGAAGCGTTCCAAGCTCAGCTTGGGAACGAGAAAAAGAAAGATATTTAATTTTTTAACAGAAAACAGAAAACAGTAAACAGAAAACTATCTTTTCAGGAGACGAGCTTGCGCTTTCCCTTTAGTCTCAGCCTGGATCTGGGCCGCTACCTGCTGAAGAAGCGCCTGCAGGGTGAGGAAAAGTTCCCCATGGTCTTGATGCTGGAGCCCACGCATCAGTGCAATCTCGCATGCGAGGGTTGCGGCCGCATTCAGGAGTATCGGGACACTTTGGGCCAGTCTTTGACTCTGGAAGAGTGCCTGGACTCGGTCTCCGAGTGCGGCGCGCCGGTGGTCACCGTCACCGGCGGGGAGCCCTTGATCTATCCTCCCATCTTTGAGCTGCTACAGGAGTTGGTGCACCGGAAAAAACACATTTATCTCTGCTCCAACGCGGTTCTGTTAGAAAAATCCCTGGACCGCCTGCCGCGGTCGCCCCGCCTCACCCTCAGCGTCCATCTGGACGGGCTGGCCCCGATGCACGACCGCATTTTGGGACGGAAAGGTTTGTTCGATGCGGCCATCAAGGCCATCAAAGAGGCCAAGGCCCAAGGCTTCCGGGTCTGCACCAATACCACCATCTACAAAGAGACTCTCTTCACCTATCTGGGCCAGATCGGCGTTGACGGGCTGTTGGTGTCGCCGGCTTACAGCTTTGCCGGGGTCAATCCGGAGATGTTTTTAAGCCGGGAGGAAATCCGGGAGAAATTCACCAGATTGACCGGGAACGGGCGGAAATTCCGGTATAATAATACTCCCCTGTACCTGAGTTTTCTCAGGGGGGAGAGGCAATATGAGTGCTCCCCCTGGGCCAACCCCACCCGCAACCCCAGGGGCTGGCGCGCTCCCTGCTACCAGATTCTGGACGGCCACTACTCCACCTTTCAAGAGTTGATGGAGCTCACGCCCTGGGAGCGTTACGGCGTGGGCCGGGACCCCCGTTGCGCCCAGTGTATGATGCATTCGGGGTTTGAGCCCACCGTGGTGCGCCAGGCAGGGAAGCGGGCGAAGGATATCTGGAAGCTCTTACGCTGGAACCTTTCCTGACTTCCTAATACGGGCGCATCCGGATGTTGACCTTGCCCCAGGTTTCTGATCTTTGATGCCCCGACCCTCGCGCTTTGGCCTCTGGTCCGGATATTTCCTGCTGCTCATCGGCCTGGCGGTCTATCTGCCGCCAATCTTCCAGATCCCCCTGATCCGGGCCGAGTCCATGTACGCCCTGATTCCCCTGGAGATGGTCAATTCCGGCCGCTGGCTCCTGGCCACCCTGAACGGCGCGCCTTACCTGGATAAACCTCCCCTCCTTTATTGGCTCACCATCCTGGTGTATAAATTTTTCGGGACCTCCGAGTGGGTGGCCCGGATTCCCACCCTGGCCTGCACCCTGGGGGAAATCTGGTTTACCTACCTCCTGGGCCGCCGGCTTTTTACTCCCAGGGCGGCCTGGTTGGGCGGGTTCGTCCTTCTCAGCAGCATCGGCTTCTTCGCCCTCCACCTGCAAATCCTTACGGATCACCTGATTACCCTGTTTCTCACCGGGTCCCTCTATTTTATGTGGCGCTGGCAGGAGGAACCGCGCCGGCGCTGGTCCTTAGGTTTCTATCTGGCCCTGGCCGGGGGCTTTTTGAGCAAGGGCTTCATCGGCCTGGTCTTTCCCCTGGCAAT
This sequence comes from Deltaproteobacteria bacterium, assembly GCA_016208235.1. Lineage (GTDB taxonomy): Bacteria > Desulfobacterota > Desulfobaccia > Desulfobaccales > 0-14-0-80-60-11 > SURF-52. Next base: position 2,949 of record JACQYN010000151.1, read on the forward strand.
AACTATCCTCTTCCTCTGGTTCCGGAACCGCGCTTCTCTCTACCGGCTGCTTTTCAACCCCTGGGGCCTGGCTCTGTTGGCCGCAGTGGTGACGCCCTGGCTGGTGGCCATGGAATACGCGTATCCGGGATTCCTGCGGCACCAGATCATTAATGAGCAAATCCTGCGCTTCCTGGGGAAGCGCCATCCCCCGGACATCACCCCTTTTTCCATCCCCGGGTTTTGGATTTTTCTGGGCATCTGGCTCCTGCCCTGGACTTTGCTGCTGCCGGAGGCCCTTTATCGGTTCTGGAGACAGACGGGCTACCGGAGCGCCGGTTTGGAGGGGTGCCGCGTGCTGCTGATTTGGGCCGGGGTGATCCTGGGCTTTTTCACCCTCTCCTCCAGCCGCATCGAATATTATTCCCTACCCGCGCTGCCGCCCCTGGCCCTGATCCTGGGCTGGCGCCTGGACCGCTGCCTGGACGCGGCCCGGGAACGCACCCTGGTCTGGGCTTTGCTCTTGATCGCCCTGTTGGGGCTGGGGACCTTGTTTTTCATCCCCCACCTGGAGCGGCTGTGCGCGGCCAATCGCCGGGAGTTCATCGGCATGTTCCAGTTGTTGGAACCCGTGGCCCGCCAGGCGACCTACTGGATACCAGGGTTAGGATTGCTTGGGGTCCTGGCGGGTTGGCGTCGTCCCCGGGTGGCAGCGATCTCCCTGGGAGCCCTGGCCCTGGTGTTGTGCCACTTTACCTTGCAGACCCTGGTGCTCCTTTCCCCGCATATGAGCGATAAAATTCCCGGGGAATTTTTGTACAGCCACGCCGGGCCCCAGGACCTGGTGGTCATGGAGAACATCGAAGAATTTGAATATGGGGCCTCCCTGGCTTACTATGCGGGCCGACGCGTCCTGATGGTGCAGCGCGGAGGGCTCCCCGCATTTCCCTACCCCGTGGCCTCATCGGAAAACTATTTGATTTCCCCGGTTCGGCTAGAGGAACTCTGGGCAGGCCCCCAGAAGGTCTATCTGCTGTTGGATGACGCCACGCGTCCGGAAGATTATCTCCAGGCCGCCACCCCGGCCCTGACCTTGCAGGGAAAACGCTTGTTGGTAAACCATCCTTGACAAAATTCCGGGGATGCCTTGCCCTTCTTTGGGAAATTCCTTACCATAAATTAGGTATGCTGAAATATATCCTTTTCCCCGGGGGCGCGGCATGATCCCCCTGCGGGACAACATCCCTTCCACGCGCACCCCGTACGCCAGTTATGCCATTATCGGCGTCAATGTCCTGATCTTTTTAATGGAGCTGTCCTCCGGTCCCCACCTGCCGGAAGTCATCAGCCTCCTGGGATTTATCCCGGGCCGGTTCCTGGGCCTCCTCGGGCACGGCTCGGTGACCCTGGCGGTCATCCCCATGTTCACCTCCATGTTCATGCACGCGGGCTGGCTCCACCTCATCGGCAATATGTGGACCCTGTATATCTTCGGGGACAACGTGGAAGACGTCCTGGGCCGGGGACATTTCCTGGTTTTTTATCTGACCTGCGGGGTGGCCGCGCTGCTCACCCATATCCTGTTCGCGGCGGGTTCGGCCACCCCCCTGGTGGGGGCCAGCGGGGCCATCGCCGGGGTGATGGGGGCATACTTCAGCCTTTTTCCCGGGGCCCGGGTCCTGACGCTGGTTCCCATTTTTATTGTGTTTACGGTGATCGAGCTGCCGGCCTACGTCTTTTTGGGCTTCTGGTTCATCTTGCAGTTCTTTCAGGGCGCGTTTTCCATTATCGGCACCGGCGGAAGTGGCGGCGGCGTGGCCTGGTGGGCGCACGTGGGTGGATTTCTGGCCGGGATGGGCTTGATTCACCTTTTTGCCCCGGGCCGGGCCCGGAATCCGTTTAGGAGAGGA
>JACQYN010000152.1 GCA_016208235.1 Deltaproteobacteria bacterium
CACTTTGGCGATTTCAATAGCCCGGAATACCGGGAGCATTTCCCTGAGAGGTTTTCCCGCTTTTTGAGCCTGGGCGAAGTCAACAACGCGGTGTTTGACCTGGTGAAAAAGGATGGCAGCGTGATGACAACGTCTTTCACCTGCAGAGTCATCTATGACGACGCCGGGCGATTCCAACACACCAACTGTTCATTTATTGACATCTCCGAGCAGAAGCGGGCGGAAGAAGCGCTACGGGGGAGTGAAGAGAGATATAGATTGGTTTTTGAAAATGTTCCCTTGGGAATAATGCATTTTGACCAGACAGGCACCATTACTGATTTGAATAATAAATTTAGCGAAATCATAGGAGCGCCCAAGGATAAAATTATCGACTTTAATATGCCTCGCCAGTTAATAGATGAGAGGATGCGGGAGGCCGTGGCCGCCTCATTAGAAGGCCAAACTGGTTATTATGAGGGCGACTATCTTTCGGTCATCGGCGGCAAGAAGACCCCTGTGAGAGGTTTTTTTCAACGGATAGTTTCCGAAAATGGAGAATTCCTGGGAGGAGTAAGTATCTTCGAAGACATCACCGAGCGTAAGCGGGCAGAGGAGGCGTTGGAAAAACGGTTGATAGCGCTCAGTAGGCCACTGGATGATCCAGAGGCTATAGATTTCGATGAGCTGTTCAATATGGAGGATATTCAGCACCTACAAGACCTGTTCGCCAAGGCTACCGGTGTTGCCTCAATCATTACCAATCCAGATGGAACACCAATTACCAAACCGAGCAATTTCTGCCGGTTGTGTATCGATATCATTCGTCAGATGGAGTTGGGTATTAAGAACTGCTATTGCTCCGATGCAACCATAGGTCGCCACCATCCGGAGGGACCGATCGTCCAACCATGCTTAAGTGGCGGGTTATGGGACGCTGGAGCCAGTATAACTGTCGGTGGAAAGCACATTGCCAACTGGTTAATTGGACAGGTTCGCAATGAGGCCCAAACTGAAGAGAACATGCGGGAATATGCCCGTAAAATAGGGGCCAACGAAGAAGAGTTCATCGAAGCTTTTTATGAAGTTACCACGATGCCGGAAAGTCAATTCAAGCAGGTGGCAGATGCACTATTCGCTCTTGCTAATCAACTTTCAGCCATAGCCTACCAGAACGTCCAGCAGGTTCGATTCATCACAGAGCGCAAGAAGGCTGAAGAAGAAAGGAAAAAACTGGCAGCCCAGCTTATCCAGGCCCAAAAAATGGAAGCCATCGGCACCCTGGCCGGAGGTATTGCCCATGATTTTAATAATATTTTAACGGCAATAATCGGCTATACCGAACTGGTTCAGGACGAACTGGAAGAGGGAACGCCGATTTCAAACTATCAACAGGAGGTGCTCAAAGCCGCGGAGCGGGCCCGGGACCTGGTGAAGCAGATCCTCGCCTTTAGCCGACAGGACAAACAAGAACTTAAACCTATTCAAATAACCCCCATCATCAAAGACACCCTTAAGTTTCTCAGATCATCGCTGCCGACGACGATTGATATTCGGGGCCACCTGGCCTCCGACACCGGCATAGTTCTCGCCAATCCCACCCAGATACATCAGGTGCTGATGAACCTGGGCACCAATGCCGCCCATGCTATGCGTGAGAAAGGCGGAATCTTGGGAGTCGGCCTGGAGAAAATAGACCTGCAGGCCGACAACTTAGGTAGGTATCCGCATCTGTCTTTTGGTCCTTACCTGCGGTTAACCGTAAGCGATACCGGGCATGGTATGGACCAAGAGATGGTGGCACGGATCTTCGAGCCTTTTTTTACCACCAAAAATCAGGGCGAAGGCACCGGTATGGGCCTGGCCGTGGTTCATGGTATTGTCAAAAGTTATGGCGGCGAAATCAAGGTTTATAGCGAACCGGGGAAAGGGACCACTTTCCAAGTTTTACTGCCAAGTTTTAGATGGAGAAGCAGGATAGGACAACATGCCCAGAATTTTAATCATCGATGACGATCGGGCTATTTGCAGGATGCTGACGGTCATAAGTGAAGGCCTAGGACATGATGCCGTGAGCGCCTTTACCCTGAAAGACGGCCTTAAGAAGGCGCTGGCAGGGAAATTTGCGGTGGTGCTGTTGGACGTCCGGCTTCCGGACGGCAATGGCCTTAATGCCCTGCCCACGAAATTTTGGCGATATTATTAAATATCCCTCCACCGCGGCTGATGCCCTATCCCTGATTTCGAACCTCCGTAGGCAAGGCTGGAATACCGAAGCGATCATGGAGATCTTGTCCCCCACCGACCACCAAGAGGTTCCGTCCCTCCATGAGCAATTGCGGCAGGAGGTAGGCACCTTATTAGAGGCGCATGATCAGGCATACCGGTCGTTGCGGTCCACCCTGGAAATGGTGGAGGACTTGGTGGCCGATATGGGTATCGTCACGGCCAGATTAGCTGCGGCAGAGGAAGAAATCAAAAATCTCAGGAAAGAAAACCAAACCCAAAAGACCATATTGGCGCAATTTAAACAACAGAAAGGTTCTGCCCCACTATAGTTAGTCCCTACTCAAGACCCGCGAGTTTAACAACCTGCCCCCAGCCATCATGGGTTATCGCGGAACTATGATGATTAAGCTCCAACATGAAGACTTAGGAGGTAAGGAAACCATCCTGGTGGTTGAACACCATGCGGCAGTGCGGGATATGATTTCCACAGCCTTACGCAAATGTGGCTTCACGGTGTTGGAAGCCGCCCACGGCAGGCAGGCCCTGTTTATCTGCGAGAGGCAAAAGGTCCCCATCCATTTGATGCTGGCCGATGTAATGATGCCCCAAATTAGCGGGAGCGCCCTATCTGAACGTTTAACTCTTATCCATCCGGAGATGAAGGTGCTTTACATGTCCGGCTACAGTGAAAACTTCATCATCCATCAAGGGGTTTTAAATTCTGATGGAAATTTTATTCCCAAGCCCTTCAGAGTGCCCACATTAGTGCGGAAGATCAGGGAGGTCCTTGACTCTTCCCGGTAGGGCGGGCGTCCTCGCCCGCCACCTCCGGGGCCCAGGCGAGACGCCTGGGCCTCTTGCCGTAGGCCGCGTCCCCCGCCCCTGGCGGCAAAATCAGGGCCAACTCTCTATTCTCTTCTGGAAATTTCCCCTTTCTCTGATAATTTAAAATTGAAACTGGGCAAACCCGGGAAAGTCCGCATCACAACTCCCACAGACCGGGAAATAAGCGGTATCTAAGTGGAACAGAAACGGAAAATAAGCGTGGCAGGGTACGGGAGTTGCGGAAGATAACAAGGATAATCAGGTACATAGATGGGGTTCAACTCGAAATTTACCAAGGATGCGGAACAAATTCGAAGGGCCTTCGACAAATAATCCATTGTGAAGACAATCAGCGAACCGGATTCGACCCTTATTAAGGAAGCCGCCGCCGACTTCCGCTACCTCCTCTCCCGGGGCTACCCCCGGCGGGAGAGCCTCGCCCTGGTGGGCAACCGCTATCAATTGGACCACACCGCCCGGCAGGTCCTGCACCGGGGGGTCTTTGCCCCGGACGCGGCCCAAACTCGCCGGGCCAAACTGCGCCTGCTCCGGGACCTGGCGGGCCAACCCTTAGGCGTCGACGGCCACAACGTCCTCATCACCCTGGAGTGCGCAATACAAAAACTCCCACTGGTGGCCGCGGACGACGGTTTCATCCGGGACGTGGGCCAGGTGTCAAAAACCTTCCGGGCCTCCCCGGAGACCGAGCAGGCCCTTGCGCTTCTGGCTGATTACCTGGTGCAGCAGCAGGCAGGGCCGGTGAGCGTCTTCTATGACGCGCCCTTGAGCTTAAGTGGCGAGCTGGCCCATCACACCCGGGAACTCTGGGCTGCCCGGGGTCTCACGGTTACCGCCGCGGCCGTGCCCGTCCCCGAGCGGGAGCTTCTTGCCTTCTCCGGCCCCATCGCCAGCAGCGACACTCACCTCATCGACGCCCGGAAAGAAATTGTTGATCTGGCCGGCGAAATCATTCGCCAAGAGGCGGCTGGGGGCGGGCAGTTCCGGATATTAACGTTCCCGTTATCCCCAGGGAAATGAGTGGTTTTACCGGGGGAAAGAATTTGGCTTTTTGGCTTTGGGGGTCTTGTTTTCCACGCTCTATTCTCATTTCGCCAGGCGGAAGCGGAGCCATCTTCAGGCGCCAAGTTCCCCCCAGGACAACGGCAATGATTTAGGGACTTGTCAAAGAAAAATTTTTTGATATTAATATAATCGACCTATTCGGGCGGTTAACTCAGTGGTAGAGTGCCATCCTCACACGGTGGAAGTCACTGGTTCAAATCCAGTACCGCCTACCAGTAAATTCAAGGGGCCAGGTTCGAGACCGTGGCCCCTTTTTTTCCGCCGCGATTTTGCGGCCGCCTTCCCTGCAAAACCGCCTCGCAGGGAAGGGATCTCCCTGCCCATTGAGGGATGCAGGAGAATATCGGGCGGGGGAATACCGCCTTTACAGCTCTGGACGGTTAGCTTCCGGCTGAGAGAATTGCCGCGTCTATCTCCTGGGTAATGAGTCTGTGCAGAGAGTCCCGGGTCCGCCGGTAATCATCCAAAAGGCCACCGTAGGGGTCAAATACCGGCCAGTGGAGCAATCGGCCCGGGAAGGTAAAGGGAAGGAGATTTTTTAGGGGGTAATCCGTCAGATTGACTACCAGATGGCAGGCGCGAAAATCTATTTCCTCCATTCCTTTGGAGCGCAGCCCGGCGGTGGACACCCCTATTTCCGCCAGCACCTCCAAGGTCTGCGGCACCACAAAACCCAGGGGGCTGATCCCCGCGGAAGCGGCGGCCACCTTCTCCCGGAAATAGTGACGGGCCAGGGCTTCGGCCATGATGCTGCGGCAGGAATTCCCCAGGCAGATAAATACTACTTTCGAGGTCCGCATTAAATTCCCTTCTTAGGTTGAGGGGAATAAATTTTGGATCCATTATCCCTTTGGGGGCATCATACCACTTCTAGGTTTTTAAAGTTTACATATTTTATATCCTAATACGCAGGTGGGCGGAGGCAGGGGCAGGGGCCAGCGGCACAGGTGTCTCGCCGGTGGTAGCACCCGGTCCTCTCCCTCAAGATACTATCCTTAAAAAACCACGGGCCACATCCCTTGCAGGTAACGGAAATTACCGCCAGGACCGCGCTGGTCAGGTCCAAAATCCCCGGCGTCCATTACGTGATCAACCCTTATTTGGGCTGCGGGCACGGCTGCCGCTATTGCTACGCGGTGTTCATGCGCAAGTACGCCCGGCATCATGCCCGGTCTGCCTGGGGTGCGTTCGTGGAGGTGAAGGTCAACATTGCCGAGGTCTTGCGGGGCGAACTCCGAAGGAAAAGGCAACGCGGCCGGGCCCTTCTGTGCAGCGTCTGCGATCCCTACCAGCCAGTGGAGCTAAAATATCGTTTGACCCGGCAATGCTTGGAAATTCTTGGGGAGTTCGGCTGGGAGATTTCCATTTTGACCAGGTCACCCCTGGTAACCCGGGACCTGGACCTCCTTACGGCTCTGGGCGACGTCAGCGTGGGGTTGTCCATCCCCACGGACGACGACCGGGTGCGGCAGGTGCTGGAGCCTAATGCCCCACCCATCGGCGCCCGGGTGGCCGCGCTCCAAAGATTGCAGCAGGCGGGCCTGTCTCCCTGGGTCTTCATCGCCCCCATGCTGCCCCTGAATCCCCAGAGGCTTTATGACCTGCTGGCCCCTTATGTCAGCCGGGTAATGCTGGACCCCTTGAACTACCGGGGGCAGGTGCGGGCATTATTCAAAAGGCAGGGCTGGGATTATGCCCTGACCGACGCCTATGCCGCGGAAACCAGGGCCAACCTGGAGCGGTTGTTTGGGAACAAAGTGCGATGACCCGGTGAAGAATCCCCCGCCAGCAGGCGACGCCCTTTAGAAAAAGGGCTTTTCCAGCCCGGTAGTCAGTGCTCATACCAAGTCGCAATCAAACGACAATTTTCTTGTAGGGGCGGACCCATGTGTCCGCCCTAATGCGGGCGCACACGCGGGTGCGCCCCTACAATTCCGTGCCTTTTGATTGCAACTTGGTATCAGTGGTCAGAAAAGAAATTTATTCACTGGCCACCAATATGCGGGTTGGGAGGGGGATGCAGGGGGAGGGGCAGGGTCCTCAGGAACCTGGCCCCTTCCTCCCTTCACCCCTTTCTCAATGCGCGGACTCGGTATCCGGGGAGAGGAGCGGCAGATGTTTGGCCGCCATCTTGAAGATGAACACCGCCAGGGCAATCAATCCCGCAGTAATGGCAAATTCCATCCAGGAAGGGAAGTAACTTCTGCCGGTGGCGGCGTTGGCCCGGTAGAGGCCGAAGATGCAGACGTTGACCCGGTTGAGGAGGACGCCGGCAATCACCAGGACGTTGATGGCGAGGATGCCGTTAAGGTTCTCCTTGAGCTTCGTCCCCACCAGCAGGCCCAGCGGCACCACCACCCCGCCGATAATTTCCAGGAGATACATGTTGGCTTCCATGCTGCCGTTAAAAGCCGCGGCCAGGCCCGGTCCCGCGACCAGGAGATAGATCTTGAGCGCCAGATAGAAAATGATAACCCAGAGGGAAATCTTGGCCAGTCCCGAGAAGATGGACATGTCCACGGGATGGCGGAAGGCCCGGGAGCTGATGATGGTCTCCAAACTTACCATGGCCAGTCCCATCATCACCGCGGACACCAGGAAGAGGAACGGTAGCTTGGCGGAGTACCAGAGAGGAGAGAGCTTGCCCGGGGCAATGAGAAAGACCGCCCCCAGGGAAGATTGGTGGAGCACGGAAAGCAGGGCGCCGAAGAGCACCACCGGAACGATGATCTTCTGTACCGCGCTTACGGCCCGGGGCATGTTGAGCCGTTCGAACAGCATGGGGCTGAACTCCAGGGCCAGAGTCGTGGTGTAGAGGATGACGTGGATGGCCACCACCCACATGACCGATTGGACCTGCCAAAAAACCGCGGGATGCCAGAGGCGCTGCGGCTGGCCGATGTCCAAAAAGAGGGCGACGATGGCCAGCAGGTAGCCGATGAAGGCCGTCAGGATCGCCGGCCTGACGATGGGCCGGTATTTCTTCAGGTTAAAGAGATAAACCATGCTGGCGATGATGAACCCGCCGGCGGCCATGGCCACTCCACCCAGAACATCCACCCCCAGCCAGAGGCCCCAGGGGAAGTTGTCGTTCAGGTTGGTGGACGCGCCCAGTCCCATTCCCAGGCGGTAGAAGGTCACTGCCGCGGCGATCAGCATCACCGCAATCAGCCCCTTCGTGAGGGGAGTCATGATCTTGATGTCTTCATTGGATTTCATGGCTCCTCCTCCTTCTCCACCCGGGGCCGCGGCCGCGGTGGCGGTGCCGGGGGGCGCATGCCGGTACGGGCTTCTTTCCGGCGGGTCACCGAAGGCGATTACGCCGGCAATGACGTGGGGGATATGAGAGATATAATTCCAGGTCAGGGGCGGCAGAGGCTCTTTCGGCACCTGCATGTTGAACCCCATTTCCCCGAAGGATACCCCGGAGAGGTAAAGCATGGAGGCACCGCCTGCTTCTTCCTGGCCGTAAATAGAGTTTACATACTTACCGGGATTGCTTCTGATGCGGCGTTGCCCTTCCTTCAAGAGGTCAGCCCGCTCGCCGAACAACAGGGTGCCGGTGGGGCAGGTGGTAACGCAGGCGGGCGCCAGGCCCATGGCTTGCCGGTCGGGGCAGAAGGTGCATTTCCGCACCAGGGGCAACGCGGCTTCCCATTCGAACTTGGGAATCCCGAAGGGACAGGCCAGCATGCAGTAGCGGCAGCCGATGCACTTGGAGTCATCATAGACCACCGGCCCCTCCGGCGTCTTGGCCATGGCCCCCACCGGACAGACGCTGGCGCAGG
>JACQYN010000161.1 GCA_016208235.1 Deltaproteobacteria bacterium
AGTATCGTAGGGGCGCACCCGTGTGTGCGCCCGAGTCCGGGGCGGACACATGGGTCCGCCCCTACAAGAAAATTGTCTTTTGTTTGCGACTTGGTATTAGCGCAGAGACGCAGAGAACGCTTACGTTCAGTTACTCAAGTGGCTGCGATTTAAATGGGAAAAGAGAATTTTTTAAAACCAAGGGCGCGGTGTCCGAAAAGTCGGAATATCCTTGCTTATCCCCTTATTTTTCAGTATTTTTATGGAAGAAATTGCTGCCAAATATCCAATGGAGGTAAGGCTGGGACAGGTGGCCGGGCAGGAACAGGGGGCGAGGAAAATGCGGGGGCTTGAACCTGAGGAATGGGAACGGCGCCTCAAGGTTCGCTACCCCATGCTGCAATATTTCTCCGATCGTCCCTTTGGGGTGGAGATTGAGACCTTCGGGTTAAAATATTCCGTTTCCCCAGGTGACCGGGATGTGATCCCGCCTTATAAAATCACCAGTCGGGCCGCGGACGGGACCTTGCTGCCCCAGGTATTTGAGCGCCACGGCCTCACCTTGAACGGCTTTTCTCCTGATGAACCCCAATATGCGGCGTGGTCCTTCGTTCTGGACGACAGCATCAAAGGCGCGAGGGGCAGCGAACTGGTGAGCCCCATTCTCCGCGGCCTTAAGGGAATCGCCCAGGTTTATGACGCGTTGCTGCTGTTAAAGGAATTCCCCGAGATCCAGGTCAACGAAACCTGCGGTTTCCATGTGCACCATGGAGTAGAGCCTGAGAAATTCGGTGATCTCCAGCTCTTCCAGTTGTTGAGAATAGTCTCCATTTTTGAAGGCTACATTTACCGCCTGCTCCCGGAGGAACGCCGCCAGGCCGAGACCTGCCGCCCCCTGGAGATCGATCTTTATGATTGGTACCGGAATGATACCAGGCGCCGGACTCCTGGAGTGCAGCATCTCTGGTATTCTCCAGAGAACTGCAACGATCCTCAGGTGCCCCTGAACCGCAGGATACACCCCACCCGTTATCATGGCCTCAATCTCCATTCCTACTGGTATCGAAAGACCATCGAGTTCCGTTATTTCCCGTCCTTGTTGGACGAACCGGAAGAGTTGATGCAGTGGATCATTTTCACCCAGTTTTTGGTGGACTGGAGTGAAGGCCGGCGTCCCCATTTGGAATATCTTCCCAAGCCGAATAAGTGGATGAATACCCTATATAAAATATATCTGGGCACCGGGATGTTGTCTCACATCCGCTTCCCCGGGAGTCTCAGCCCTGGCACTGGAGAGGAAGGTTCATGACCCATTACGGCCTGCAAACCATGGATTTTTTGGATCGAATAAAGAAGTTTGAGGGAGAGCTCCCCCCTTTGTTGTTGGAAATGGCCGAGCTGCTGAAGCGGATGATCACCGAGATCGAGCGCCCGCAACTGGAAGATGTCCAGAGGATGCAGGCGGAGCTGCGCCGGATGATCGGCGGCTCTGAGCGGTTGGTGGCCGTCTGCGGCGCCGAAGGAAAGCTCTGCTTGCAATGCCCCTTTGGGGCTTATCTGCCTTCCGGGTTTCCCTTCGCCTCACCTGAACAGCCCCTTTGCCTGCCCTGGATTGTCCTGACCTACCCCGAAGCCCAGGTTCAACCGGCTTCGCAATAAGGCCATACCGCCGTCAAATAGGGCGCAGAATATTATAATTTCTGCGCCCTGGATGATTTTTCCAGAATTGTGGAAAGCACCTGAGTCTTCCCTCGTCCTCCGCAGGCTTTTTCTTGTAATTAATTATTTACAATTTATTTATCTGGAACTTTGTGGCATTATAGGCGCATTCTACCATAAGGGGGCTTTCCGTCTGTGGGGGGAAAGTCCATTAGCCAACGCTGGTTTAATCCAGCCGTCCCGAACAACGCCTGTATGGGCTGTTATTAATCGGGCTGGCGGCGCTAGCGCAGTTGGTCGCGGCCTTTTTACCGTGAGGCTGCCCCGGGTCACTGGGCGCAGGACGATCGGGGTGATGATTGCCGGTGGACGGTAAACTGCTTCTCCAGGCCATTCGCTCTGCCACCCAGCGCACCCGCGCCATGGAGGCGTTGGAGAAGAGTGAAGAAAGATACCTCCTGGTCAACCAGGTCCCGACCCTGGTGTTTAAAGGCTATGCAGACTGGAGCGTGGATTTCTTTAATGAGAAAGTCGAGGTCTTAACCGGCTACAGCAAAGAAGAATTCGATTCCCGCCGGGTCAAATGGTGCGACGTGATCCTGCCGGAAGACCTGGATCATGCAAGTAACGTCTTTACTGAGGCGCTTAAAACTGACGGCGCCTATGTGCAGGAACACCGCATCCGTAGAAAAGATGGAGAGGTTCGCTGGATCCAATGCCGGGGCCAGATATTTCGCGATCCTGAGGGTAAGATTGACTATGTCAGCGGCGTATTTTTCGACATCAATGATCGCAAGGCCGCGGAAGAGTCTCTGCGCGCTACCCAGGAGCGCCTGCAAGAGTCGGAAAAAACCCTGCGCTACTTCGCGTCCCAGCTCTTAAACGCCCAGGAAAAAGAGCGCAACAGAATTTCCCGGGAACTACATGATGACCTGGGGCAGTCCTTGCTGTGGCTGAAACTCCAGGCCGGGGTCATTGATCAGAAGCTGGAATCAGATTCCCAGAAACCCAGAGCAGAATGTGCCGCCATGCTTTCCTGCTTGGATGGTTTGATTGACAAGGTCCGCCGCCTGTCCCGGGACCTGAGCCCTCACATCCTGGAAGACCTGGGAATTACCGCCGCGCTCAGGTACCTTTTCAATGAATTTGAAACACACTATCCAACGTGCTGCTGTTCTTCGGCAATTGATGAGATCGATGAGCTCTTCAAACTGGAGGACCAGATAAATATCTACCGGATTTTCCAGGAAGGCCTCAACAATATCGGCAAGTATGCCCAGGCCACGCGGGTCTCCGGGGTAGTGAGCCGAAAAGGGGATAGGGTTTCTTTCCTGGTGGAGGATAACGGCCGTGGGTTTGACGTGCTCCAGGCCATGACTGCCGACGTCACCGGCAGAGGCCTGGGCCTGGCCTCCATGCAAGAAAGGGTGCGGATGCTGGGGAGCGAGCTGCAGCTTTGGAGCGAGGAGGGTAAGGGAACTCGCCTCTCTTTTGCCATCAACCTCCCGCAAAACGCGGGAAAATCGATTGCCGGCAACTGAGAGAACGGTTCTCTACCGGCCGGCAGAGCCCTCCAGAAAGGTGTGCAGGTCCTCCAGGGTCTGGGTGGCCTTCTCCGGGGTCAAGTCCCAGAGCACCAGGTACATGGCCCCCATGACCCCGTCGCCCCAGGAGCAACTGCATTTGACGGTAGGCTCCAAGCGGGGGGCGCCCAGAATCTCAGTGAGACGGGCGATAAACTCCCGTCCCCCGGGGGAGGCGGGGATATTCAGGGATATCTGATCGGCATAGAGGGTCAGGGTAAATTCCACCTCTTCAGCCTCAGCCTGTTCGGCAGCCGCCCGGGCCCGGCCTTCCACCTGGGACACCCGGCGTCCTTTTTCCCAATTATCCAGCAAAATTACCATTTTGCTCAGGTTCCTTGAGGAAGGGGGACCAGGAGCCGTGGACCCCTACCCCCCTCCCACAATTTTCTTCACTCACCTCATCTGCCTCAGCTTCGCCGCGAAGCCGGGGAGGCTCAGAGCCTCTTCGGTGCGGCCCAGGCCCAGGAGGGCGAAGCCTTTGCCCATCACCGCCTCTTCCAGGTTGGGCGCGAATTTCAAAATTTTATCGAAACACTCCAGGGCCTCGTCGTAGTGCTGCAGTTCGGTGAGGGTGGCGCCTTTATAGACCAGGGCCTCGAAGTTGCCCGGGTCCGCCATCAGGGCCATATTGTAGCATTCCAGGGCCCGGGTAGGCTGTCCTGCGTTTCCCAGGATGACGGCCGCGTCCAGATAAGGCTTGATGGCGTCTTCTTCCTTGCCTTTGCGGGTTTCCAGGTAGGCGTTGAGGACGTACGCCCCGCCGTCGGCAAAGGCCGGCATGCCGTGCCCCGGCAGCAGGAAATCCACCTGATAGGGGAGCAGGCGGCCCAGGGAGGCAATGAGTTCCTTCATATCCCCCAGCTTCTGGTCCGCGTCCGCGAGGTAGTTTTCCATGGGCGGGGAGACAAAGACCATGTCTCCGGAAAAGAGAATCCGGTTATGGTGCTCGTATAGGCAGATGTCCCCCCCCGTATGGCCGGGGGTGGCGATCACCTCCAGGAGGTGGGGGCCGGCCTCGAACTTCTCGCCGCCCCGGAGCAGCACCACCTTATCCACCCGCCCGGCCTTCTCCATGATCTTCATGAAGGGAACGCCTTGAAAATTGATGTAGCCTAAGGTGTCCCTGTGGGCCAGGACCTGGGGATTGCACCAGTCGAAGAGTTCTCCCATACCCCCTATGTGGTCGTAGTGGCAGTGGGTGAGGAAGAGGCGCTCCATGAGGGAGATGTCGAATTCATCGCTCAACTCATGCAGCAGGCCGTAGTAGTTGCCCGCGTCGATCATGGTGCGGCCTTGGTCCAGGACGTAAACATTGGAGCTCATGCCCGTTTCCTGGACCCACCAGATGCCTTCCAGGCGGGGATCGTATTCCGTCAGATGGATCATGCTTCCTCCGTGGGGGATGGACCGTTGGGGGCGGCGCCGGGTAAAGGGTGACCGAGAAAGGCAGCCAGGCGATTAAGCACCTTTGGCCGCAGGTCGAGCAGGAAATGGTACTCCACCAGTTGCAGGGCGCCTTCTTCGTCGTCCTGGCGGCCTCCCACCTGGATCCTGGGCCCTTCCTCGGGCGGGCCCCAAAGCCGGGCGAGATAGGCCAGGAAGTTGTCCCCGTCGAAGTCCCGGCTCACTTCCAGGGAGAGATAATCGGGCCCCAGCACCAGGTAGAAGAAAAGGGGGTCGTGATAAGGCCGGGGATAGGGAGGGGTGATGTGGCCTTCCAGAATGAGGCGCCGGGAGCGGGCCTCCTGGTGCAGGATTTCGAATTTCCAGGTTCCTTCCATTAAAATACGGTTTTTCGTTTTGGGTTTTTCATTTTTGGTTAAAAGAATATAGATTAGTGAGCAATTTTACCCGCTTTCCCGTGGGATGTCAAACCGGGGTGCCGGTTTTGTGCTGCTGGATGTGGCTGGGAATCCTGGAGGAAATTATCTCACGCAAAGACGCAAAGACGGCAAAACCAGGACGCCAAGGCCAAAGACGCAGCTCCGGTAGGGTGCGTTTCACGCACCAAAAGGCTGTGGGTGCGCCCTATGCACCAACAACGGCTGATCATGATTCAGAGCCAAGATTTTGTGGAGCAGGCGCCCTCGCCTGCGCCGGAACAGCCGGGGGCGGCTGTTCCACACAAGCTTGGGCCGCGGCCGGCTAAAACCATGTTCACATGCAACAGCAACAAATCCAATGAATAAGTATCTGATATCTCATCATTTATTAACCGAAAACCGAAAACCGAAAATTGAAAACTGTATAAAGGGGGCTGCCGCTAAGGAATTGGTGGGCAGTGCCCACCCTACATCTGCGGGGGCCTGCACCACGGCCCCAACATTTTTTGTATCCCAGGAATTTAGGGGAAAAGAGGGAGAATTCCAGAAAGGATGAAATGATTGACGCGCATTTGGGAGAATTTTAGAAATTACGGATATAAACAGTAATCAGCACTTCCCAATAAAGGCTTATGGTGGAGAGGGCGGAAGATTGGCAGGGGGGAGTATTGGAGATTAATGTACTTGATGTATAAGACAAAGCAGGAGCTTGGGAAAGAGCGTAAATTAAAATACGTCTGTCCCATTTCTCCCACCATTTTTACCATTTCTTCCACTATTTTTCCCCGCACTACAAGACACAGCGAATTGGGCGGGAGTTCGTGCCTATTTTCACTAACCCTGGACAGAAATCTTGACAGGGGGCGGGGAAGTGAACTATATTTATTAATTCAAGAATTTTCTAAAAAACCCGTTGTGTGGCCGGTGAGAAAAGCCATCCTGGGGCCGGGAGATTCTTCGCTTCGCTCAGAATGACAAATTTGGGCAGAATGACAGATTTGGGCAGATGGCAAATTTGGGCAAATGACAAATTTGGGCGAAATGAGGTTTTGAAATAGCCCCCTATCGGAAGGTTTTCTATTCGGCAAGGGTGCAAGGTTAGGTACAAGCGATGAAAATGTATCTGATGACTCCGGGTCCCACCCCGGTGGCCCCGGAAACCAATCTGGCCATGGCGCAGCCCATCATTCACCACCGTTCCCCCCTGTTCATGGAGATCCTGGGGGAGGTGCGGGCGGACCTGAAATATCTCTTTGAGACTGAGCAGGAAGTGCTGATCTTCGCAGCCACGGGCACCGGCGCCATGGAAGGGGCGGTGGCCAACACCCTGAGCGCCGGGGACACCGCGCTGGTGGTGGACGGCGGCAAATTCGGCGAGCGCTGGACGGAACTGTGCAACGTCTACGGCGTCAAGGCGGAGCGCCTGGCGGTGCCCTGGGGCCGGGCCGTGGACCCCAAGGAAGTTGCCAAAATGCTGGACGCCAACCCGGCCATCAAGGCGGTTTTTGTCCAGGCCAATGAGACCTCCACGGGCGTGCAGCACCCGGTGAAGGAGCTGGCGGAGGTTACGAAAAACCGCCCCGGCACCATTCTGGTGGTGGACGCGATCAGCGCGCTGGGGGGCTACGAACTGCCCATGGATGAGTGGGGCATCGACGTCCTGGTGGCGGGCTCGCAAAAAGCGATGATGCTGCCCCCGGGGCTGGCGTTTGCGGCGCTTAGCCCTAAGGCCTGGGAGTTCGTAAAGAACTCGAAACTGCCCAAGTATTATTTCAACTTTGCCAAGGCGCTGAAATCCGCAGAAAAAAACCAGACGCCGTACACTTCGCCGGTGTCTCTGATCCTGGGGCTGCGGGAAGTGCTGGGGAAAGTGAAGAAGGTGGGGCTGAACAAAATTTACGCGCATAACCGGCGGCTCTCCAACGCCTGCAAGGCGGCCATGAAGGCCATGGGCCTGGAGCTGTACTCCAAGGATTATCCTTCGGTGGTCTTGACCGCGGTGATGGCGCCCGCGGGGGTGGACGGCCAGAAGGTGGTGGCGGAGCTGAGGAAGAAGGGCATCTGGATCGCCGGGGGCCAGGCGGAAGCCAAGGGCAAGATTTTCCGCATTGCGCACATGGGCTTCATCGACACGGTGGACCTGTTGGGCACCATCGGCGGCCTGGAAGAAGTGCTGACCGGCCTGGGGTATAAAGTGCAGCCCGGCGTGGGGCTTAAAGCCGCGCAAGAGGTCCTGGCCAAGGAGGCGGCGGTATGAAGGTCCTGATCAGCGATAATTTGCACGACGCGGGCGTGGCGGTCCTGGAGGCCCAGCCCAACATCGAGGTGGTGAACCGGCCGGGCATGAAACCCGAGGAGCTGAAGGAAGCCATCAAGGACGCGGACGCCCTGGTGATCCGCAGCGCCACCAAGGTGACCGCGGACCTGATCGACGCCGCGCCCCGTTTGAAGGTCGTGGGCCGGGCGGGCACCGGGTTGGATAACGTGGATATCCCCGCGGCCAGCAAGCGGGGCATCGTGGTGATGAACACCCCCGGGGGGAACACCATCACCACCGCGGAACACGCGCTGTCCCTGATGATGGCCCTGGCCCGGAACGTGCCCCAGGCCGCGCAGTCCATGCGGGAAAGCAAGTGGGAGAAGAAGAAGTTCCAAGGCACGGAGCTGTTCAACAAGACCCTGGGGGTCATCGGCATGGGGCGCATCGGCTCCATCGTCGCGGACCGGGCCCTGGGGCTGAAGATGCGGGTTCTGGCCTACGACCCCTTCATCACTAAGGAAGTGGCTGAGAATCTGGGGGTGGAGCAGGTCTCTCTGGACGATCTCATGGCCCGGGCCGACTTCATTACGCTGCACACGCCCAAGACCAAGGATACGGCCAAGCTGTTGAACAAGAAAGCCTTCAAAAAGATGAAGCCCGGGGTGCGCATCATCAACTGTGCCCGGGGCGGCCTGATTGACGAAGAGGCCCTGCTGGAGGCCCTGAAAGAGGGCAAGGTGGCGGGCGCGGCGCTGGACGTGTATGAGACGGAGCCGCCGGGCGCGGAATTCCCCTTAAGGGACATGCCCAACGTGATTTGCACCCCGCACCTGGGCGCGTCCACGGAAGAGGCCCAGGCCAACGTGGCGGTGGCGGTGTGTGAGCAGATCGTGGAGCTGCTGCTGTACGGCACCATCAAGAACGCGGTGAACGCGCCGTCGGTGAGCCAGGAGACTATGGCCAAACTGAAACCCTACCTCACCCTGGCCGAGGCCCTGGGCTCCTTCCAGGGGCAGATGACGGAAGGGGCCATTTCCGCGGTCAGCATCGCCTACATCGGCGAAGTCTCCAAGCTGGACACCAAGCCCTTGACGCATTCCCTACTCAAGGGGCTGCTCTATCCGGTGATGCACGATGAGGTGAATTACGTGAACGCCCCGTCCGTGGCCGCGGCCCGGGGGATCCACATCACCGAGGAGAAGGTGGCCTCTGCGGAAGACTTCGCGAACCTGATCCGCCTGACCGTGCGGGTCAACAACGAAGAGAACACCGTGGCCGGCACCATTTTCGGGAAATATGAGCCTAGATTGGTACGGATCAACAAGTTCCGCCTGGAGGCCGTGCCCGAGGGCCACATGCTGTTCATTTACAACACCGACCGTCCCGGGGTGATTGGGGCCATCGGCACCACCATCGGCAAACACAAGATCAATATCGCCCGGATGACCGTGGGCCAGGAACGGGAGCGGGGTCAAAACATCATCCTGCTGACCACCGACACCCCGGTGACTCCGGAATGCCTGAAAGACGTGCGGGCCCTGGAACACGTGGCCATGGCCATTCAGTTGGAGTTGTGAGGATTTGTGGGGGGAGGGAGGGAGAGGAGCACAGGCGAGACGCCTGTGCTACTGGCCTGTCTCCCACAAGACCTTTTTAGAAATCTAGAGCCTACTCCAGGATGAGGAGGCAAGCATGTCCGAAGAAGAGGACAAAGGCTACACGGTCAAGGATCGGCGTTTCCTCCACATGAGCGAAGAAGAGAAGGCCAAGCTCCAGGAAGAGGAGGCCCACAAAGCCGCAAGTGGGGAGGAGAAGGCGCCCAAAGAAGAGGCCGGACGCAGCGCCCCGGGCCCCGAAGTGCCCTTGCCGGAGATCACTTTCTCTTCCTTTCTTTTCTCTCTCAGCACCGCGGCCTTCGTTAACCTGGGAGCGGTGCCGGACCCGGCCACCGGCGGGACCGAAAAGAATCTGCCCCTGGCCAAGCAAACCATTGATCTTTTGGGACTGCTGCGGGAAAAGACCCGGAACAACCTCTCCCGGGAGGAAGAAGACCTGTTTGACCACCTCCTTTACGATTTGCGGATGCGTTATATCAAGGAGGCGGGATAGTTTCTTCCCGGCTCTTTTTTATGCGCGGAGTTCATAGACTTTTCCGGGGGAGGATGGCTCGCGAGTCCTCCCCTGCTTTTTCTGGAGCCCTCTCTTAATCGCCGTTGCCGGCTGCTAGGCGATGAAGAAGTAAATAAACCTGACGCCCATGCGCGGTCCGCAAACCTCCCATTTTCCCTCCACCACCCCCGGCGTGCCCCGGCCTTTACGCAAATTAGCTCCTAAACCCGGGGGTGCGGGCCTCCGGGTTTTTTGTCCCGCCAAGGTCAATCTGTATCTCCGGGTTTTGGGGCGCCGTGACGACGGCTACCATGATTTACTCTCCATTATGCAACCCCTGAGCCTGGCTGATGAATTGACCGTCAGCCCCACGCCGCCGGGCATCTTCCTGGATTGCGACCAACCGGGGATACCCCGGGGACCGGGGAACCTGGTATGGCAGGCGGCCCTGGGGTTCCAGCGGGTCACGGGCCGCAGAGTGGGGGCGCATTTCGGGCTTAAAAAACGGATCCCCGCGGCCGCGGGCCTGGGAGGCGGCAGCAGCGACGCGGCCGGGGCTTTGCTGGCCCTGAACACTTTGGCGGGTGAGCCCCTTAAGGCCGAGGCTCTGCATAATCTGGCCGGGGAATTGGGCGCGGACGTGCCCTTTTTCCTGGGGCTTGGGCCGGCAGTGGCCCGGGGCATCGGCACCGAGCTTTCTCCAGTGGAATTGCCCGCATACTGGTACCTGCTGCTCAATCCCGGGGTGCGGGTTTCCACCCGCTGGGTCTATGAAAGTCTGGACCTGAAGGCCTTAAAAGGGTATAAGATTCTGGGGGAGGGGGATTGGGACCCGGAACAGCCGGGAACCTGGGTCCATAACGACCTGGAGAGCGTCACTTTGAAGAGGTATCCCCAACTGGCGGACCTGCTGGAGACCCTGGGGCGCCTGGGAGCCCAGGCCCGGGGCATGTCCGGCAGTGGCCCCACCCTTTTCGGGCTCTTCCCCACCCTGGAGGCAGCCCGGCAGGCCGGACAAAAATTGCGGGGGACTTTTGAGGGGTGGATGGCCCTGGCCCGGGGCCTTACCGGCCAGGAAGCGGACGCGGTTTGGGGGGAACAGGCATGGATGGTTTGAAGATTTTTAGCGGCAACGCCAACCGGCCCCTGGCCGAGAAAATCTGCGGGCACCTGGGGGTGCCCCTGGGCCAGGCGGTGGTGGGGCAGTTCTCCGATGGGGAGCTGATGGTGGAGTTCCGGGAGAACGTCCGGGGCCAAGACGTGTACGTCCTTCAACCCCTGTCTGTGCCCTGCAATGAACACCTGATGGAACTATTGCTGATGGTGGATGCCCTGAAAAGGGCCTCCGCCGCCTGCATCACCGCGGTGGTGCCCTACTACGCCTATGCCCGGCAAGACCGCAAGACCGCGCCCCGAGTGCCCATTTCCGCCAAGCTGGTGGCGGATTTAATCACCGCCGCGGGGGCCAACCGGCTGGTGACCATGGACCTGCACGCGGGCCAGATCCAGGGATTTTTTAATATCCCCGTGGATCACTTGTTCGCGGCGCCGGTGGTCCTGGATTATATCCGCCAGCGCTTCGGCCCTGACGTGGTGGTGGTCTCCCCCGACGCCGGGGGCGTAGAGCGGGCCCGGGCCTTCGCCAAGAGGCTGCACACTTCCCTGGCCATCATCGACAAACGCCGGGAAGGGCCGGCCATCAAAGCCATGACCCTCATCGGCAACGTCTGGGGCAAGGAGGCCATCATCCTGGATGACATGATCACCACCGGCTCCACGGTGGTCATGGCCGCGGAACTGCTGATCCGCCACGGGGCCCGGGGCGTGCACGCCTGTATCACCCACCCGGTGATGGCCCGGAACGCAGTGAGTAACCTGCAAGGGTCGCTGCTCCAGAGCCTGGCGGTGACCGACACCATTCCCTTGACCCCGGAGGCCGCGACCCTGGAAAAGGTCAAGGTGCTGTCCGTGGCGCCGCTGCTGGGGGAGGCCATCCGCAACATTCACAACCAGGATTCGGTGAGTTCGTTGTTTGTTTAAAGACAGTTTTCGGTTTTCAGTTTTCGGTTTTCGGTTAGCAGTGATAATCATCTGTTCTTCGCGCCAGCCAAGCCGCTGAAATCATGCCTCATTATCGTCTTATTCTAATATCCATCGAATTATTAAGAGAAGTGGAGATTACATTCCCCCCTCACCCTAGCCCTCTTCCCCGTTGGGAGGAGGGGATAAAGATGGAATTTCTTTAATGCTTCCATCCATGACCACCGAAAACCGAAAACCGAAAACCGAAAACCGTCATTTAGTGGTGGGCTTGGGTAATCCGGGCCCGCAGTACGCCTGGACCCGGCACAACCTGGGGTTCATGGTGGCCGCGGCCCTGGCGGAGCTGTGGGGGATTCCTTTAACCCGGAGCACCATGGACGCCACCTGGGGCCAGGGGAGGGTAGGGGGGAAGACCGTGGTTCTGGCTCAACCCGCCACCTTCATGAACTTGAGCGGCCGCGCCGTATCCCGTCTCCTGGCTTATTTTAAATTTACTCCCGCAGCCCTGGTGGTGGTCCACGACGACCTGGACGTGCCCCTGGGACGCCTCAAGATCGTGGAGCGGGGCGGCCCCGGGGGGCATAAGGGCGTGCTCTCCATCATCAACGCCCTGGACACCGAGGAATTCATCCGGGTGAAACTGGGCATCGGCCGCCCGAGGCCGGAGATCCCTTCGGAAAATTTCGTGCTCTCCCCCTTTGCCCGGGAGGAGGAGGAGACCGTGGCCACCCTGGTCGAGCGGGGGGCCCAGGCGGTGGATTGCCTGATCCGGGAAGGGTTGCAAGCGGCCCAGAATCGGTTTCATGGGACATCTTCCGAGTAGCAGGCTTTTAAGTCCCCCTTTTTTAAAGGGGGATTTAGGGGAATTTTCAGAGGCTTACAAAATCCCCCCTGACCCCCCTTTAGAAAAGGGGGGAAATACCTCTCCCTTCCCAAGCTTTTTGCCTTAAATGGAAATCATTTGAATTATCGAACATAGCTGAAACTCAAAGCAGTTGCTCATGGGCCGTTGGCCCACCCGTAAATGATGAAAAAGCTGGTGGGGCGGGCCTCCGTGCCCGCCATTAAGAAAGGCGGCCAGAGACGGCCGCCCCACCAACTCACTGCTTATTTTTTTAACTTATCGGAACAGTTCCTCATGAGCCATTGGCTGCCCCGGAAATTATGAAAAATCGTAGGGCGGGCGTCCTCGCCCGCCTCGTTAATCCGCACAGGCTGGAAAGCCTGTGCTACCACTTCTAAGAACTCTTCAGGAGCAGGCGATAGAACATGCGCATCCTTTTCATCTCCCCCAACCGGCTGCGCCTGGTAGTGCCGCCTCTGCCCCTGGGGTTGGCCTCGGTGGTGGCCGCAGTAAAAAATGAGTATGAAGTCCGGGTCCTGGATTTCATGTTTGCGGATGACCCTCTGGGGCAGGTGCGCCGCGCGGTGATCGAGTTTTCGCCGGACGTCATCGCCTTATCGGTGAGAAATATTGATAACCAGGACAGCCGTAATCCCGAATCTTACATCAGCGAAGTGAAGGACCTGGTGCATCTGCTTAAAGAACTCAGCGCTGCTCCCGTCGTGGTGGGGGGAGCCGGCTTCAGCATTATGCCCCGGGAATTTATGGAATACCTGGAGGCCGACTTCGGCGTGGCCGGGGAAGGGGAGGGGGCTTTCCGGGAATTTCTTTCGGCCTCTAGCGGCAGCCGGGATTGGGAGACGGTCTCCGGGTTGGCATGGCGGCAGGGAGACACGTGGCGGCTGAATCCGGTGCAAAGGGTGGCCGACCTCAAGAGTTTGCCGGCCCCGGCCCTGGAATATTTTACTCCCGACCTTTACCAGGAGGCCCAGGGAAGCGCCAAACTTCCCGGGATGGTGCCGGTGCAGACCCGCCGGGGCTGCCCCATGAAATGTATCTATTGCACCACGCCTTTGCTGGAAGGGCGGCGGTTCCGGGCCTGGGAGCCCGGGCAAATCGCTTCCTGGCTGGCGGCCTGGCATGAAAAATGGGGTTTAACGCGCTTCTATTTCGTGGATAATCTCTTCAACTGCCCGCCCAGCTATGCCAAGAGTCTCTGCCGGGCCATCCTCGATCTCAACCTGCCTTTGGAGTGGGGCGCTCTCCTCAATCCCGCGGCCCCGGACCGGGAACTTTTTCGTTTTATCCGCCAGGCCGGGGGAGCCTTCATGCAGGTGGGCAACGAAAGCGGCTCGGAATTGGTGCTGACGAAGTTGGGCAAGGGTTTCGGCCGGCGGCAGGTGGAGCTCACCTTCCGCTTACTGGAGGAAGAAGGGATTTCCTACTCCTGCTTCCTGCTCCTGGGCGGCCCCGGTGAGACCCCGGAGACGGTCAAAGAGAGCGTGGCCCTGCTGGAGCAATACCGGCCCCAAATGGTCAACCTGACGGTGGGAGTGCGCATCTATCCGGGGTTGGCCCTGCACCGGCAAGCCCTGGAGGAAGGTGTGGTGGCCCCTAAGGATAACCTGCTCCGGCCCCGGTTTTATCTGGCTCCGGCTATTCGGGAGTGGATTTGGGAGTATCTAGAAGGAGTGACGGCGAGACACCCGAATTGGATCTTTTAAAGACGGTTTTTAGTTTTCAGTTTTTAGTTTTTAGTTAAAAAATAGAAAAGAAATATTGCCCTGCCTTTATTGCTCAGGTCAGCCTGAGATTATTCTTTTGGAGATTTATTTTCCCTCATAATAGACGATCTTTTAATTATGTAATTTTTGACGATTTCCAGGGAAATTTTTCACCAAAAACCAAAAACCAAAAACCAAAAACTAAAAACTGGAAAGAAAAATGACTCCAAAACAAGACGACGACGACCGGGAACGCCCTAGCTGGCGGGAGATCGACCAGCGGCGGGACCGCCAGCAGCATGGGGCTCCCAAAAAGGCGCGGCTGCCCAAAAAAGAGGCGGAGCGGGTCCGGCAGCAGGCCTTGGCCCAGGCCGAGGCCTTATTCAAGGGGAAACGGGGCCGGCCCGAGTACCGGGAGGCACTTCGGAAACTGGAGGCCCTGCACGGCACCAAAAAGTTTACAGAATTTGTAAAGTTTTTTTTGCAGGAATATGGTTTGCCGGAGGAGTGGGGGGCCCTGACCCGGCTGCTGGATTATCCGGAGCCGGAGGTGGTGGTGGAGGTTTTGGGGGCCATGGCCGCTCAGGCAGGGTCCCGGAGCCGGGTGGAACAACAGGGTTTCAAGGGGCGGTTGCAGGTTTTGGCCTTAACCAGTCCTTACTCAGAAGTACGCAGCCGGGCTGAGGAAATTTTGGCCGGCCTCTAGTCGGGAAAGGAAAGGGGTAATAAAAATTAGGGGGCTACATAATTTATTGAAAAAATATATTGACAATATATTTTATCTTTTATTATTATTTTCGCAATAAATTTTATAACAAGCCGCCTAGAAAATGGATCGCCGTAAGCCTTTGGTCTGACCTCCATTTTTATCTCATAGTCTTCCTTAAGCTACAAGACTTCAAGGAGGGGCTGGGTTCATGGTGGGGAACGATTGCCAGGTGGTCTCTGGGGAGGGAGCGCTTCTAAACCCCGGCCAGATTCTGCCCTTGGGCCGGATCATCACCTGTTATCCTCCTTTGCAAAAAATACTGGCCAACCTGCCCCTTTACGCCCGCTCCGAACTGCCCGTGCTGTTGGTGGGAGAACCGGGCACCGGCAAGGAATTGGTGGCGGAAGCCCTCTGGCAGTTGAGCCCCCGCCGGGGCCAGCCTTT
Source organism: Deltaproteobacteria bacterium (assembly GCA_016208235.1). Lineage (GTDB taxonomy): Bacteria > Desulfobacterota > Desulfobaccia > Desulfobaccales > 0-14-0-80-60-11 > SURF-52. The sequence goes on from JACQYN010000161.1 coordinate 15,181, forward strand.
CCTTAGGACCAATTGCGCCACCTTCCTGGAACCTCTGGCTGCGAGCGAGCTTTTCGGCCATCTCCAGGGCTCTTTCACCGACGCCCGCCGCACCCGCACCGGGAAGTTCAAGTCGGCCCACCGGGGCACCCTCTTCCTGGATGAAGTGGGGGACCTGCCTCTCTCCGTCCAACCCCGGCTGCTCAGGGCGGTGGAGCAGGGCGAGATCGAGCCGGTGGGGGCCGACGCCCCCGTCAAAGTGGACGTGCGGCTGGTGGCCGCCAGCAATCAGGACCTCCCGGGTCTCATCTTCCAAGGCCGGTTTCGCCAGGATCTGTATGACCGCCTGGCAGTGCTTCTGATCCATTTGCCGCCCTTAAGGGAACGGGGGGAGGACGTTCTATTGCTGGCTTCCCATTTGGCCCAGACCGCGACCCGCCCCTACGGGCGGGAGCAGATGGTGCGTTTCACCCCGGCCGCGGCCCGGAGGTTACAGCAACATCACTGGCCGGGAAACATCCGGGAGCTGAAGAACGTCATCACCCGGGCGGTGCTCTTCAGCACCGGGGGAGTGATCCGGGAAGGGGACCTGTCCTTTACCTTCCAGTCGCCGGGCCCGGCGCTGCCGGCCTTAATTCCCCGGATCACCGACATGCCTTCCCGCCCGGGCCGGGCCCAACTGGAAGAACTCCTCCTCGCAGAAGGGGGCAATATCTCCGCGCTCTCCCGGCGGCTCAGGGTCTGCAGCAAGACCATCTACCGCTGGCTCCAATCCCACCATATCGACCTGATGCAAATCCGAGCCGCGCCGGGGGGGTAAAAATATACCACAAAGGCACAAAGGCACAAAGACACAAAGAGTCACAAAGGAAAAAAGAAAATGCCCTGGCAAGCCAGGGCATTTTTTTCTCTGTGAACCTTTGTGTCTTCGTGTCTTTGTGGTTAATATTTTTCTTTTAAAGCACTGTTTTCACTGCAGCCTTGGCCAGTTCCACGATGCGGTCCGGGAAGACCCCGAAGCCCAGGACGATGGCGATCAAGGCATAGTTCAGGACGCGGATGGGGGTGGACACGGTGATGGGCCCGAGGCTCGGGTCATCGGTGAAATACGAAGCGTAGATCACCCGCAGATAGTAGTATAGGGAGATGGTGCCGTTCACCGCGCCGATGAGGACCAGCCAGAAGTACCCCTGGCTCATGGCCGAAGTGAAGAGCAGGAGCTTGCCGGTGAAGCCGATGGAGGGTGGCACGCCTGCCAGGGCGAAGAGGCCGACGATAAGGCTCAGGCTCAACAAGGGGCTGCGGCGCCACAATCCGGCCAATTCCTGGATCTTCAAGTCCCGGCCGTCTTTGGCCACTTCCGAGATGACCATGAAGACGGTGAAGTTCATTACCAGGTAGGCCAGGGCATAGTAGATGGCGGCTATATACCCAGCCTCTTTCATGGTGAGGATGCCGATCAAGAAGTAGCCTGCATGGGCGATGGAGGAGTAGGCCAGCAGGCGTTTGAAATCCCTCTGGATGATGGCCACCAGGTTCCCCAGGGTCATGGAAATGATGGAGAGGATGACCAGGGCCTGGGCGAAGCCGTAGCCGTAACCGGCGCCCAGGGCCACCAGGCGGAGCAATAGGGCCACCGCCGCGGCCTTGGACGCGGTGGCGATGAAGGTGGTCACCTGATTGGCCGCACCCTGGTAAACATCCGGAGCCCAGAAGTGGAAGGGAAAGACCGAGAGCTTAAAGAAAAACCCCGCCAGGGCCAGGAGCAGACCCAAAAGGCCGATGGGGCTGGCCACCAGTTGGGGCAACTTCGGCAGAATATCCACAAGATAAGTGCTGCCCGTGGCCCCGAAGAGATAGCTCAACCCGAAGAGCATCACCCCGGAAGAGACTGCGCCGATGAGGAGGTACTTGATGCCCGCTTCCACGTCGATGCCGTCTCCCCGGCGCAGGGGCACCAGGATGTAAAGGGAATAGGACGAAAGCTCCAGGGAGACGTAGATGGTGAGGAGTTCCACGGAGCTGACCAGCATCATCATGCCGATGGTGGTGGTGGTGAGGAATAGATAAAATTCCGCGTGGTAGCGTTCCTCGATGTGGGCCAGGTTATGGGAGATGGTCAACACGAAAAAGAAGGCCAGGGCCAGGGCGAATTTAAAGATCTGGCTGAAGAGATCCACCCGGTAGGCCTTGAAGAACAACTCCCCTTGCTGGCAGAGGCACAAGCCGGTGACCACCAGGCCCCCCATGGCCAGGGCCAGGGCGATTTGGTAATCAGCTTTAGGCTCCACCCGGCGTTTCAGGCTGAGGAGAAAGAACACCAGGGCCGCGCCCAAGTAATAGAGTTCCGGTCCGAAGAGCATCACGTTCATCTTTTACATTCCCTGGAGGAAGGGGACCACCGCGGACTTGATCATGCCCACCATGGTCTGGGGAAAGATCCCGAAAAAGACCAGCGTGGCGATGAGCATCATCCGGGGCAGACCCAGAAAGGGGCTGACGTCCTCAAAGTGCACAAACTTGGGATTCGGTTCGTTGAAGAAAGTGGTTTGCACGACCCGCAGGGCGAAGAGCGCGCCCACCACCAGGGCGGCGATGGCCAAGAGTCCCTGCACCGGGAAGACCTTAACGGTGGCGATGAAGACCAGCAGTTCCGCCCAGAAGCTGGCCATGCCCGGCACCCCCGCACCGCAGAGCGCGGCAGTAATGAAGAAGGCCGAAGCTACGGGCATGATCTTGGAGAAGCCACCCAATTCGTGGATGTCCCGGGTGTGGGTGCGGTCATAAATATAGCCCACCGAGGAGAAGAAGAGGGCGGTCATAATGCCGTGGGCGAACATCTGGAAGACGGAGCCGTTGATGCCGTCAACCGTGCCCGTGGCCAGTCCCAGGCAGACGATGCCCATGTGGGACACGGAAGAGTAACCGATGACGTACTTCAGATCGGTTTGGGCCAGGCCCACGAAGACCCCGTAAACAATGCCCGTGGTGGCCAACAGCGCCATGAGTTGGGCCCAGTAATGGAAGCCCTCCGGACAGAGGAACATGGCCACCCGCAGAACCGCGAAGGAGCCCAGCTTCATGAGCACGCCCGCGTGAAGCATACTCACCGCGGTGGGCGCAGCCACGTGGCCCACGGGAGACCATGTGTGGAGCGGCCAGACCGCAGCCAGCACCCCGAAGCCGAAGAAGAGCAGCACAAAAGCCACCTTCTGGACCCAGGGGGAGAAGTGGACCGCGTGGAGCTGCAACATGTTGAAGGTGCCCAGGCCGGAGGAGGCGTAAAGCAAAAGAATACCGGGGATAATCAAACCGCTGCCTGCCATCAGGTAGAGGGTCAGCTTCATGGCCGCGTATTCTTTGCGGGTGGAGCCCCAGACCAGAATCAGGATGTACATGGGGACCACGGCAATCTCATAAAACAGGAAGAACATGAACATGTCATAGGACATGAAGACGCCGAAGACCCCGGTGACCAGGGCCAGAATCCAGATAAAGAATTCCTTGGTCCGTACTTCCAGCTCCCACATGGTGAGCACGCCGGTGAAGATGACGATGCCGGTGAGCAGCAGGAGCGGCGCGTTCAGGCCTTCGACGCCCACAAAGTAGGAGATCCCGAAGGTCTTCACCATTTCGTACTTTTCGACGAACTGCAGTCCTCCCAGACTCTTGTCATAGGCTACGAAGGTATAGATGGAGAGAGCCAGGGAGATGCCCGCGGACACCAGGGAGACGGCCCGGATAAGGAACTTCTGCTCCTCCTTGAGCAACAGGAGGATAATCAGGCCCACCAGCGGCGAGATGAGCATGCACGACAATACCGGAAAAGTGGCAGCATGTTCGGTCATATCAGCGACCCATCAAGAGATATAGCCCGACCCCAGCCAGGACCAGGACCATGAAGAGCATGTTGAGTTGCACGAACGCGGTCTGGATGAAAGACAGCAGGCGGCCGCTGCCGATAGTGGAGAAGGCCACCGCGTCCACGCCGCCGTCCACCACCCGCCGGTCGTTATAAGTGAAGATCCGGGAAAAGGTGCCGTAGATGAAAGTGTTGAGGAACCAGCGCCAGAAATGGTCCATATACCATTTCTGGATGAAAAAGTTCTCCAGGGCCGGGAACTTCTTGATGAAGCCCTGCCACTTGGCCTTGGGAGAGCCCCAGTCGAGCCAGGCCACGCCGATGCCCCCCAGGGCGCAACCCACCGCGGAGAAGAGGAGCATATAGTTCATGTCGTGGGGATGGGATTCGCCCAGGAGGAACTTCTCCAGGGGGGTCTGCAAGAATCCCAGGACCAGGGTGAAACCGGCCAGCACTATCAGAGGGAAGGACATGACCCAGGGGACGCCGTGGTGTTCGTCATGCCCGCCGGGGGCATCATCATCATGGGCCCCATGCCCGTGCCCGCCCGGTTCCCGCACGTAATACTCCTGCCACACCGGATCATCGTCTTTGCGGGGAAAGAGGAGGACGAAGATCACCCGGAAGGTGTAGTACGCGGTGAGGAAAGCCCCGAAGAGGGCCAGGCCGACCCACATCTTGTTGGGCAGGTGCCACAACTGGGCCAGGATGGCTTCCTTGCTGAAGAAGCCGGAGAAGGGGAAGATTCCCGACAGGGCCAGGGCGCCGATGGTGACTGTGATCATGGGGATGGCCAGTTTGCGGCCCCCGTCTTTGCTCATGACGAAAAAGTCATTGGTCCCGAAGTGGTGGATAAAGACGCCGGCGCAGAGAAAGAGCAGCGCCTTAAAGGCCGCATGGGTGGTGAGATGATAGTAACCGGCGAACAGGGTGCTGCCGCCCAGGGCCGCGGCCGACAGGCCCATGGCCATGAACCCCAATTGGCTCACCGTGGAGTAGGCCCAAACCTGCTTTATGTCCTTAGCCACCATGCCGATGGTGGAGGAGAGCAGCAGGGTGATGGTGGAGATGACCAGGACCACCGACATGGCGGTGACGGAGGCGGCAAAGAGGGGGAAGAGCCGGGTTATGAGATAGATACCGGCAGCCACCATGGTGGCGGAATGCAGCAGCGCGGAGACCGGCGTGGGACCTTCCATGGCATCCGGCAGCCAGACATGGATGGGGAACTGCGCGCTTTTGCCGGACACACCGCAGAAGATGAGCAGGGCGCAGAGGGTGACCTGGGCTTCCGTCAACTTGTGGGTGAGAGCGGCGTTATTGATGTCAAAAATGCCGAGACCGAAGATATTGAGATCCTTCAAAAAGAAGGTGAGGAAGACCAGACCCATAAAGAAGCCGATGTCCCCGAAGCGGGTGACCACAAAGGCTTTCTTGCCGGCTTCGGAAGCGGAGAACTTCTCATACCAGAAGCCGATTAAGAGATAAGACGCCAGACCCACCAATTCCCAAGAGATGAACAATTGAAGCATGCCGCTGGCCGAGACCAAGCTCAACATGGACATGCCGAAGAGAGACAAGTCGGCAAAAAAGCGGGCAAACCCCGGGTCCCCCTCCATGTAGCCGATGGAGTAAATCTGGATCAGCCAACTGATGGTGGCGACGATGGCCAACATCAACAGGCTCACCGGATCGAGAAGAAAGCCGAAGGGGACGATGACCGCGTCCGACACCAGCCAGTTGACCTGGGTGACGATGGGCTTGGCCATGGTGACCGCGTCCTTTAGCCTAAAGAACAACGACCAGGCCAGAATCAGGGGAATGGTGGAGCAGGTCAAGGAAATGGCCAGGGAGAGTTTGTGTCTTCTCCAGGTAAAGATCATGATTACCGCGAAGGACAGGAGCGGTAAGGCAACAATGAGCAAACAGGACAGGAAATTGGGATCACACGCGCCCATGATCAACCCCTAAGCTCAGTGGCGTGTTCGATGTTGATGGACTTGAGCTTCCGGTACACGGCCACGATGATGCTCAAGGCGATGGCGGCCTCAGCGGCGGCCACGGCCATAATGAATAAGGCAATGACCTGGCCCACCGCGGGGTGGGGAGCCAGGAAGCGGTTAAAGGCCATAAAATTGATGCTTGCGGCGTTGAGGATGAGCTCCACGGAGATCAAGATGGCGATCAGGGAGCGTCGGGCCAATACCCCATACAGGCCGATGGCAAAAAGGAGCAGGGCCAGGTAGAGGTAGGTTTCCAGTTGATTGAAGACCAGCATCATGGACCTCGAAAATTAAGAGCTGCCGCGGCCGCCCCGGGCAATGACGATGGCGCCCAGCATAGCCACCAATAAGAGTAAGGAGACTACTTCAAAGATCAGGGAGTAATTGGTGAGCAGGTAATGGCCTATGGTGGTGACGGACCAATCCGTGCTCCGCTCGGCCGCGGGGACCCATTTGGTCTTCTTGGTTAAGAGGAGCAAAAAGATGAAGACCAGGCCCGAGCCGGCCATGGCGCCCAGGATTTTCGTGAACTTCCGGGGGGGCCGGGGCAGGTAGAGAGGCTCGGAGAGCATAATAGCAAAGCAAATGGCGATGCAGATGGCTCCCACGTAGATGAGGATTTCCATCAGCGCCACAAAGGGGCTGTTGAGGTAGAGGAACAGCCCGGCCACGCCGATCAGGGACATGGCCAGTCCCAGGACGTTGTGGAAGATGTTGCGCGCGGCCACGGCGATGAGGGCGCCCACCAGAGTCACCGCCACCACCACGAAAAAGGCGATGGTGGCAATTCCCTGAGGGGAAAGAAAACCGGGGAAGTTCATTCTTTCACCTCCTCAGCGGGCGCAGGCTTTTTCGCGGCCGCGGCCTTGGCTTTGGCTTCTTTTTCCCTGGCCTCTTTGGCCGCGGCTTCGGCAGCAGCCGCAGCCGCGATCTCCTCTGCCGTGGGAACCGGAGTAATGGGCACCCCGGCGGCCTTCTGCCTCTGTTGCAAGAGAATCAGGTGGTCAATGACCGCATCTTCCCGGCGATAGCCCGCCAGGCGGTATTCCGCGGAGTATTCCAGGGCCGTGGTGGGGCAGACCTCGATGCACAGGCCGCAGAGGCTGCAGTAATAGTGCTCGTGGACGTACTTGACGCCTCTTTTTTGTTTTTCGCCCGGGAACTTGGCCCCTTCCACGGCGATGAGCTGGGAGGGGCAGATGCGGGAGCACATCTCACAGGCGATGCACCGATGGGTCTGGGTCTCGGGATCGAGGATGAGCTGGGGATAGCCCCGGTAAGCCGGGCTCATCTGGATCTTTTCCCGAGGATATTGGACGGTGACGATGGGTTTGGTGAAATAGCGGATGGTGACCGCCATGCCCGCCAGGAGGCTCCAGAAACCCACCAGAATCTCTTTAACGTAGGTCATCATTGCTGTTCAACCTTCATTTAAGGCACGGTTCCTCAAAAGATTTTCAATGCCAGGGCGGTAAGCAGCAGATTGACAAAGGACAAGGGAATCAAAATCTTCCAGGCAAAGGTGACCAACTGGTCGAAACGCACCCGGGGGAAGGTCCAACGGAACCACATGATCAGGAAGATGAGGGCGTAAACCTTGATCAGGAACCAGACCACCCCGGGGAGGATGGGTCCCCGCCAGCCGCCCAAGAAGAGGACAGCAGCCACCGCGGAGACAATGAACATGTTGGTGTATTCGGCGAGAAAGAAAAGGGCGAAGCGCATGCCGCTATACTCGGTATGAAAACCGGCGACCAACTCGGATTCAGCTTCAGGCAGATCAAAGGGCGTCCGATTGGTCTCCGCGGTGGCACAAATAATATAAAGAATAAACGCCAGGGGCTGCACCAGGATAAACCAGTAACGGCCCTGGGCGGTGACGATGTCCGTGAGCTTGAAAGAGCCCACCATGAGGATGATGCTCATCACCGTGACCAGCAGCGGGATCTCATAGGCGATGTTCTGGGCCACGGAGCGGATGGCCCCGAAGACCGAGTACTTGTTGTTGGAGGCCCAACCGGCCATGAGAATAGCCAGGACGGTGAGGGTGGAGAAGGCCAGGATAAGAACGATCCCCACGTTCATATCCTTGATGATCATGGTCTGGGAGAAGGGGATCACCAGGAAGGTAAGGAGCACCGGCAGAAAAACCACGATGGGGGCCAGGTAATAGATGGGCCGGTCCACCTCTTCCGGGGTGATCAGCTCCTTGCCCATGAGCTTTACGGCGTCGGCGATGGTCTGGATGGCGCCGTGCCAGCCCACTTCCATGGGGCCGGGGCGGAGCTGCATATGGGCGGAGACTTTGCGCTCCATCCAGATGAGGAACAAGGCGTTCACCGAGACCAGGGCGATGACCGCGATGAGGCCCACGATCATCCTTACCCCTTCTATTCCCAAATGCGTTAGCAAATCCATAAGTCGCTCGCAGAAGGTTCTTACCGGTCGATTTCCGGGATGACCACGTCAATGGAACCGAGGATGGCCACCACGTCGGCCACAAGGTTGTCCTTAAAGCTCTCCACCATGAGGCTTAAGTTGGAAAAGGACGGGACCCGCAGTTTGATCCGGTAGGGTTTGATATCCCCGTTACTGACGATGTAGGTGCCGAATTCGCCCCGGGCGGTCTCCACGGCCTGGTAGACTTCTCCAGCCGCGGGTTTCAGGCGCTTGGGCACCTTCTCCGCCATGATGGGGCCGTTGGGGAGCTTGTTCAGGGCCTGTTCAATGATGCGGCAGCTCTGCTCCATCTCCCGGAGGCGGACGATATAACGGTCGTAGATGTCGCCGTTGTCGCCGATGGGAATCTCAAAGTCGAACAAGGGATAGGCGGAGTAAGGCTCGCTTTTACGGATGTCATAGGGGATGCCGCTCCCCCGGAGGCTGGGGCCGGTGATCCCGTAAAGCTGGCACTGCTCCTTGGTGAAGACGCCCACCCCTTTGGCCCGGTGGATAAAAATGACGTTTTTGGTCACCAGGTTGTGGTAATCCACCCAACGGCTGCGCAGCCGCTTGATGAAGGTCCGGACCCCGGAGATGAAATCATCGTCGATATCCTTGGGCACCCCGCCGAAGCGGAAAAAGCAATAGGTGAGGCGGGAGCCGGTGATGCGGTCCAGGAGGTCCAGGATGTGCTCCCGGTCGTCGAAGCAGTAAAGGAAGGGGGTGAAGGCCCCCAGGTCCATGAGATAGGCGCCGAACCAGAGCAGGTGGGAGGTGATGCGGTTGAGTTCGTTGGTGATCACCCGGATGAACTCGGCCCGTTCCGGCACGGTGACGCCGATGAGCTTTTCCACGGCCATGCAGTAACCGTGGTTGAAGGCCAGGGCGTGGAGGTAGTCCACCCGGCCCATGTTGGGCAAGAATTGGTGATAGTTGCGGTTTTCGGCCATGTGCTCGTGGGCCCGGTGGCCGTAGCCGATGACCGGTTCCGCAGAGGCGATGTATTCCCCGTCCATCTCCAATAGGACCCGCAAGACCCCGTGGGTGCTGGGATGCTGGGGGCCCAGGTTGAGGACAAAGGTCTTTTCTTCGATTCCTGAGGTGATCATTTTGGCGCTTCCGCTTTGGTTTCCCCCTCCGCGGCAAATTCTTTCCGCAGGGGGTGGATCTCGGCATCCTCGGGGAGCAGCAGGCGCTTCAGGTTGGGATGGCCGGCAAACTTGATGCCGAACAGGTCGTATACCTCCCTTTCGTACCAGTCAGCCGCGGGGAATACGTGGCTGATGGTGGGGGCTTCGGCCCCCTCAGGCAGGGTGGCGCGGACCGCAGTGCGGCAGAGTTCGTAGAAGTTGGCAAAGTGATAGACCAGGGTGAAGGCCTCCCGGGAGGTGTGCACCGCGGTGAAGGACTCCAGGAAGCAGCCCTCTTTTAGCATGGCCTGGGCCACCGCGGGCATCTGCTCGGGCTTGGCCGTGACTTCCAGATGATAGCCCGTCTTGGCGTATTCCCCGGGTGCGACCTTTTCCAGGTTCAGGGGCGACAGGGCCTTGGGGATACTATCGGTTAGCATCGCGGAACTTCCTCAACCGGCCCCGTTTGGTGATCTTTTCTTCCAGGAGCAGGATGCCTTCGATCAGGCCCTCGGGCCGGGGCGGGCAGCCGGGCACGTAAACGTCCACGGGGATGATCAGGTCAGCTCCGGGCACAATGGCGTACTGATTCTCATAATAAAAAGGACCGCCGGAGATGGCGCAGTTGCCCATGGCGATCACCCATTTGGGCGCGGGCATCTGGTCCCAGAGGCGGACAATGGCCGGGGCCATTTTCTTGGAGATGGTGCCGGCCACAATCATCAAGTCCGATTGCCGGGGCGATGGCCGAAAGACCCCGGCTCCGAACCGGTCCAGATCGAACCGGGCCGCGCCCGCAGCCATCATTTCGATGGCGCAGCAGGCCAAGCCGAAGGTCAGGGGCCACAAGGAGTTGGCCCGGGCCAGATTCAGGGCCTCTTCCAGGAGGCCCAGATGGATTAAGGGTGCACCTGTTTTCGTTTCCAACTGAAAACCCCCCTGCACCAGGCATCGGCTACTTGGATCCAGGCGCTGCCGATGGCCGGCATGCCGCATTCATAGATCGAATCCCGGGCTGGACCGAAACTCCGGGGCGCGATCAGGAAGGCGATAATGAGGGGGCCCATAGCGAACAGGGCCGCGGCCAGCAGGTAAACCAGAACGAAGGAAAAGTCGCTCAAGGCCTCAGGGATTTCCAATGCCCCTAATCTCCTTGTGCTTTTTTTAACAACCTTGGCTTTTATACCCCGCTGGCAAAAATTTAGTCAAGGGTTTTTTTCTGCACACCTGGAAAAATCTCCTTGCCCCTGGACCAAGGGCGGAGTAAGAAGGGATTATGGCAATGTGGGAAGAGCTGAATATGGCGGAATTTGAGGGCCTGCAAGGGCGGATCAAGACGGTTATCCTGCCCGTGGGCTCCCTGGAGGAGCACGGGCCTCATCTGCCCCTGGGCACCGACCTCTTCCACGCCCTGGAGTTGGCCCGGCGCGGGCCGTGCTGGTGGCCCCGCCGCTGTTTTATGGGGTATGCCGCTCCACCCGGGAGCATCCGGGCACGGTGAGCCTCTCCGGGGACACCCTCCGGGCGTTGGTTAAGGACCTGGGCCGGGAGTTTTACCGCCAGGGTTTTTGTAATCTGGCCATCATCAGCGGCCACGCCGGGGGCACCCATATGGCCGCGCTCCTGGAGGCGGGGGAGACCTTGCTGGAGGAACTGCCGGAGCTTAGGGTGGCGGTGGTCAACATCCTGGACCTGCTCCGGGAGGTTCTTGCACAGAACCCCCAGTTGGTGCAAACCCAAGGGGACGCCCACGCCGGCGAGGTGGAGACCGCGCTCATGCTGGCCGCGTACCCCCATTTGGTTAAAGGCGCGGCCCCCGCGGAATGGCCCGCGTTCCCTAAATATATCCTGGTGCGGGACAAACGCCGCTTTTGGCCGGGAGGGGTCTGGGGCGATCCTTCAAAGGCTACCGCGGCCCAGGGGGAAGAGATATTGCGGCTGGAGGCGCAGCGTTTGGGCCGGGTGATTGCCGCCCTGGAAGAGGAAGAATAACCTGAATACTTTTTCTTGACTTTTAATTGTAGATACTTTAGGTTGCTGGATGGATAAAGAAAATAGTTCAGGGAAGAAAGAGTATAAATGATTGCAGAAGCCATTGAACGTTTAGCCGACCGAGTATTGGCCTACGACGAACCGGAACTCACCGCCCTCCTGAATCATTTTAAATCCCGCATGGAGCAATTGGAGATCTCACCCGCGTGGGAACGCGCGGTGATCGCCTACTTCCTGATTAACGGGGTCCGGGTCAAAAACTCTCTGAAAAAAGGGAATAAGCACAAACCGGAGCGCCAATCGGATGGCCGCCCCGCCCTGCGTCTGGTAAAGGCTTAAAACTCCTGAAAACCCGGCTTTTGCCTCAGCCTTGGCCCTTTAAAGAGAGGGTTAGGGTGAGGGGTATTTATTCTCTTGACTTTCCGTATCCGCAATTAAAAAACTCACCACAGAGACACAGAGACACAGAGAGCACAGAGGCTCACAGAGAAAATCAGTGGCCAGTGGTCAGTAGTTATAGCGATTGCCAAAAATCTTTTCTTTATTCAATATCTCCCTATAAGCATCATCAACTGTCATTCTGAGAGAGCCTAAGCTTTTCACTGGCCACTGACCACTGAAAAACTGATCACTTTTCTGTGTCCTCTGTGTCTCCGTGGTGAATCTTTCTTTTAACCCCGGCGCTGCCTGCCTTTCAGATAAAGGCGCACCGGCGCGTAGGTGAGGCCCAGTCTCTCCCGGAGTTGCTTCACCAGATAGCGGCGGTAGGAATCCTTGACGCCCGCGGGTTGGTTGACAAAGGCGATGAAGGTGGGGGGCTGGACTTCCGCCTGGGTGAGATAATAGAATTTTACGGGGCGGTCCCGATACCGGGCCGGCGGCACCCGGTCAACGATCTCCCTCAGGAGAAGGTTGAGTTCCCGAGTGGCGACGCGGCGGCTGCTCTGGTCATAGATGGCGTTGACCAGAGGAAAGATTTTTTGCAGATTATAACCGGTCTTGACGGAGACCGGCAGCACCGGCACGTAAGCCATAAACTCCAGCCCCGCGGTCACCCGCTCCAGGACCTTTTGGGCCTGCTGGGGGTCTTGCTTTAGCAGATCCCACTTATTGACCAGGATGAGGCAGCCCTTGCCCTGGTCGATGATGAGCCCGGCGATGCGCAAGTCTTGTGCAGTCAAGCCCTCCTGGGCGTCCAGGAGGAGCAGCGCCACCTCGGCCCTGGACATGGCCTTGATGGCCTTGAGCACCATCTGCCGCTCCAACCCGGCGGCGACAACGCTGGGACGGCGCAGGCCCGCGGTGTCCACCAGGACGTAATCCTGCTCCTGCCACTGTAAAGGGGTGTCCACCACGTCCCGGGTGGTGCCGGGCTGGGGGCTCACCAGGAGGCGTTCTTCCCCCAGGAAGCGGTTGACCAGGGATGATTTTCCTACATTGGGGCGGCCCAGGATGGCCACCCGGATGCCGGGCGCGGAGGTGGCGGCTTCTTCGGGCGGGGGCAGTTTCTGGACCAGGGCCGCCAACAGGGCGTCGATGCCTAACCCGTGGGCCGCGGCCACGGGGAAGAGGGGGCTGACCCCGAAGCGGTAGAATTCCGGCAGCAGCTCCTCCCGGCCCGGATGGTCGATTTTGTTCACCACCAGGAGGAAGGGCTTGCCGGTGCGGCGCAGAAAGTCGATGACCTCCCCGTCCCCGGCCTGGGGGCCTTCCTTGCCGTCCATCACCAACAGAAGTAGGTCGGCTTCGGCCACCGCGGCCTCGGCCTGGCGGCGCACCAGTTCCCCCATTTCTTCCTCACCCCCCACCAGGCCGCCAGTGTCCACCAGCAGGAAAGAATGGTCTTCCCGGTCCACGCGGCCATAGAGGCGGTCCCTGGTGACCCCGGGAAAATCCGCCACCAGGGCCCGGGCGGAGCGGGTCAGGCGGTTAAAGAGGGTGGATTTCCCCACGTTGGCCCGGCCGATAATGGCCACTAGCGGCAAGGCCTGCGGCCTTGCCGGTTTTCGGTTTTCGGTTTTCGGTTTTCGGTGAAAAGAAGGGGACATGTTAATTCCGAAAGCTGAATAAATGAGCAGTTTTTAGTAATAAAGGAGGATGAAAAAGGGGAATGATTAGATCATTCCCCCCTCAAACTTTCTATTAGCTTTATCGAAGGTCTTTACCGAAAACCGAAAACTGAAAACCGGAAACCCTCATTTAGGCTGCTGCGCCAACTTTTTTGGGGGCCAGTTGCGGAGCATCTCCACGGCCCGCTTCAGTTGGGGGTCCTGATCCAGTTCCGCGGCGGCGATGGGTTGGCTCCAGGGCTTATCCGTCAGGCCTTCTTTGCGCATGTGCTTGCTCAGGGACTCCTCCCGGACTTTTTGCAAGCTTTTGCCCACGGGGATTTCCGGTTCCTGGACCACCTCATCCGGGACAATGCCCTTGTCCTGGATGGTGGCGCCGCTGGGAGTGTGAAAGAGGGCCGTGGTCAGGCGCAGGGCGGACCCGTCTTCCAGGGGAATGATGGTTTGCACTGAACCCTTGCCGAAGCTCTTGGTGCCGATGACGATGGCCCGCTTCTGGTCCTTGAGCGCGCCGGCCACGATTTCCGAGGCCGAGGCGCTGCCCTCGTTGATGATGACCACCATGGGCGCGGGAACCTCTATCTTCTTGCCGGGGTGGGCGTAGAAGCGCATGTTCTGCTGGGGAGAGCGCCCTTCCGTATAGACGATGAGCCCGGAACTGAGGAATTCGTCCGTTACCCGCACCGCCTGCTCCAGCAGGCCTCCCGGGTCATTGCGCAGGTCCAGGATCAGACCTTTGAAGGGAGTGAGGCGTTGCTGCATCTTCTTCAGGTAGGCCTGCAGGTCCTGGTCGGTCTGGTCCTGGAAATTGGCCAGGCGGATATAGCCAATGCCCCCGTCGATGATACGGGCTTTGACGCTGCGGATGGGGATGATCTCCCGGACAATCGCAAAATCCTTGGGTTGTGCAAAACCTTCCCGGTTGATGGTGAGGGTCACCTTGGAGCCTTTGGGGCCCCGGATGGCCTTCACCGCTTCGGTGAGGCTCATGTTTTTGGTGGGCGCGCCGTTGATTTTGACGATCTGATCCCCGGCCTGGAGGCCCATGCGGTAGGCAGGGGTGCCTTCAATGGGGGAGACCACCGTCAGGATGCGGTCCTTCAGGGTAATTTCGATGCCGATGCCGCTGAATTTGCCCTTGGTTTCGATCTGCAACTCCCGGTATTCCTCCGGGTTCATAAAGGAGGAGTGGGAATCCAAAGTGCTCACCGCGCCCTGGATGGCCCCATAAATTAGATCCTTAGGGGTCTTGGGCTCCACATACTGTTCTTCCACCAGGGCCAGGGCCTGGGCCAGGACCCGGAGCTTGGCGTCTGCGACTGGGGCGACGGGTTGTGATAGCGCCGTCATTTGTACGGGGGCGCCCCGGAAGTCGGCGGCAGTGGGGACCGGCTGCCACAGGAACAGACCGCCGCAGAGGGCGAGAATCAGAAATAGGCCCGCAAAGCCGCCCGCTATTTTTCTGGGGGTCATGGGCTTTCCCCCACGCCTCCGGCACGAAATCATGGTTTTTCCACCTTTCCCGCTAATTTCCGGGGCTTTCCAGTCTTTAAAATCTCCAAGGCCTGCTCCACCCAAGGGTCTTGTTCCGGCAGGAGCTTGATTGGGGTGGTGACGCCGGCGGGGGCGGCGGGCGTTTTACCCGCGACTTCAGGCTCCAGCCCCTTGCCGTGAATCTTCTGGCCTTTGGGGGTATAACATTGGGCCACAGTCATCACCAGGGCGGAGCCGTCCTGGAGGGGCAGGACCTTGGTGAGGCCGCACAGCCCCACGGTTTTTGAGCCCAGAAGCACGGCCTGGAACTGGTCCCGGAGAGCCCCGGCCAGGACCTCCGCGGCCCGGGCCGTGCCCCCGTCCACCAGCACCACCAGGGGCAGGTTTAACTTGGAAAGCTCTTCCCGAGCGCTGCCGTGATAAGTCTGGCTCGGCTCCGGGGGGCGGCCCCGGGTGGAAGCCACCTCTTTTTCCCCCAGGAAGGGGGAGGCTGCGCGCACCGCCAGGTCCAGGCTGCCCCGGGCATTATTACGCAGATCCAGGACAATTCCCCGGATGGGCGGGTGGTGCAGTTTCAATGGTTTCAAGGTTGCGATCAACTCTCCCGGGGTTTCCGGGGTGAAGTAGGGAACGCGGATATAAGCATAGGAGTCCTGGAGGACTTTAGAGCTCACCCGCCCCGGGGCCAGGGGTTCCAGGGTCAAGGTCAGGTCCAGGGGTTTGACCAGGCCGTTGCGTAGAACTTGGAGTTTGAACGCGGTTCCCGGGTTTCCCCGGAAGCGGCTGGTGGCCTCCTGGGTGGTGAGATTGCGCACCAGTTGCCCGTTGATCTTGAGGATGTGGTCCCCCGGCCGCAGCCCGGCCCGCCAGGCCGGTCCGTATTCCATGACCGAAACCGCGGTGAGGAGGTTGTCCTTGTAAATCAAATCTACCCCGGCTTCCGCCACGGGCCCCTTCTGTCCGCTCAGAACCTGCTGATATTCCTTGGGGGTGAGGAAAGAAGAGTCGGGGTCCAAGGAATTCATCAAACCTCGGAGGGAGCCATAGACTATTTCTTCTTCGCTCTTTTTATGGACGAATTTCTGGGAGATTTCATGGAAGGCTTCCATAATCAGCCGCAGGGCTTCATAGTTCTGGGCGGAAGTGGAAGCGGCCGCGGTGGGTTGCGTCCCGGAAAACGCCAGAAAAAGGGCCAGAAAGAAGGGCAGGATCCGGTATAGGAACACACCGCACCCGGTTCGGGAGTTTTTGATTTTGAAAAGTTTCACGGGATTGCCTCTTATCTGTAATCCAGGCGGGGGAACGCAGTTAAGCAGGGATGCGAGCCCGGTCTTAACTCCGACCCTGCCCCTCAACGCCCGTTTTTGCGGGCCAGCGCCTTTATTGCCGCTCCTTTAATATCATCGGGCATCAAGCCGTAATGCTTCAGCAGAATTTCCGCCTTGCCGGAGGTGCCGAAGATGTCCCGGAGGCCGATGCGTTGCAAGGGCACGGGGCAGTGTTCGGCCAGGACTTCGCTCACCGCGCTGCCCAGGCCTCCGGTGGCCAGGTGTTCTTCGGCGGTAACAAAAGCGCCGGTCAGCCGCGCGGAGTCCACCACCAATTGCCAGTCCAGGGGTTTCAGGCAAGAGAGGTTGAGGACCCGGGCGGAAACGCCTTCTTGGGCCAGGAGGTGCGCGGCCTCAAGGCAGTGATGGACCATGAGGCCGACACCGGCCAGGGTGACGTCCTCTCCTTCCCGCAGGATGTAGCCTCGCCCCAGTTCGAAGCGGTGGTCCTCGTCGTAAATCACCGGGAAGGGCATGCGCCCGGTGCGGATATAGACCGGGCCTTGATACTCCACGGCCCACCGGACCATGGCCCTGGTCTCGGGGCCGTCTGCGGGCACCAACACCACCATGTTGGGGAGGATGCGCATCAGGGCCAGGTCCTCCACCGCCTGGTGGGAGCCGCCGTCTTCGCCCACGCTGACGCCGCCATGGCTCGCCACGATCTTGACGTTGAGCTTGGTGTAGGCGATGCTTTGCCGGATCTGCTCCCAGGCCCGGCCGGTGGCGAACATGGCGAAAGTGCTGGCAAAGGGAATCTTGCCCCCCAGGGCCAGGCCCGCGGCGGTGCCCAGCATATCTTGCTCAGCAACCCCCAGGTTGAAAAAGCGCTGGGGGAAGGCCTTGGCAAAATGCTTCGTCTGGGTGGACCCGGACAGGTCTGCGTCCAGGGCGACGATATCGGGGTTCTCTTTTCCTAATTGCAGCAGGGCCTTGCCGTATTCGACCCGGGTGCTTTCTTGCGCGGCCAATTTATCTCCTGATTAAAAAGTTCCAAGTTCCAAGTTCCTGGTTCCAGGTTCAAAGTTCAAAAACTTCGGAAAAGGCTTGCCTGACTCAATTTTCTAACCGAAAACCGAAAACAGAAAACCGTATTTAAGCGGCGTGCAATTCCTTCAGGGCCTGCTCGTATTCCTCTTTGCTAGGGGTCACGCCGTGGTATTTCACCTGGTTTTCAAAGATGGAAACCCCCTTGCCTTTCACCGTATGGGCGATGATCATGGAGGGGCGGCCTTTCACCCCGTGGGTTTCTTGCAACCCGGCCAGCAGTTCCGGGAAGGCGTGGCCGTCCACTTCGAGGGTATGCCACCCGAAGGCCTCCCATTTCTGAGCCAGGGGTTCGAGACTCATCACCTCCGCGGTGCGGCCGTCAATCTGCAGGCGGTTGCGATCCAGGACGGCCACCAGGTTATCCAGGCGGTAATGGGCCGCGGTCATGGCCGCCTCCCAGATCTGCCCCTCCTGGACTTCGCCGTCTCCCAACAAGGCATAAACCCGGGTGCCACCCCCATTGAGGCGGGACGCCAGGGCCATGCCGTTGGCAATAGAGAGGCCCTGGCCCAGGGAGCCGGTGGAGACCTCTACTCCCGGGGTGCAGGAGGAATCCGGGTGGCCCTGCAAGGAGCTGCCGAACTGGCGCAGGGTGAACAGTTCTTCCCGGGGGAAATAACCCAGCCGGGAGAGCACCGCGTATAAAGCGGGCGCGGCGTGGCCCTTGGAGAGCACGAAGCGGTCCCGCTGGGGCCAGCAAGGGTCCTGGGGGTTGAGGCGCATCTGCGCGAAAAACAGCGCCACCAGGATATCGGTGGCCGACAGCGACCCTCCCGTGTGGCCGGAGCCGGCCTTAAAGAGCATTTCAATGATATCCAGGCGGACCTGCCGGGCTATCTCCCGGAGATGGGAAATGTCGGGAATCTCTTGGCAATTCTTTGTCACGATGGTGTGGACCCCTGTTTTATTAATATAATAAATAATGGGATTATTTGCTACCATAACCCCAAAAAACCTGCAAGGTTTGGAAAATTATCCGGGCATTTGACCATCTGGGTGGGCTTACGGGTGAACCGAAAGTTCCAAGTTCCAAGTTCCAAGTTCAAAGTTCAAGGTTCAAGGTTCAAGGTTCAAAAAGCCGTAGGGCGGGCGTCCTCGCCCGCCCCTTTAGTCCGCACAGGCTGGAAAGCCTGTGCCACCAGTGTAGGGTGGGCACTGCCCACCTTTTCTTGCGGTTGTTAATGGCGGGCAGTGCCCGCCCTACAAAAAAGATAAACCTCGTTCCCAAGCTCCCGCTTGGGAACGGAATTGGCAGCGAAGCTCCTGCTTCGCTTAAAAAGGGGGCAATGGATTCTGTGAAAAAGCAGGAGCTTTTTCCTCCATTTGGGTTCCCAAGCAGGAGCTTGGGAACCAGAAAAATCATCCTTGTCCTTCCTCCGGCCAAGGTTATATAATGACTTTTTAAGTATCTGCGACCCTGGAGCCCAGGGCCGCTCTGAGGAGAAGAAAGCATGGCCTTGACCCGGGAAGAAGTGCTGCACGTGGCCAACCTGGCGCGGCTCAGCCTGGAGCCCGCGGAAGTGGAGCTGTTCACCCGGCAGCTTAACGATATCCTGGCCTACGTGGAGAAATTACAGGAGCTGGACACCACCGGAGTTACGCCCATGGCCCACGTCGTCCCGGTCTTTAACGCCTTCCGGGAGGATGAGGTAAAACCCGGTCTGCCCCGGGAAGAGGCCCTGGACAACGCGCCCTCCCGGGAAGAGGGGAGTTTTGTGGTGCCCAAGATCATTTAGAGACGGTTTTCAGTTTTCGGTTTCCAGTTTTCGGTCTTAGGTCTTCGGTCTTAGGTCTTCAATTATTGGGAAGGAGCGCTGAGCACCAGTTTTTAAGTCCCCCTTTTTTAAAGGGGGATTTTTAGGGGGATTTTCAACAGGTTGCATAAAATCCCCCCTGACCCCCCTTTAGAAAAGGGGGGAAATTCGGCCGATTCAAGGCTTTCTCCTTTGAATTAAGACCTTTTAATATCGGGACTAAATATAGGTTAAGGTTAATGACGGATTCTTTATACAGCCTGAGCATCAGTCAGTTGGCCCCGCTGCTGGCCCGGCGGGAAGTCTCCCCGGTGGAGGTCGCGGACCAGCTCCTGGACCGCATCAATAGCCTGGATGGGCAGCTTCACGCCTATCTCACCGTGGATGCGGAGGGGGCCCGGGCCCAGGCCCTGGACGCGGAGGCCCGCCTGGGCCGGGGAGAAGCCACGCCCTTGACCGGCGTCCCCCTGGCTTTGAAAGACGTGCTCGTCACCCAGGGTTTGCGGACCACCTGCGCGTCCCGGATTCTGGAGAACTTTATCCCGCGCTTCGACGCCACGGTCTGTGCCCGGCTGCGGAGCGCGGGCGCGGTCTTCCTGGGGAAGGTGAACATGGACGAGTTCGCCATGGGCTCTTCCACGGAAAATTCGGCTTTCGGCCCCACTCACAACCCCTGGAACCGTGATTACATTCCCGGCGGCTCCAGCGGCGGGTCCGCGGCCGCGGTGGCCGCGGACCTCTGCACCGCGTCTCTGGGGTCCGACACCGGGGGCTCCATCCGCCAGCCCGCGAGCCACTGCGGGGTGGTGGGCCTGAAGCCCACCTACGGGCGGGTCTCCCGCTACGGCCTGGTGGCCTACGCCTCCTCCCTGGACCAGATCGGCCCGGTCACCAAAGAGGTGCGGGACGCGGCCCTGCTGCTCAACTGCATCGCCGGCCACGACCTCCGGGACTCCACGTCCCTGGACGCGGCCGTGCCGGATTATCTAGAAGGGCTGGGACGGGAGATCAAGGGGCTGAAAATCGGCGTGCCCCGGGAATATTTTTGTAATGGCCTGGACCCGGAAGTGGAAACTGCGGTGCGGGAAGCGCTTAAGACCCTGGAGGGGCTGGGCGTGGAACTGGTGGAGGTGAGCCTTCCCCACACCGAATACGCGGTGGCCGTCTATTACGTGGTGGCCGTGGCCGAAGCCTCATCTAACCTGGCCCGTTATGACGGGGTGAAATACGGGGTCCGGAAAGAGGGCAAAAACCTCTTGGAGATGTACGCGGCCACCCGCACCAAGGGGTTCGGGGCCGAAGTGCGGCGGCGCATCATGTTGGGGACGTACGCCCTGTCCGCAGGTTATTACGACGCCTATTACCGGAAGGCCTCCCAGGTGCGGGCCCTGATCCGGAGAGATTTTGACGCGGCCTTTGCGCAGTGCGACCTGCTGGCCACCCCGGTTTCCCCCACCCCTGCGTTCCGCCTGGGGGAGAAGATGGCCGACCCCCTGACCATGTACCTGTCGGACATCTTCACCATCTCCGCCAACCTGGCGGGAGTGCCAGGGATTTCAGTTCCCTGCGGCTTCAGTTCCGGGGGGCTCCCCATCGGCTTGCAACTCATGGGGCCGCC
>JACQYN010000162.1:0-6938 GCA_016208235.1 Deltaproteobacteria bacterium
GCCTGCATCTTTGACCGCGTCCCGCCAGAACGCGTCCCGGGCCCGGTCCCGGGACTCATAAGGCATCTCGAAATAGACCCGGGTGATCTGGGCGGTGGCCAGGAGTTTGATGCAAACAAAGCAGGGCTCCAGGGTGACGTAAAGGGTGGCCCCCTTGATGGCCACGCCGTAACGGGCCGCCTGGGCAATGGCATTGGCCTCGGCATGGGAGGCCCGGCAGTAATTGTACTTGTCCACGTCGGCGATTTGCAAGGCCCGGCGGTGGCAGTAGGGGGTGCCGTCAGGCATGGTCTGGTCGCTGCAGTGGGGCGCGCCGGGCATGGAGCCGTTGTAGCCGGTGGCCAGAATCTGCCGGTCCTTGACCAGCACCGCGCCGGTGGGGCGGCTATTGCAAGTGCTGCGGGTGCTCACCAGCTTAGCGATGAGCAGGAAGTATTCATCCCAGGAGGGTCGCATATGACAATTATTATCCTCACTTAGCAGGCTGAGAAATTTTCCACAATTTATCCCAATTATTTAAAAAGGTGCTTAATTCCTTAGCATGTTTAATCTGACTTAAATGTCTTTTTTTATTTTTCGGATCATGAGGTCGTCCATTTTTCCCAGGAGTATTAAGCCATTCATTATGATCATTTCGCAACATTTCATCAACTTGTTTTGTAGGCATTATGTAGAATTTTATATCTTTTGTATCCATGGATAGGTCCACAAGTACAATAAAATCTCCATCATCAGAAAGATCCCTAAAAATACTATTATCTTTTTTAATAACCCATTGCCAATCTGAATATTCTTGAGATTTTGTTTTAACCCTGATCCTAACGTTGCAATTATTTTTTGTGGCTAATATATCAAACGATCTAGTATTTCTTGGCAAAAGACCTGCTATAACACCCCTTTTTAGTAATTCAGCCATTACATAAAACTCACCAGCGCTTCCAATCAATCCACCTTCTCCTGCTTTTATTCTCCCAGCCATTTTATATCCCTAGTATTTTGGTGGCACAGGCGTCTCGCCTGTGCTCCTTTATCTTTCTTCAATCACATTCTCATACAGCCAGGGATAATCTTCGGGATTTTCAGCCAACTCATTTTTAACCGGATTATCTCTGAGATATTGCCATTTCTCTAAAAATTCCGCCTCATCCCGAACGATGCGATCAAACCTTTCATCCTGCCAAATTGATCCTGTCGTACCTCTCTTCTTACTTATTTCATGGCCAGTGTAGCTTTTTATGCTGTGGATAATTTCAGCCAAATCAACAAATCCACCTCCATGTAGGGCAAGTGGTTTACTCAGCAGATGGACATGATCTGGCATAACCACAGCCGCATAAACTGTCCATTTGCGGCCTTCCCAATATTTTATGGCTTCTAAAGTAGTTGTGCGTTCTTCCGGGGATAAAACTTGATAATCCTTGCATCGCCAAGTGATAAAGTAAACACTCCCCGGCATTTGCCAGTGGGGCAGGTTTCGGACGGTAATCTTAAAAGAATGCACAGGCGAGACGCCTGTGCCACCAGGCTTCTTCTTATTTGATCCTCCCATCCCCATGGCTTAGCTGAAAATATTTTAGGGCAATAAAGAGATAATGGGAAGCCTCTATCCTTATTACTCATCCCCCCTAAGCACTCCCTCCCCTACATCGCCTCCGGCTCTAAAGGGGCTTCTTCGGGTTGAGGCGGCTTTTTGGGCGCGGGTTTCTTTCTGAACTTTTTCTTAGGTTTGGGGGGTTCGGCAGTCACCGGCGAGGTCTTGAGGTCTTTGGTCGCGGC
The DNA here is from genome assembly GCA_016208235.1 of Deltaproteobacteria bacterium. Lineage (GTDB taxonomy): Bacteria > Desulfobacterota > Desulfobaccia > Desulfobaccales > 0-14-0-80-60-11 > SURF-52. Next base: position 1,777 of record JACQYN010000162.1, read on the forward strand.
CCAGCCTTCGGCGCCGGAACCCGGGTGGCGCACTTTGAACCAGTCCTGGCCGTAGTGGGCCAGCTTTTCCACCTTTTCATTGAGGGGCAAGGACTTGACTACCTTGGAGCTGAAAAGGGGCAGGGAGTAGAGATTGACGGTGGTCGCGGCCGCGAAATAATATTCTTTTTCGGGAGCAGGCTTGGCCGCGGTTTTCGGGGCCTGGTCCGAGACCTGGGCCGCGAGAATCCAGCCGATGCTGGCGTCTTTTTCCACCAGCACCCGGAGCCAGCCCTGGTCGTTTTCATCGATCTTTTGCACCCGGTCGCCCTTTAACAGAATCTTCCGGAAGGGGCAGTCCGGACTGGGGCATTCCCGCAATTCCAGGCTATCCGCGGTCACATAAAAATAGGCTGCAGCCACGCGAGTGGGGCTTAAGAGCTCCGGCTGCAGCCAGCCCGTGAGGGTGCCTCCGGCCAGGCGCACCCGCCACCAGTTGTCTTTGACTTCCACTTGCTCCACCCGGTCGGCGCGGTAAAGCTCCCCCACCACTTTGCAGTCATAGCCGGGGCAGTCTTTCAGGTAGGTGATAACCGGCGTGACGTAGTAAAATGAAGGTTTGGTTTCCACCGGCTTAGTGACGCAAGAACTGATAAATAGGGCGATTAAGAGCAAGGGAATGATACCGGACCAACGCCAGAGGCTTTTCATACAGTCCTTCCTTCTCAACCGGGTTTGCGCTCCAGCTCCAGGTTGCTGATCCGCCACTTACCTCCGTCCTTGGAAAACCAGACCTTATAAGACTGGGTTTCGGATTTAGCGGCCTGCGTCGTCTTCTGCTGGACATTAAGTTTCCAGGTCACTGTAGCCTGGGCATGATCCGTATCCAGGAGTTTAACCTCCGCCAATTCGAAGTCTAACCCGGAGTAATCATAGGCTTGCCAGACGGCCAGGGTCTTTTGGCGTCTCTTGTCTAAATTGGGGAAGTTGGCGGCGAAGGCCTGAGTGTACCGGGAGATGTCCTTCTTGAGTTGGGCCTCCCGCAGTTGGTTGAGCAGCTCCGTCAGTTGATCCTTCAAGGCCGCGGCGCTCAAGGGCGTCTCCGGTCCGCGGGGCGCGCCGCCTTCTCCAGCTTGGGGGCCGGGCTCCGGCGCAGCAGGCGCAGGGGCAACGGGAGCCACCGGCGCTGGCGCGGGGGCAACGGGAGCCATCAGCTTTTCGGCGGTAATTTTGGGACCCGGGGGCGCAGGCGCCGGGGGTGCGGACGGGCCGGAAATGAAGAGCCAGGGGAGCAAGGCGATGATCAGGCCGGCCGCGGCGAGCAGGCCCCAAACCCAGGGCTTCCTCCAAGTAGAAAGTTTGGCCGGGATAAGAGGCGGAGGTTCGGGCCCGGGCGCCTCTTCCTCGGCGGCAGGCTTCACTAGGGACCAATGGCACTCATGGCAGAACTCCTGCCGGGCGCTGACCCGGGCGCCGCAATGGGGGCAGAAGGCCCGGTCGTACTCCGGCAGCCTCAGGCTGGCCCCACAAGACCGGCAGAAAATGGCGTTTTCCTCAACAGGCTCTTGGCAATACGGACATTCCGGCATATGTATCCAAATTAATAAAAATTGCAGGTATGTTCAATATATCTTTTTATTTCTTTAACTTCAAGGTCAGAGGGCAGTAAGCGGGGGGCAGAGCGGGGCAATCAAACCCGAGCTCGGTTTTTTTTGCAGATCTAAAGGCTGGGAGGCAATCAGGAGGGAAGGCTAAAAAATGAGGGGGCAAGTTATAAACAGCAACCCCTCCCCAGAGGAGGGGGAATTGGGGTGATGCCAGCCGAAGGCAGAGGAGACCAACCGACTGAAACTTCTTATGACTACTATTCTTTAAGTCTTATCCTTTAAGAAAGCCTTGATGAGGCGCCGGGTTTCCAGGGGTTCTTCTTCCTGGGGAATATGGCCGCAGCGGGGGAGGATGACCAGTTCCGAGTCCGGGATATCCCGCTGGAAATTCCGGCCCCCTTCCAGGGGCACCACTTCGTCCTGCTCGCCCCAGATGATCAGGGTGGGTACGCGCACGGTCTTATATTGGGCGATCATGGCCTCCATATCGGGGGGAATGATCTGCTTGGCGGTCTGCTGCACCGCGTCCGCCGCGCCCGGCAGGCTGCCGTAATAGGCGTAGGTATCGATCATCTCGTCGGTAATTTTATCCTTATTATAATAGCATTTGCGCAGGACCATACCGGTGACGAACCGGGGGGAGAGGAGCCCGGCCCCCAGGGTGTTGAGCACCGGGATACGGGCCAGGCGGATGAACCAGGGCAGCTTTTGGGGGTAACCGGCGCTGTCGATGAGCACCAGGCCTTTGATGCGCGGGGGGCTTTCCTCCCGCAACTGGAAGTAGATCATGAGGGCCACGCCGCCGCCCATGGAATTGCCGATGAGGACCGCGTCCTGCAAGTTTTGGGCGCGGAGGAACGCGGCCACTATCTCGGCCTGGTCGCTGACCGCGTATTTCCCGTCCTGGGGCTTATCCGAGAAGCCATGGCCTTTGAGATCAATGGTGAAGACCCGGCGCTCCCCGGCCAGTTCCGGGCCCAGGAACCGCCAGGTATAGGCGGAGGCCCCGAAGCCGTGGAGGAGGATGATAGGTTGGCCCCGGCCCGCTTCGTAGTAATTGATCTTTATCCCTTGATAGTCAAAGGTCTTCTGCTCGCCCCAGGATTGGCCCAGGTTAGCGGGTGGCGGGGGGAGGCGGTGGCAGGCGGCGGTTAGCAGGAGTAGGAGGAAGCAAACGATTACAAATATTCTATGGAGGTCTCTCGGCTGTGCTTTTTTAAGTCCGCTCATAGGGTCAGGGATACTCCTCTAGATATTCTGCCAGGTTATTGCCTCGTTCCCAAGCTTTGCTGGGGAACGCCATAACAGCCAAGCTTAGCTTGGCATCCATTGTCGTTCCCAAGTGCAACTTGGGAGCGAAGTGAAAAACTCATTTTCTTAAATCAATCACCAAAGGCGAGGTTTCGGCTTCCCGGGAGATGGAGTGGGGCTCCACCAGTTTTACCCGGGGTTGGACGCCGATGCCTTGGGCCAGTTTGCGGGTGAGTTGCTGCAAAAATTCCCGCTGTTTGGTCATTTTGTCGAAAAACAGCCCTTCCCGCACCTCGATCTTGATTTCCAGATAGTCCAGGTGGCCTTCCCGGCCGATGACCAGCTGATACGCGGGCTCGTCTCCCTGGATGGCCGCCAGGATCTGCCCCACCCGGCCGGGGAAGATATTGATGCCCTTGACGATGACCACTGCGTCGCTACGGCCCTTGATGCGGCTGATGCGCACCAGGGTGCGGCTGCAGGGGCAAGGCTCGTAGAGCAGGCGGCAGAGATCGCCGGTACGGAAGCGCACCAGGGGCGCGGCCTCCTTGGTGATGGTGGTGAGCACCAGTTCCCCCAATTCCCCCGCGGGCATGGGCTCGCCGCTCTTAGGATCGATGATTTCCGGGAGGAAATGGTCCTCGTGGAGGTGCATGCCCCGGCGGTGCTCGCACTCCCCGGCCACCCCCGGGCCCATGGCCTCGGAGAGGGCGTAGTGGTCCAGGGCGGTGAGATAGAGCCGGGATTCGATCTCCCGGCGCTGGCCCTCGGTCCAGGGCTCCCCGGCCAGTAAGGCCAGCTTCAGGTGGAGGCTTTTAGGGTCCACGCCCTGGGCCTCCATCTGGTCCGCCAGCACCTGGGCGTAAGAGGGGGTGCTCACCAGCACGGTGGTGCGGTAGTCCCGCATGATCTGCACCTGCCTGGCGGTGGAGCCGGGGCCGGTGGGGATCACCGACGCGCCCAGGAGCTCCACCCCGTAGTGGAGGCCGAAGGCGCTGGTGAGAAGGCCGTAGCTGAGGGTCACCTGCACCACGTCGTCCCGGTCCACCCCCGCGGCGGTGAGGACCCGGGCTGCGAGCTTCGCCCAGTTGCGGAGGTCCCGGGCGGTGTAGCCCATGACGATGGGAGCCCCGGGGCTGCCGGTGGAGGAATGGATGCGCACCACCTCCCTCAGGGGCACCGCGAACATTTCATAGGGGTAGCCGGCGGCCAGGTCCTGGCGGGTGGTAAAGGGCAGCCGGGCCAGGTCCTCCAGGGACTGGCAATCCTCCGGTAAAAAACCCACCTCATCGAACTTCTTTTTATAGAATTTGACGTTTTTATAGACCCGGTGGAGGGTGGCCTGGAGGCGCTCCAGTTGCAGTTGCGCCATATCCCGGCGGTCCATCAGTTCCGCATCTTGATCAAAGATCGCCATCATCTTCCTCCCGGCCCAGGTAGGCCTCGATCACCCGGGGGTCTCGGCGGATCGCAGCGGGCGGGCCCGCGGCAATGACCTGGCCGTGGTCCAGCACCACCACCCGCTGGCAGAGTCCCATGATGAGGGTCATGTCGTGTTCGATGATCAGCAGGGTAATGCCCCGCGCCCGGAGTTCCTGGAGCAGGGCCATGAGGTCTTCGGTCTCCCGGGAGTTGAGGCCTGCGGCGGGCTCATCCAGAAGGAGCAACCGGGGTTCCTGGGCCAAAGCCCGGGCGATTTCCAGACGCCGCTGCTCCCCATAGGCCAGGGCCTCCGCGGGAAAGTCTTCTTTCTCGGCCAGGCCCACCAGCTCCAGGAGCTCCCGGGCCTGCTCCCGGGCCCGGGCTTCGGCCCGGCGCACTCCTGCCCCGGGCCACAGAGCCCGAAGCGCTCCCACCTCCTGGTGCTGATGGCAACCGGTGAGGACGTTTTCCAGGACATTCATCCCCCCGAAAAGCTGGATGTTCTGGAAAGTGCGGGCCAGGCCCCGGCGGGCCCGATAGTAGGGGGCCAGGGAGCCCAGGTTCTCCCCCAGCAGGGTGACCTCGCCGCCAGTGGGAGCCAGCAGGCCGCTGATGAGGTTGAAACAGGTGGTTTTGCCCGCGCCGTTGGGGCCGATAAGGCCGGTGATCTCCCCCTGGTCGACGGCAAAGGAAACCCCGTCCAGGGCCTTGACCCCGCCGAAATATTTGGAGAGTTCGTTTACGGCCAACAAGCTCATTTGTTAGCTTTCAGCTGTCAGCTTTTTTTCGTCTTCCGTTTTCCGTATGATTCCCAGAGAAGCACGGAAACGAGAATATATTACTCGGAGCGGAAAAGAAGTTCCATTCACCCCCACCCCAGCCCTCCCCCCTCAAGGGGGAGGG
>JACQYN010000162.1:6971-13976 GCA_016208235.1 Deltaproteobacteria bacterium
ACCCCCACCCCAGCCCTCCCCCCTCAAGGGGGAGGGAGTTAAAGGAAGGAATGCTTTCATGCTCTGATTAATAAATCTTCAATGGGCATTTAAGCTGACCGCTGAAAGCTGTAAGCTGACAGCTTCATTCCCATACCTCCCGGTAGCCCTTGCCCAGGTAGGCCCGCTGCACTTCCGGGTCATCCCGGAGTTCCGCCGCGGACCCGTCCAGGATGATGCGCCCGGTCTCCAGCACATACCCCCGGTCGGCCAGTTTCAGGGCCGCGCGCGCGTTCTGCTCGATGAGCAGCAGGGTGGTGCCTTCGTCCTTCAGTTCCCGGAGGATTTGGTACACCCGGCTCACCATACGGGGGGCCAGACCCATGGAGGGTTCATCCAGCATCAAGAGCCGGGGGCGGGACATCAAGGCCCGGCAGATGGCCAGGATTTGCTGCTCGCCGCCGCTCAGGGTGCCTGCGGCCTGGGAAGCCCGCTCCTTGAGAAGGGGAAAGCGCTCCCTAATCTCCTCCAAATCCCGGCGCACCTGCTTCTGGTCCTGGCGGTGAAAGGCCCCCAGCTCCAGGTTGGCGGTGACGCTGAGGCTGGCAAAGACCCGGCGGCCTTCCGGCACCAGGGCCAGGCCCAGGGCGACGATGCGCTCCGGCGGCAGCCGGGTCAGGTCCGCGCCGTTAAATTCCACCACTCCCCGGGCAGGCGGCAGCAAACCGGAGATGGCTCGCAGAGTGGTGCTTTTGCCCGCGCCGTTGCCGCCGATCAGGGTCACCACCTCCCCCGGACGCACGTGGAGGGAGATGCCCTTAAGGACCGTTAGTCTGCCATAGCCGGCCTGGACGCTTTTTAAGGTCAACATGCAATGGTTTTTGGTTTTTCGTTTTGCGTTTTTCGTTTTGCGTTTTGCGTCATATCGTTCTCAAGCTCTTGTTTGGGAATGTGGGGGAAAAAATATCTTAGGCTGGCGGGCACGGAGGCCCGCCCTACCGGTTAATTTTCTTAAGATCATACGAAAAACGAAAAACCAAAAACGATCCTTACTGCCGTTGTAAAAACTTCAAACTCAACTTCCCCCGACCCAGAAGGCCTTCCGGCCGCCAGATGAGGAGGGCGACCAGCAGCCCTCCGTAAATCAGGTCCTGATAGGCCTTAAATTGGCGGAGCATCTCCGGCAGCACGGTGAGGGCCAGCGCTCCCACCACGGCTCCGGGAAGGGAGCCCATTCCCCCTAACACCACCATGCACAGGGCCAGGATGGAGGTGTGGAGGCCGAAGGACTCCGGGTTGATGAAAGTGATGTAATGGGCATACAGCGAGCCGGCCAACCCGGCCAGGGCCGCGGCCAGGGTAAAGATGGCCACCTTGTAGGCCGGAGTGTTGATCCCCATGACCTTGGCGGTGACTTCGTGGTCCCGGATAGCCCTCAAAGCCCGGCCGTGATAGGAATGGACCAGACGGTGGGTGAGGGTCAGGGTCAAGACCACCGCCAATAGGGTTAGTAGAAGATATAAAACCGGGGGCCGGAAACTCATCCCCAGGATGCGGGGCGGGGGGATGCCCGGCAGGCCGTCCGGGCCGCCGGTGAGCTCCAGGTTGAGGAAGACCATGTCCACGATCACCCCGAAACCCAGGGTGACAATGGCCAGATAGTCCTCCTTGAGGCGCAGGGTGGGAAGTCCCAGGGCCAGGCCGCAGCCGCCGCTGACCAAAACCGCGCTTAAGGCCGCCAGGGGAAAGGGGAACTGCCAGAGCAAGGCGGTGAGCGCGGAGGCGTAAGCGCCGATGCCGTAAAACGCGGCGTGGCCCAGGGAGACCTGGCCGGCATAGCCGACGATCAGATTCAGGCTGACGGCCAGAATGATGTAAATACCCCCCAGGATGGCCAGGTGCAGGAAATAGGCGGACATCTCAGTCTCCCCGGCCTTTCAAAATTCCCTGGGGCCGGAAGAGGAGCACCAGGATGAGGATGGCGAAGGCGATGGCGTCTTTATAACCGGAGGAGACATAGGCCGCGCCCAGGCTCTCCGCCACCCCCAGGAGCAGGCCCCCGAGGATGGCCCCGGGGATGCTGCCGACTCCCCCGAGGATGGCGGCGCTGAAGGCCTTGAGGCCGGGCAGCAGGCCCATGCGGGGGTAGGTGGCGTTGTAATAGATGGCCATCATGATCCCCGCCGCGCCGCTCAGGGCGGAGCCGATAAAAAAGGTGAGGGCCACCATGCGGTCCACGTTGACGCCCATCAACCGGGCCGTATCCCGGTCCAGGGCGCAGGCCACAATGGCCTTGCCGTACCTGGTATAGCGCACAAAAACCACCAGTAGGGCCATGAATCCCAGGGCCGCGGCCAGAATAGCACCCTGCAGGCTGGAAAGGGGCAGCCCGGCGATGGTGATGGTGCTGAAATTAAACTGGATGGGAAAGGGCCGGTCATTGGGGCCGAAAAGCAGCAGGGCCAGGCTTTGAAGGAAAATGGAGGCGCCGATGGCGCTGATCAAAGGCACCAGGGGATGGAAGCCTCGCAGAGGCCGGAAGGCCACCCGCTCCAAGGCCACCCCCAGGAGAGCCGCGGCGGCCATGCCCGCAGCAAAGGCCACAAAGAAATTGACCTGGCCGGTGCCCAGGAGCAGGACCGTTACAAAGGCCCCGCACATATAGATCTCCCCCTGGGCGAAATTGATGAGGCCCAGGATACCATAGATCATGGTATATCCCAATGCGATGAGGGCATAGACCGCGCCGGCGGTCAGGCCGTTGAGCAATTGCTGGAGGAACATGGACTGGATATTATGGGGAGGGCCAAAGAGTTCCGGGGGCCGGCGGCCCGCCTGCGAGCACTAGTGGAACGTTTCCATAATTAGCTTGACATAAAATCAGGGTCGGAGCCCCGGACTTGTCAAGTTAAGTCCCCCTTTTCTAAAGGGGGATTTAGGGGGATTTTAGGGGCTTAAAAAAATCCCCCCTGACCCCCCTTTAGAAAAGGGGGGTAAAAAAACGCATTTCCAGTGCCACATTTATTATGAAATACACCTCTATCCCTTCCCGAAAATCCCCTCCTCAATCTTACATTTAGATAACCGCTCCACAACATATCAAATTGGGTATTAGGAGACAAGGGCGTCGAAGGGGAAGGGACAGCAGTTCCAATAAAAAAGGCGGCCCGGAGGCCGCCTTTGGGTTTAGCATAGGTTCAGGCTAGAAGTGATACGCCGCACCCAGCTGGAAGCTGAACAGATTGTAGGTAGGTTGGTAGTTATAGTCGGCCGGGATGCCAAGCAAGGAACCACTGTAGCTGTAGCTGGGGTTAGCCCAACGGTATTTAAAAGACGCGTCGATGGAGACGTTCTTGAGGGCCATGTAACGGATGCCGGCGTCCACGGCCAGGGCGATATCCGTGGAACTCTGGGAGCCGTTATCAACTTTAAAAACACCAGGTCCAAAACTGATGGTCGGCTGCTGACTGGAGAACAGGATGGCGGGGCCCACGGCTACGTAAGGCTGTAAGCGGCCAAAGGGCACCTCACTATCCGGCAGGAAACCGTAGCGGGCTGCGAACATGAAGGCCAAAGTGGCCGCCGTGCCTTCGCTTTTGAAGTCGGTACTCGCAAAGAAGGCAGAAGCACCGCCAGCGTTAATATTCGTGTTAAAATTCTGGTTTTTAAGATCCAGGCGGTGATAGCTGAAGTCGAGGTAGAAACCGAGGTACTTCATCCAGTCAGGATAGTTGTAGCCCAGGAAGCCCTCTTTGACAAACCAGGTGCCGAGCTTCAAGCCGCCGATGACCGCAGGTTGGGCCACTCCCGGAAGCCTGCCGGTGATCGTTGCACCAGCGGCAGGCCAATTGATGGTAGTTCTGTCGCTCAGATCGTCGGCGAAGGATCCGCCGAGGTAAGCTTCCACGTACATCTCCGCCTTGGCCCCGACGGGCAGGACCAGCAGCACGGCTGCCAGAATCATTATTCCGGCAAGAGCATAGCTTTTTCTCATTAGATTATCCCCCCTTAATCGTTTGAAGAATTTGATTTCGGTCTTGAATTAAACCCGTTTACAGTTTCCCCCATACCTCCTTTCAATATTTTTCCAAGACCAATCCTTTCTCCCTTTTCAACGCACCCCCATTTTAAGCGCCCAGCTTTTTTTTTGTCAAGGATAAAATTATCTTCGGCAGAAAAAAGAAGAAAGTTTAGGAGATCAAATAAGCTCTGATCTTTTTTGGCAAAAATTGCCTAAGAACCGATGTGAACCAGGAAGTTCCCGCTGTATTTTCTCACAAACAAGGCGGCCCGAAGGTCGCCTTGTATTTCTCCATAACTTCAGTAAGGATTAGAAGTGATACGCCGCGCCCACCTGGCCGCTGAAGAGGTGGAAAGTGGGATCGAGGGTAAAAGTCATGCGTTGTGAGGTAAGAGGACTTATAAAGGAGTAACTGAAAGAAGGCTCAGCGTAACGGTATTTGAAGGAAACGTCGATGGAAACATTCTTCAAAGCCATCCAGCGCAATCCGGCCTCCACCGCCAGGCAGATGACGGCACTTGATTGGGACTCCATATCGGCAGTGACCCCCAGGTCGGTAAAAATAATAGTGGGCTGCTGGCTGGCAAACATAATGGCCGGCCCTACCGCCACATACGGCTGCAGGCGGCCGAAAGGCACCTCGGAGTCCGGGAAGAAACCATAGCGGGCGGCAAACATAAAGGCCAGGGTGGGGGCGACCCCCTCACTCCGAAAAGTAAAGCTACCAGGGGTGGTGACGGATACCCCGTCGAGAGAAACCGTCGTCAAAGTGTGTCCGCTTTGGGGCCGAAAGTTCAGACGGTGCATCATGAAATCCAGGTAAAACCCGAAATACCGCATCCACGCGGGATAATCCATTCCCAGGAAGCCTTCTCTAACGAACCAGGTGCCGAGCTTCAACCCGCCCATGATTGCGGGATCAAGTCTGCCGGGAATGCGGCCGCTGGTGAAGCCAACACCGAGGGTTCCCTGTTCAACTATATCGATACTGAAGTTGTCGGAAACGCGGGTGTCTAGAGGGGCGTTGGCCCCCTGCACCCCACCCAGATAGGCTTCCACATACATCTCGGCCGGGGCCGGTCCCGGCAGGACCACCAGCATGGCCAGCAGGAGCAAAAGGCCGGTACTTAGCCAAAAACTTTTTCTTTTCATGATTTTCCCCCCCTTAAAGAATAAGACCGAAGAATTACTCGCTATCCAAACCCAGGAGGCAGGATATCCCCCATAACATTATCCGCTGATAATGTTATTCCCACCATATGAGGAAAACTTACAACTTGTCAAGAAGTTATCGAGAGAAATCGAAAAAAATTAGGAGATCAAGCTGAGCCAGGTGGCCAGGCCCAGGCCAACACCTATCAGGCCATTGAGAGTAAAAAAAGCGGGTGGGAGTCGCGTGGCTCCCCGAAGGACCAGAATTATATGTTGGCCGGCCAGAAGCCCGGCCCCCAAAAGCGCGGCCACCGGGTACACGCCGTGCAATCCTGCCATCCGGCCGGTAAGAAAAAAACCGGCGGCAGCCAGCAGGTGGCACCCTGCCGCCAGAGAACGAGCCCGGAAAGACCCCACCCGGACCGGTAGGGACCAGAGCCCCGTTTGCCGGTCGAACTCCTCATCCTGGAGGGCGTAAAGGATATCAAAGCCCGCCACCCAAAAAAGCACGGATGCTCCCAGCACCAGGACCTGGAAGCTCAGGTCCCCCCTCACCGCCAGCCAGCCCCCCACCGGGGCCAGACCCAGGCCCAGGCCCAAAATAAAATGGGTGGCGGAGGTGAACCTTTTCGTGAGGGAATAACCCAGGATCACCACCAGGGCCAGGGGGGAAAGGAGCAGGCAGACCTGGTTGAGCTGGCCCGCGGCCCAGATAAAGATCCCGGAATTGACGATGACAAAAATCAGGACCGCACTCTCCTTTAGCCGCCCCTGGGGCAAAGAGCGGCTGGCAGTCCGGGGGTTGAGAGCGTCAAAGCGTGCGTCCGCCAGGCGATTGAAGGCCATGGCCGCGCTCCTGGCCGCCACCATGGCCAGGAGAATAAAAAGAGTGGTTCTCCCGTCTGGCCAGCCCCGGGCCGCGAGCATGGCCCCCATAAAGGCAAAAGGCAGGGCCAGGACGCTGTGGCCGATCTTGATCATCTCCAGGATTTCCCAAATATTTCGAAAAAACTGCTGCATGGGGCGCCTTAAAAAAAATTCACCACAAAGACACAAAGACACAAAGAATCACAGAGAAAAAATTATTAATCATGGTCTCGGCTTTGCCGAGACCATGATTAATAAAAAATTTCTTTGTGTCCCTTTGTGTCTTTGTGTCTTTGTGGTGAATCACTATTTTTCCCCCCAACGAGGACTTAGCCGATGCTCCAGGCCCAGGTGGTCCAGGATGCGGCCTACCAACTGCCGGGCCAACTCCTCTAAAGTTTGGGGGCGGTGGTAGAAACCGGGGCAGGCGGGGAAGATGGTGGCCCCCGCGGCCGCGGCCCGGGTCAGGTTCTGGAGGTGGATGAGGCTCAAGGGGGTTTCCCGGACCACCAGGATTAGAGGCCGTTTCTCTTTTAAAAAGACCTCTCCGGCCCGGTGGATCAGGTTGCGGCCCACGCCCTGGGCGATGGCCCCCAGAGTGCCCATGGTGCAGGGGATCACCACCATGGCCCGGGCCCGGAAAGAACCGCTGGCCAGAGCAGAGGTGAAATCGTCCACTTTATGCCAGATGGCCTCCGGGGCCAAATGCCCGGGGGTCAGCCCCAGTTCCAGGGAAAGCACCTGCTCCCCGGCAGAAGAAATCACCGCGTGGAGTTCCAGGTCCGGCCGGGCCGCGAAATAGCCCATAAGCTCCCGGGCGTAAATCATGCCGGAAGCCCCGGTAACGGCCACCACGTAGCGGTTCATCCCAATCCCAGGCGCGGCCACAGTTCGTCCACCTTGCGTTTGACTTCCGGGTCCATGTCGATGACCGGGGGCCATTCCCGGGTAAAGCCTTCCTCCGGTCCTTTGCGGGTGGCGTCGAT
>JACQYN010000163.1 GCA_016208235.1 Deltaproteobacteria bacterium
AAGCAGGCCGGCCGCGGCTTGGGTCGCAGTTGGGGGAGTTTACAAAACCAGTGTCATACTTCATAAATTGCATGGCAATAATTTTTCCCGGTCCGAGCAAAGCTGTTTTAAAGTCCCCCTTTTCTAAAGGGGGATTTAGGGGGATTATCAAAGGCTTATATAATCCCCCCTGCCCCCCTTTAAAAAGGGGGGTAAAATACTGGCCTTTATTGGGGCTTTTTCCTTAAAAGGAAAACCATCATATTTATGAAGCGTCAAACTAGTCTTTAAGTTCCCCCGCGGCCGCCAGGTCTCGGGATAAGTAGGGCATGGCCCGTAAGATCAGAACCGCCCCCACCAGCAGGGCCAAGAGAGTCAGGGACACCCCCCATTTCAGGTCCCAGAGGTCCGCGAGCCAGCCGATGAGGAAAGGGGAGGGCACATCCCCCACCAGGTGGATGACCACGATGTTCAGGGCCACGGCTTGGGCCCGGCGTAAGGGCCCGGCTACGCTGACCACCACCGCGGTGAGCACTCCGGGATTTAAAAAGAGAAGGAAGATGGCCCCCACCAGGCCTGGAATATAAAGAGAAGGGGCCGTGGCGAAGATGGCCAGCCCAGCCAGGGGGATGGCCAGAGCTACCCCCAGGCCGCTCACCAGGAGGGGGGCTTTGAGGGTGTAGGTAAGGAGGCGGTCCCCTAAATAGCCGCCGGTCAGGATGCCCAGGCCTCCGGCTACGGTGACTGACCCGAAGAGCAAATAATTGGCCTGGGCCATCTCCAGGCCTTTGGCCGCCTCCAGATAACGGGGCATCCAGAAGGCCAGGCCCCCCAGGGTGAAGGTGATCATGCCGTAACCCAGGGTCACCCGCCGCAGCGTCGGCAGGCGCCAGAGCTCGCGCGCGCCGGCCCAGAGAGAGGTTAGATGGTGGCGGGGGAGGCTGGGGGAATTTTGGGTACGAGGTTCCCCTGCCCCCCCAGGGAGCCCATCTACCACCACCCCGGGCAGCCGCAGCACCAGGGCAGCCAGGAGCATACCCGGGATTCCGGCCAGAAGGAAGGCCGGCCGCCAGCCCCATTTGCTCCCCACCAGGCCCCCCACCAGGTAGGCCAACGCCGAGCCCACCGGCAACGCCAGATAGAAAAATCCCAAAGCCCGGGAGCGGCGGCTTAAGGGGAGGATGTCCGCCAGGTACGCAGGGGCCAGGGTGCCGAAGGAGGCCTCCCCCACCCCCACCAGGCCCCGGGCCAGCACCAACGTGGGATAGGAAGTCACCCAGAAAGTGAGGCTGGTGGCCAGGCTCCAGAGGACCGCGCCCCCGGCCATGAGGCGGATGCGGCCGAAGCGGTCCCCCAGATAACCGAAGATGGGAGAAGACAGGAAATAGACGAGAAAAAAGGCGGTGCCCAGAAACCCGAAGGCCCGGTCGCTCAGGCCCATCTCGGCCTTTACCAGACTGCCCAGGGAGGCAATGAGATACCGGTCCAGGTAATCCAGGAGATTGAGGCTGGCCAGGATGAGAAGGGCGCGGGTTGTCAAGATGGTCAGGATTTTTTGGTTAGTTTAGGATAGTGGTTTGGAAACGATAGCACAGTTCTCTCAGGAGGCCAACCTGCGGTTTTTGAAATATCTGAAAATGAAGAAGGCCGAGATTGAGAGAATCACTATCCCGCTGCCGATAAAAAATCCCTGGCGCAGTTCGGGGGAGAGCTTGGGCAATTCTTCCCCCAGAAAATAGCCCAGACAGATATAGGAAAGTGCCCACAAAAAGCCGCCGGAGTATGCGAAGAGCGCAAAGACCCGGAATCGCACCCGGGAAGCGCCAGCCGTCAAAGCGGTGAGATGGCGCACCCCCATGATAAAATATCCAAAGAAGATAGCCCACTTGCCCACCCGGTGGAACCAGGACTGAACCCGGGCCAGTCTTTCCAAAGAGATGTGAAGATTGTGCCCGTATTTTTGCAGAAAATAAAAGCCCAGAGAGCGTCCCAGGCTGTAACTCACCGTGATGCCGCAGAAGGTGCCGAGCAGGGCGGTGAGGACCGTGGGCAGCGGATGGAAAAAACCCTTAAAAACCATATATCCGGCAAAGGCGAGGACCACTTCATCGGGAATGGGCAGGCCCACGATCCCCACCATCAGCAGTAGGAAAATACCCAGGTAGCCGTAAGTGGAAAGAAAATGGGGGATGGTTTCCAAGGGGGTATCCCTGCAAATGGGGGGCTTTTAGCCCCCTGCCCGGAGTTTGGCAAAGTAATCCCAAAATTCGGGAAAGGACTTGGCCACGCAGTCCGGGTCCCGGATGACCGTGCCCGGGGCTTTTAGTCCAGCCACC
>JACQYN010000159.1 GCA_016208235.1 Deltaproteobacteria bacterium
CGGGTCCCGGGAGCCGGCGCACTGGATGAAAGCCACCCGCTGGGGCGCTTTGCCGTCCGAGGGCCGTACGATCCGGCCCTTCTTAGCCAGCTCTTCCATCTCCAGGTTGGTGATCACGTCCGGGGAGACGCCGTAGCCCAGATGCGCGAGCTTGGTGGCGTCATAGGGCCGGAAGCCCGCGGCCAGGACGACGGACCCTACCCGGATGGTTTCCAGGTTGCCGTTGGATTTGATATGCGCGTCAAACTGGCCGGGTTGGCCTTCGATCTTCTCGATTTCTGCGCCAGTCATCACTTTGATGCCGGGATGTCCCTGGACCTCTTTGATCTTCTTGAGGACCGTGGGTTCCTGGAGGGTGGTGTACGGGTAGCTGGAAGGGGTCTGCCGGTAGAGCTTGGCCCCGTAGCCGCCCAGTTCTGCCTCTTTTTCCACCAAGAGGACCTGGTAGCCGTCATTGGCCGCTTCCAAAGCCGCGCTCAGACCCGCGGCCCCGCCGCCGATGACCATGATGGTCTTGTCGCACTCGGACTGGTAAGGCTCCGGCAGATCGGATTTCTTCACCCGGGCGCAATACATGCGCAGGTAGTCTTCCGCCAGGGCCTGGGTTTCTTCGGTCTTGGGCTCCTGGGTCCAGGCCACCAGTTCCCGGATATTGCAGCGCTCCACCAGGCAGTTGGGGAAGTCCAACTCCTCGTACTTGACCCGGGGCGAACACGCGGCGATGACAATGGCATTGATGCCTTCGCCTTCGGGCTTCAGATCTTCCAGGACCATGGCCCGGCCCTCGGGGCTGCACATGATGTCATGTTCTTTGATATGTTGAATCTTGCCTTCTTTTTTAATTACCTTGGCAAGACTCTCAAAATCTATGGCATCGCCGATGCCACAGCCTTTGCACAGATAGACTCCGAATTTCTTTTCCATCATGACCTCCCGCCCACGCTGATGAGGCTTTTAAGCGCGGCCCCGGTGGCGTCCTCATTGGATTTCATCACATCCAGGGGGCCCTTCATAGTGCCTACGGCGAAGATTCCAGGGGGCAAGAGCTCCTGGATGATGAAGCCGTCCGGGGTGTAGGACAGCGGCAGGGGGAAGGGAGAGGCCTTGGTGGAGGGCACCATGCCCGCGGCCAGGACCACCATGTCGAAGGTCATGCGGACCTTGTCGCCGCTGGCGGTGTCTTCCGCCACGATCATCACGTTGCCGGTTCCCGGCTCCTGCTCGACCTTGGCCACTTTGCCCCGGATGAGATGGACGCCCTCGTCATCCCGCACTTTCCAGAAAAACTGCTCGTAACGGCCAGGGGAGCGGATATCGATATAGAAGATGTAGGCTTCGCACTCCGGGTCTTTCTCCCGGAGATAAGTGGCCTGCTTCAGGGATGCCATGCAGCAGATATAGGAACAATAAGGCAGATGATTTTCATCCCGGGAGCCGGCGCACTGCACAAAGGCCACCTTTTTGGGCGGCGCCTGATCTGAAGGCCGGAGGATCTGACCGCCGGTGGGGCCGTTGGCCGCGGCCAGGCGCTCCATCTGCATGTTGGTGATGACGTTGGCTACCTTGCCGTACCCTAAATTATCGGCCTTAGCGATATCGTAGGGCTCCCAGCCGCCGGCCATGATGATGGACCCCACCTTAAACTTCAGGGTTTCCGGCTTCATGTTCAGGTCAATGGCCTCATACTTACAGGCCTCCAAACACTTCTTGCCACATTCGCCGGTGCAGACTGAAGAATCAATGACGTACTTCTGGGGAAAGGCCATATCAAAGGGGATATAGGCCGCTTTGGTCTTGTCCAGACCGTAGTTGAAATCGTTGACCCGCCATTCGGTGCAGGCCTCCGCACAAGCGTTACAAGCCACGCACCGGTCGTTGACGAAGCGCGGGTTGAGCTTCACGGTGACGTCGTAATCACCGGCGGCGCCGCTGATCTGGGTAACTTCCGCCATGGTGTAAAAGCTGATGCGGGGATTTTCTTTGACCCGGCGGAAATTGATCTCCAGACCGCAGATGGGCGGGCAAAGTTTAGGGAAATACCGGTGGAGTTGAGCTACCCGGCCGCCCAGGTAGGGGGCCTTTTCGGTAATGATAACCTGGGCCCCGGCTTCCGCCGCTTCCAGGGCGGCGGTAAGACCGCTCATGCCTCCCCCGATGACCAGAATCTTGCGATTTTCGGCGTTCACACCAGTCCTCCTTCAGGACATTTCGCGAGCCAGGACCGCTGGCCAGAATGAGTAAATCCGGCCCAGGCCTGATGGTCACTCGCCATAGCTAACCTATAACATTGTGAATAGATGCGCAAGGAAAAAACCATTTCGCCCGGGCAGTTGGGTGGGGAGGGTGTTGCCCCTAAAAATAAGGCCGTGGCTGGCTTAAAGCCACGGCCGAGAAAAGGCGGCCCGGGGCCCCGGCATAACCGAGAGCCCCGAGAACGCGTTAGATGTTAATCAACCAACTGCTTGTAAGGCTCGGTCTCGAACTTCCAGGTGTTGGTCTTCATATCATACTGGGAGATGGTGAAGACCTTCCACTTGCTGTCGTCGATGGACAGGAAGTCGGACCGGTAGTAGTAGCCGGGATAACGGGACTCTTCCCGGAAGAGGATGTGGCGCAGGTGGGCCTCACCGGCCAGGATGCGGTGATACTGTTCCCAGGCCCGCATCAGTTCGTGCAGGTCACGGGCGGCCAACCGGGTGGCGTCTTCCTTCAGCAGGGTGAGGCGCTTCAGGCCTTCTTCCAGGCTGGGCTTGTTGGTCATGTACATGGTGGCGCAGCCGGCGACGTATTCGTCCATCAGCTTCTGCAAGCGGGTCTGGACCTGCTTGGGCAGCAGATAGTTGGGGTTGATCTCCACCGCGGAGGTGTAGTCTTTGTACTTCTCGTAGATCTCGAAGGGCAGGTAGATCTCGGCGATGACTTCGTCGATGTTCTGCGCGGCTTCCAGCTTGTCGTCCTTGTGGTCCAGGATGAAGGCGATGGCGCCCTTGGCGGCCATGCGGCCCTCAGCGTGGGACCCGGAGGAGAACTTGTGCCCGGAGGCGCCCACGCCGTCACCGGCGGTGAACAGGCCGTCCACGGTGGTCATGCGGTCATAGCCCCAGAACCAGCTGTCGGGAGCGCCCATGTAGTTCTTGGCGGGACCGCTAACCCACAGACCGGCGCAGCCGGCGTGGGAACCCAGCAGGTAAGGCTCGGAGGGGATGATCTCCGACGGCACCTTGTCGGGCTCCATGTTGAAGGAGGCCCACAAGCAGGCGGCGGAGATGGACATATCCAGGAAGTCTTCCCAAGCCTCGGCTTCGAGGTGCTTTAGTTCTTTCTTGGAGAGGACCTGGGCCAGGGCCTGCATGGCCTTGTCGGTGTGCATCATGATGGGGCCGCGGCCTTCCCGCATTTCGATCATGGCCGCATGGTTCCGCAGGCAGGTGCCGGGGGAATCAGCGTAGCCGGGATACTCGGCCTTAACCCGGTCCCAGTTTCTGGCCATGTAATCTTCGCCGTAAGCATTGGTGGCCTGGGCCTTGAAGAACAGGAACCAGGCGCCGACCGGGCCGTAACCGTCCTTAAACCGGGCGGGGACGAAACGGTTTTCCATGAGGACCATCTTGGCGCCGATTTCCGCGGGCATGGCATAGGTGGAGCCGGCATTCCATACGGGGTACCAGGCGCGACCCTGACCTTCACCCACGGACCGGGGCCGGAAGACGTTGACCACGCCGCCGCAGGCGATAATCATGGCTTTGCATTTGAAGACGTAGGTCTTGTGCTCCCGCACGCTGAAACCCACCGCGCCGCAGACCCGG
The DNA here is from genome assembly GCA_016208235.1 of Deltaproteobacteria bacterium. Lineage (GTDB taxonomy): Bacteria > Desulfobacterota > Desulfobaccia > Desulfobaccales > 0-14-0-80-60-11 > SURF-52. The sequence continues at coordinate 3,807 of JACQYN010000159.1, forward strand.
TTGGAGTTGTTCTTGTCGGTGAGCAGTTTGACGATGAAGACGCGCTCGTGGATGTTTTCCATTCCCAGGGCGTTCTTGGCGGCTTCAGCCACGATCACCTTGTAGGATTCACCGTTGATCATGCACTGCCAACGGCCGGAACGGACGCACTTACCGCCGTCTTTCAGCAGGGGCAGGCCCTCGTCTCTGGCCACCTGGCCGTCCACGGTGTGGTTTTCCGCGTCTTTCTGCCAGATGGGGAGGCCCCAATCCTGGAAGTCATGCACGGTCTGGTCGACGTGGGCGCCCACGCTGTAGACCAAGTCTTCCCGGATGATGCCCATGAGGTCGGTGCGCACCATGTTCACATAGTCAGCTATTTTGTTTTCCGGGCCGACGTAGGTGTTGATGGCGGACAGACCCATGGCCACCGCACCGGAACGGTCCAGGGCGGCTTTGTCAACCAGGGTCACTTTAATACCGGCCGCTTTGGCCCAAGCCATGGCCTCAACCGCGGCGCCGGTGCAAGCCATGCCGCCGCCTACGAGCAGCAGGTCGGTCTCAATGGTTTCTACTGCGGGTTTCGAACAAAAAGACCATTTACAGAATTCTCTTTCCAGAGCCATATCTCGATGTCCTCCTTGAATTTTCGCTGCGGTAAAGACTACTCGGTGCGGGCCGGGCCGGTGTAGAAACCGGATTTCTTGAGGCCGGCCAGGTCGCTGGGCAGGGTTTTGCCCTTGAAGCACTCGATGGAACCTTCCGGTGTGGTCCTGATGGGGAACTTGAACCGCTTGATGGTCTTCTGATCCCGGAATTTGATGGTCCACATGATGTTGTCGGTGCCACGCAGCGGGAAGGTGCTGGAGCCCAGGGGCATGATGTCCGCATAGTGCCGGACTTCAATGGCCTGCTGGGGGCAGATCTTCACGCAGTTGTAGCATTCCCAGCACTGATCCGGTTCCTGGTTGAAAGCTTTTTTGCTCTCGGCGTTCAGGACCATCAGATCGTTGGGGCAGATGTACTGGCAAGCGGTCTTGTCCAGGGCTTTGCAGCCGTCACACTTTTCCACGATTACGAAACTCGGCATACCAAAAACCTCCTCATTAGGGTTAAAGCGGTTAACTTTATGCTTTCATGGGCCGGGGCGGCAAACCGTTACCGCCCCCTCCCAACTTGACGCCTTACTTCTTGGCCGGGATTTCGCCGGTGGCGAACCCGTGAACCTTGACCTCGACCTTCTCGGTCAGGCTGCGATAGTACTTCCGGAGAACGGCCAGGACTTCGGGGCGGCTGAAATGATCCGGGACTTCCATGTCTTCGGAGAGCATCTTCCGGAGCATGGTGCCGGAGAGCATCAGACGGTCTTCCTTGCCGTGGCAGCAGGTGCGCATGCTCGCCATGCCGTCGCACTTGTGGCAATAGAAGGTCCAGTCGATGGGCAGGGGTTTGAGCTCCAGGGCGTCCGTGGGGATCTGATGGAAGATCTTCTGGGCGTCGAAGGGGCCGTAGTATTCGCCCACGCCGGCGTGGTCCCGGCCCACGATCAAGTGGGAGCAGCCGAAGTTCTGGCGGAAGACCGCGTGGAACAAGGCCTCCCGGGGACCGGCATAGCGCATATCCAGGGGATAACCGGACTGGATGACGGTGTCCTTCACGAAATAGTGCTGGGTGAGGACGTTGATGGCGTCGGTGCGCACTTCCGCGGGGATGTCGCCGGGTTTCAGTTTGCCCAGGAGCTGGTGGATCAAGACGCCGTCGCAGACTTCGATGGCGATCTTGGCCAGGTACTCGTGGGAGCGGTGCATGGGGTTCCGGAGCTGCAGAGCGGCGATGGTGGTCCAGCCCTTGTACTCAAACATCTTCCGGGTTTCCCAAGGCCGCATGTAGAGGCCGGGATACTGTTTCGGGAAGGGGCCTTCACTCCAGACCTTGCACACGCCGCCCAGGTTGACTTCCTCCTGGTTCATGACCATCTGCACGCCCGGGTGCTCCTTGTCGTTGGTGGTGAAGACCTCTTTGCACTCCCACTTTTTGTCGATTTGGTACTTATCGGTGACCTTCATGGTCCCCATCATCTCTTCCGTCTCTTCATCCACCAAGAGCACTTCCTGGCCGAGCTTGATGGAATCGGCCTTGCCCTTGTTGACGGACATGGTGACGGGGATGGGCCAGAAGGTGCCGTCGGTGAGTTTCATGTCGCCGACTGAGCCTTTCCAGTCAGCTTGGCCCATGAAGCCGTCCAGGGGGGTAAAACCGCCGATGCCCATCATGATCAGGTCGGCTGTTTCCCGGGAGGTTAGAGTGACAACGGTGAGTTCCTTGACCCGCTTTTTCTCTTCGGCCACCTCTTCCGGAGAAAGCAGTAAGGGTTTTAATTTCTTTTCTTTTCCAAGCGGATTTACTAAAGCCATCTATCTTCCTCCTCGGGATTTTGTTTGATCGAAGGTCTTAAGTTATTGGAAAAATGTGAAAAATTTCACATGCTATCCAGATTCTCAGATTAATTTATATCTATAATCTTGTCAATATATTTTTCAGAAATTTTATATTTATCTCCCCCTCTCCAAAACCCCTATTATTCCTGATCACCAGCCATTAAGCGATAGACCAACGTGGTTTCCCGGCGGCCTCGCAGCACCAACGGCGGCACCGCCTCAAAGCTGAACTGCCCCTCCACTTCCCGGTAGGTGGCTTCGCTTATCAGGGTGTCCGCTTCCAGTTCCTTGGTAAGTTCCTGCAGCCGGGCCGCCACGTTCACCACGTCGCCGATCACCGTGAAATCCATGCGTTTATCGGAGCCGATATTGCCCACAATGGCTTCCCCGGTATTGATGCCGATGCGCATTCCTTGAATGGGGGTGAGCCCCTGGTCGCGCATCTCTTGCAGGCGGCGATGCATGGCCAGGGCGCAGGCCACGGCCTGGAACGGGGCGTCCGGAATCTCCACCGGCACGCCAAAATCAACCATCAGCGCGTCCCCCAGAAACTTGTCCAGGGTCCCCTGGTGTTGGAACACCAACTCCACCATCTCCGTGAAAAAGTTGTTGAGCACTTCCACCACCTTCTCCGGCTCCATTTTCTCCGAGAGGGCGGTGAAGCCTTTGATATCTGCAAAGAGAACGGTGACCTTGCGGCGTTCTCCACCCAATTGCAACAGACTGGGGTTGTTCAATATCTCGGCGCACATCCGGGGGCTGACGTAGCGGGAAATGGTATCCCGGAGCAGATGTTTTTCCTTGTAGAGACGGAGGCGGCTCCTTAAAGTGGCCTCATGACCCGCTTCCTCAAGGGCGATTTCCTCGAGGATGCGCTTCAGCTCCGGATCATCGGATTCAGCAGCCAGGGTCAGATAACTCCGCCGGGCTTCATTCTCATGGGAGATGGCCAGTTCAATGGCCTTCAAGATATCCTGTTCCATTTACCGCACTCCTCATCGGTTCAAATGATAATCTCTATAAATTAATCATCCACGCCTTAAAGTTCATCCTTTTTTTGCCAGAGAGCCCATATTATCCAGATTTGCGGGAAAATTGTTGGGTTTCCCGGAACCTGGCGCGAAAATTTACAGGTGATAAAAGCAAACTCCACAAGCGTTATCAATCGCGTAAGCGGTCCTGCAGGAGCCTTTGCCCCAAAATTCCGACAAGCTCTTATTGGGCTTACTCCTAAACTTTGAACCTGGAACTTTGAACTTTTCGAAGAGAGGATTAGGTCATGACCTTACCTGAAAAGATAGAGGTGGTAATTTATGACGCGCCCGCGGCCCGGGCGGGAGACTGCGGCTGCGGTTGCGGGGGGCATCATCACCAGCAGGAAGCCGAGCCCCTGTCCGGGGCCAATATGGAACTTCAGGCCCGGGCCCTGGCCCTGACCCTGGAAGCCGCGTTCCCCGGCAGAGTGCAGGTGGAATACATCAATGTCCTGAAGGACCCCCGGGGCCCCGGTCTTCCCCAGACCGCGCTGCTCTGCTCCCTGGCCTACCCTCCTCCTTTGGTGTATCTCAACGGCCAGGGACGCTTTGCCGGCGCGCTGCCCGCGGAACGCATCCGGGAAGAAGTGGGGAAGATCTTGGAGTCCAAAGATTAAACCACTGTAGAGTGGGGATTCCCCCCCGTGAATGGAGGCTCAGAACAACTGACGTTTTCGTAAAGGAGAAACACATCCCGTCCCCAAATTTTCCCAAAGCTTCCCTTACCATCCAGGCCCTGGGTTCCAAGGCAGGAAGTTTTTTTCTATTCCTCCTCCTGCTGGCCGTCGCGATCCTGGCCCTGATCCCTTACCTCCTCTGGGGGCTGGCGCTGCACCTGGCCGTCTGGCTGCGGTGGTTCCCCCAAGGGAAGAGCATTTTGTTGGTCTATTCCCACAGTCCCCTCTGGCAGGATTACCTGGAGAGCCGCATCTTGCCGCACCTCGCTCGTCAGGCGGTGATCTTGAATTGGTCGGAGCGGAAAAAATGGGAAAGACGGTTTTCCCTGCCAGTCTTGGTTTTTCACTATTTCGGGGGGCGGCGGGAGTTCAACCCCTTAGCCGTGGTCTTTCGCCCGTGCCGTTGGGCCAAGATTTTTCGCTTCTGGCAGCCGTTCCAGGAATTCAAGCATGGGAAGAGCGAGACATTGGAGAAAATGACCGCCGAACTCCTGGAGGAAGTCCGTCGCTAATCAGTCCTCCCTTGCCTGGAGAATTGCCGGGAAGTTACGGAATGAGTCTATTATATCTCAAAGGGAAACAGGGATAAGCCCCCTGCCCCCTGCCCCCTGCCCCTTCCC
>JACQYN010000160.1 GCA_016208235.1 Deltaproteobacteria bacterium
CCATCTCATCCGGAAAAGATAATCGATGCAGGCTTGCTCTGAAGCAAATTTTTCTTCAAATTCCTGCATGGTCCTGGGATATTCCTCCATGCGGGAGAATACTACATATTGGGGGCACGAGAGTCAAGTGCATACCCCTATAATCTTTAATGCCCAGCTTTTTGGCTTTTTCCGGGGAGACCGCCTTGCTCTTGGCCGTATAGAGAATGATGGGCATCCCCGGGCTTAACCGGTTCAGTTCCCCGGCCAGTTCCAAGCCGTTCATCTGGGGCATGGTAAAATCCGTGATAACCAGATCATATTGTTGGGGTTGCCGCCGCACCGATTCCAAAGCCTCCATGCTGCTGGTGAGGCCGGTGACCTGGTAGCCCAGGTGTTCCAGCATTTCCTGCCCGATCTGGACGATCCTCTTCTCATCATCCACAATGAGGATGTGCTCTTTGAGCCCGGGAGAAGAAGCAAGCCCTGCCTCTTCACCGGCGATAGCCAACTGTTCTCTGGGTTTGGGATCAAAGGGCCCCAAGGAACGCTTCACCGTCACGTTAACCCTCCGAGGGTTTTCACCGTCCTTGGTGGCAAAGGCGCTGTCACTGCGTGCATGATCAGCCAGGCTGGGCTAAAGTCCCGTAGCGGTCCCCGGGAAGGCCGAAATTTTCCCGGACCAAAACGATGAATTAGGGCTTTGAGCCAACCTGAGATTAGATAGAAGGAGCTATCGCTTTGTTAGCCACTCCATTTTCCCTGAAAAGCCTCAATTTCCTGCCTGGCGCCGCAGGAAGGTAAATCATTAAAAAGCAAAGCTGATTTTTCCGTTGCAAAGGTCTTACAGGAAGGAAAGGGCGCGCGTTCTGGAAACGAATATTAGCCTCCCCCTCCCAGCCGGTCAAAGGGGGTGAAGCCAAATTTAGATTACCCCGGCTCCGTCCCCGGGCACCCCTGGCGCCCTCCAGGGTTGGCGCTGGCCGGTATTTCTTCGTTATAGTAAATAATTAATTATATAAATTAGTTAATCTGCACTATCCCCGGCTTCTGGCCAGGCGGGGGGGTTCGCCGGGTCTTTGGTTAATCTCCAGATTTCTGGGATTTTCGTCGATTTTCATAGGGACCGAGGAAAAAAGGGGGCAAAAATAGCTATCATCTGAATTCTAAAAGGAAATTCTTTGATTAAAAAATTACCGGCCGGCAAAAGCGGTTTCCGGAGGACGAGGGGGAAATCCGGCCTCCCCGGCTCTCCCATCCGGACTAAAGGAACTGCGGACCGTCATTAGGTCATACCCGCTCCCCCATTATCCAAGACTATTCTTTTCCCAGGCTGCTCAAGAAATTATCCGCTTCGCCGATAATCCTAGATGATAGGATTTCTTCCGGGAATCCAGTTAATATCATAATAAGCGAAGAAGGATAGGGGTTGCTCTGCTAACCTGCAAAAGCAGGCGTCGATCGTGACTGACTCGATTTTCTCTGGGGAGTGTCCTTGATGAGAGATGAAAACAAGACCAAAGCGCAGCTCATAAGGGAACTGGCGGAACTGCGGCAGCAGGGCTTAAATATTTTTATCCAGGAATTGAGAGAGACCAGAAAGTACCTGGAAAAAGTCTTTGAAAATTCCCCCGACGCTGCCGGTATTGTGGATAACAACGGGAAATTCTTAAAATCATACAAAATGGTGGAAGAACTTTTTGGATATAGTTCCGTGGCTATAAGCGAGCTGTAAAAGAAAAATTTACGACTTAATCAAGGAATTGCGGTGCGCAAGAACGCAGTGCAGACACTAAAGGAAAGTGAAGAAAGATATCGGCTTTTGGTAAGCAATATCCCGGCTATAGTCTTTAAAGGTTATTGGGACTGGGGAATAGATTTTTTTGACAATAAAATCGAAGAATTAACCGGTTACGGGAAGGAAGAGTTTAACTCCAGAAAACTGAAATGGAAGGACGTGATATTAGAAGAAGATATCCCCAATATCCAGCCGATATTTAGGGAGGGCCTCAAAACCATCAGGTCCTATGTCAGGGAATACAGGGTAAAGGCAAGAACAGGGAAAATCAGCTGGATTCAGGAACGGAGCCAGATAATTTGCCGTCCGGACGGCAAGGTGGATTATATCAGCGGGGTACTCTTCGACATCACCGAGCGCCGTCAGGCCGAGGATGACCTGCGCCGGGCCCATGCCGAAATCGAGCAACTCTTCGCGTCCATTACCTCGATAATGATCGGATTGACTGCGTCAGGAGAGGTTCATCATTGGAATGGGGAAGCGGAAAAGGTCTTGGGGGTAAAGGCCGGGGAGGCGTTGGGGAAAAGGCTCCATAAAATCCCTTTGCAGTGGGATTGGGCCAAGATATCCGAGGCCATCGGCGAATGCCGGAAGCAATGCCAGTCAGTAAGGGTGGAAGATGTCCGTTTCCGGCGCCAGGGAGGGAAAGACAGGTTTTTAGGGGTCAGCATCAGTCCCATTAAAGAGGAATCGGGGGAGGTTTCCGGGTTTATCCTGTTGGGCCGGGACATCACCGAAAGGCTGATCCTGGAGATGCAGCTGGCCCAGGCCCAGAAGCTGGAGTCCATCGGCCAACTGGCCGCGGGCATCGCCCATGAGATCAATACCCCCATCCAGTACGTGGGCGACAACACCCGTTTCCTCAGGGACGCGTTTGGAGACCTGCTGCAACTTCTGGAAAAGCATAAAGATTTGCTAGAGGCCTGTAAGACCGGGACGGTGGCCCCGACTCTCCTGGGCCGGGTGGAAACCGCGAGCCGGGAAGCGGACCTGGACTATTTAGTGGATGAAATCCCCGCGGCCATCAGCCAATCATTGGAAGGGGTGGAGCGGGTGGCGAAAATCGTGCGGGCCATGAAGGATTTTTCCCATCCGGGCACGGTGGAGAAACAGGCCGTAGATCTCAATAAAGCCATAGAAAGCACCATCACCGTGACCCGCAATGAGTGGAAGTATGTGGCCGAAATGGTTACCGACCTTGACCCTTCCCTGCCCCTGGTGCCCTGCCGGCCAGATGAATTAAATCAAGTCATCCTGAATATCATCATTAACGCCGCGCATGCCATTGCCGAGGCAGTGGGCCGGGAGCCGGCGGAGAAAGGGACGATAACCATCAAGACCCGCCGGAATGGGGAGGGGGTGGAGATCCTCATCAGCGATACGGGTCCCGGGATTCCCGAGGAGATCCGCTCCAGGATCTTCGATCCCTTCTTTACCACCAAGGAGGTGGGCAAGGGTACGGGGCAGGGATTGGCCATCTCCCATTCGGTCATCGCGGATAAACATGGCGGCTCCATCAATTTTGAAACAACCCTGGGCCAAGGCACCACTTTCATTATTCGCCTGCCGGTGGAGACTATCAAGCCGGAAAATAAGGTGAGCAATTGAAACTGAGAATTCTTTTTGTCGATGATGAACCCCACGTGCTGCAGGGCCTGCAAAGGATGTTGCGCGGCATGCGGGACGTGTGGGAGATTGCCACCGCGGCCAGCGGCCCGGAAGCCCTGGATCTCCTGAGCCGGAAGCCGGTGGACGTGGTGGTGACCGATATGCGGATGCCGGGCATGGATGGGAACCAGCTCTTGCAGGAGATAAAAAACCGCTACCCGGAGATCGTCCGCATCATCTTATCGGGACAGTCGGATCGGGAAATGGTCCTGAAATCCGTGAGGCCGGCCCACCAATACCTTTCCAAGCCCTGCCGTGATGAAATCTTGAAATCCACCATCGAGCGCTCTTGCGGGTTAAGGGACTTATTGGCGGATAATTCCCTCAAGCGCCTGATTTCCCGGTTAGATTCCCTGCCCAGCCAACCGGCTTTATATCTGGAGATCTTGCGAGAACTGGAATCCCCCTATTCCTCTATGCACAGAATCGGGGAAATAATATCCCAGGATCTAGGCATGACCGCCAAGATTCTCCAGTTGGTCAACTCGGCCTTTTTCGGATTTCGCCGCCACATCTCCAGTCCGGCGGAAGCCGCGGAATTGCTGGGTTTGGAGACCATCAAGGCCCTGGTCCTTTCCGTAAAGATTTTTTCCCAGCTCGATAAGGCCGGCATGAAAGTGTTTGCCGTGGATCGCATCTGGGCCCATAGCCTGGCCACCGGAGTTTTTGCCAAAACCATCGCCACCGCTGAGAAGCAAGAACGCACGGTCATTGACGACGCGTTCATGGCCGGGTTGCTCCACGATGCGGGGAAGTTAATCCTGGCCGCCAATCTCCCCCAGCAATATAAGGAAGCTTTGGTCGCGGCCAGAAATAAGGGCAGCTCGGACCTGGAAGAGGAACAGCGGGCCTTCAGGGTCACCCATGCGGAAGTGGGGGCTTATTTATTGGCCCTCTGGGGGCTGCCCTTCCCTATTGTGGAAGCCATAGCCTTTCACCATTCCCCCAGTCAGTGCCCGCATCAAGAGTTGGGGATCCTGACCGCGGTCCACGTGGGAAGCGCCCTGGAACTACTGCTCCACCATGAAAAAGACGCCGATAGTCAACTGGACAGAAAATACCTGGCTGAACTAGAAATCCTTCATAAACTTCCCGAGTGGCAGGCCCTCTACCGGCAGACCCTCGAAGAAGGACCCGACCATGACGCCTAAAGTCCTGTTTGTAGATGATGACCCTAATATCCTGGCGGCCTATCAGCGCCAGTTGCGGAAACAGTACCTGATAGACACGGCCCTGGCCGGGGAACGGGGGTTGGAGGCGGTGGCCAAGGCGGGACCGTATGCGGTGATTGTCTCCGATTTGAAGATGCCGGGCATGAACGGCATCCAATTCCTCGCCCGGGTCAGGGAAATGGCCCCGGACGCCGTGCGCATGATGCTCACCGGCTTCGCCGAATTGCAGACGGCTATCGACGCGGTGAACGAAGGGAATATCTTCCGCTTTCTCACCAAGCCCTGCCCGCCGGAAATTCTCAGCAAAGCCCTGGACTCAGGAATCGAACAATACCGGCTGATCACCGCGGAGCGGGAACTTTTAGAGAAGACCCTGCGGGGCAGCATCAAGGTCCTGACGCAAATCCTGTCGCTGCTCAATCCCGAGGCCTTTGGCCGCGCCTCCCGCATCAGCCGCTATACCCGGGAAATCGGGTTGGTGATGAAGACCCGGGAAATCTGGCAACTGGAAACCGCGGCCATGCTCTCCCAGATCGGGTTTATCCTGTTGCCGGAAGAGGCCTTGAAAAAAATCTACCACGGCCAGCAGCTTTCTTCCGAGGAAACCCAACTGCTGGACATGCACCCCTTTATCACCGCGGATCTGCTGAAAAATATCCCCCGGTTGGAGAGTATTGCGCGGATTATCTCTTACCAGGAAAAGCACTTCGACGGCTCGGGCATCCCGGTGGATGACGTGCGGCGGGAAGAGATACCCTTGGGCGCGCGGGTCCTGAAAGTCGCCCTGGACTTCGACACCCTGCTGACCGCGGGAGATTCCAAGAGCAAGGCCATCCCCCAACTCAAGCAAAGAACGGGTTGGTACGACCCCTCGGTGTTGACCGCGCTGGAAGCCGTCGTCTGGATAGAAGGCAAGTTTCAGGTGAGGGTGATTCCTCTGCGGGATCTGCAAGACAACATGATCCTGGATGACGGCGTCTTCACCACGGGCGGCACCTTGTTGATCGCCAAAGGGCAGGAGGTCAATCAACTGATCCGCAAACGCCTCCACAATTTTGCGGAAATCGAAGGGATCAAAGAACCTCTGCAAGTGCTGGTGCCGCTGTTCCAAGTTCCAAGTTCCAGGTTCAAAGTTAAGACTCCGATTTTCGGGAACTTTTCTTAACTTGCAGTTACCTATGAGCCCAAGGGCAGCCCGCAAGTTATGAAGACTTCCCGGGAGTCACAATCTTAACTTTGAACTGGGAACTTTTCTTGGTATCGCACTTGGAACCTGGAACTTGGAACTTGGAACTTTTCTAAGCGATTCATTTCGTTAGCTGAAAGCTGAAAGCTGATAGCTGACCGCTGACAGCTTTCATCCCCCGCCCAACGCCTCACCCAACCGGGGCACCAGGTGGTCGAAGTCGCCGTTGGACATGATCAGGGCTACGTCCCCGGGCTGAAGGAGTCCCACCAGCCCCTCCAGGAGCCGGTCGGTATCCGGGAAATAGAAAGCCGCTTGCCCCTGGGCCGTGAGGTCCCTCACCAGCCGGCGGGAGGAGAACTGCTCTTCCTCAGGCACCTTCCACAGGTCCGGGGGCTCCCGCACGATAATCAGGTCCGCGTCTTTAAAGGCCCGGGCATACGGCTCCTGAAAGACCCGGCGCCGGGAGGTGTTGGTGCGGGGTTCAAAGATCGCCACCAGCCGCCGGTCGGGGTAGCCCTGGCGCACCGCCTGCAAGGTGGCGGCCACTGCCGTGGGGTGGTGGGCAAAATCTTCCAGCACCAGCACGCCTTGATATTCCCCTGCAGGTTCCAGGCGGCGCTTCACCCCCTGGAATCCGGCCAGGGCTTCTTGTAAAGGCTCCTGCTTCTCCCCCATTTCCGCCATCACTGCCAGCGCGGCCAGAGTGTTCAAGACGTTATGGGTTCCCAGGAGGGGTGTGAAAAACCTGCCCCAACTTCTCCCTTCCCAGAAAATGGTAAACTCCATGCCCCCGGTCGCGGGCTCGAGGCGCACGGCCCGCCAGGCCGCGGCCTCCTTCAGGCCGTAAAAGGACACGGCTGCAACCGTCCGCCCGCAGACCTGCCGGATCAGAGGCGCGTCCCCCCAGGCCAGAATCCTGCCGTCTTCTCCCATCTGCCCCACGAAGCCCTGGAAAGCCTCGATCACCCGGTCCAGGTTGGGGTAGATATCCGCGTGGTCGTACTCAATGGAAGTGAGCACGGCCATCCGAGGCCGAAAGTGTAGGAATTTCGGGCGCTTGTCGAAAAACGCGGTGTCGTATTCATCCCCTTCCAACACCACGTAGTCCCCCTGGCCAGTGCGGTAGTTGGCGTTGAAGTTCCGGGCGATGCCCCCCACCATGAACCCCGGGTCCCGGCCCGTGGCGTAAAGCAGCCAGGCAATAAGCGCGGTGGTGGAGGTCTTGCCGTGGGTGCCGGCCACCACGATGCTGCGCCGGGGCCCCACCAGGAACCAGTTCAGGGCCTCGGGCAGGGACAGGCGGGGCAGGTCCCGGGCAAGCACCGCCTGGGCCTCCGGGTTCTCCCGGCGGATGACGTTCCCCACCACCACCAGGTCCGGCGCGGGCTCCAGGTTCTCCGGCTGATAGCCGTTCAACACCTTGATCCCCAACCCTTCCAGAAAAGTGCTCATGGGGGGATAAGCATGTTCATCGGAGCCGGTTACCAGATACCCCTGCTCCTTCAGGATGCCGGCCAGCGCAGCCATGCCCGTGCCGCAGATGCCCAGGAGGTGGATGTGTTTTACATTCATTTTAATTATTTTTTTTAAAATGATTATTCCCTTGACTCCGAAGATCGCGGGAAATGCCCAAAGGCAATGGCGACCCCGCTTTTTCCCTCCCCCTTGAGGGGGGAGGGTAGGGAGGGGTGGCGTCTTTTACCCTTGCGGCCTATAGTCGCCACCCTCCCCCTAACCCCCTCCCCTCAAGGGAGGGGGAACTTCAACGGTCGTTATCTCAAGTGTCCAGAGGCTTCTTGCATTCCATTGCCTCCCTTGGGTGCGTTTGAAATTGGAGCTAAAGCAATAATCGAAATTCCCATAAAGCTGAACCACCGGAAATTTTCTAAAAAGGTTTGTTAAACCCCAGCGCCCTCGACGCCGCTTCGTGAAATCTAGGCCTAAATGCCTGGATCCCGGCCTTGTCCTCCCGGCCCAAGTGCACCCGGTTGGTGAGCAAGACTACCATCTGTCCCGTATCTGGGTCCAGCCAAAAAGAGACGCCGGTAAACCCCAGGTGGCCGATGCTGCGGGGAGAAAAGAAACGGCTGGCGCTCCGTTGGGACCAGTTGCCGCTGGCAGTGTCGAAGCCCGGAGTACGGCCGCCGCCAGGAACCGGGGTGAGAAAAACGCGCACCATCTCCGGGACCAATGGGCCCACCGCGTCTCCCTGATAAGTTCGGTAAAGAGCGCTCAGAAGTTGAAAAACCTCCCCCGCGGCCCCGAAAATACCGGCGTGCCCGGCCACTCCCCCCGCGGCCCAGGCGTTTTCGTCGTGGACTTCCCCGGAGACCCCGCGTCCGGGAATGAGGCCCTCTTCGGTGGCCGCATAGATGAGCGACTCGCCTCCGGGCTGGCGGCGGGGGCAAAAGCCCAGGAGCGGCAGGCCCAGGGGCCGGTAGATTTCCCGGCGGCAGAAGGAGTCCAGGTCACACCCCCCGACGGCCTCCACTACCGCCTGGAGGAGCATATAGCCCAGGTCGCTGTACAAAGTTCGGGGTCCGGGAGGGTATTCCAGGGGCTCGGCCCCGGCCAGCCGCGCCGCCAGCCCGGCGCGATCCGGCTGCGGAGCCGCGAGAATCGTTTCATAAAAAGGCCGCCAGGCCGGAAGCCCCGCTTGGTGCGCCAGGAGGCTGCGGATGGTCAAAACCCGCTTATCCCGGGGGAGCCACTCTTCTTGGAGCACCTCGCCCAGGGTGGTCTCCAGGGTCATCTGCCCCCGGGCCGCCAACCGCATTAGGGCCAGGGCCGTGGCCAGGGGTTTGGTGAGGGAGGCCAGGTCGAAGACCGTGTCCGCATTAACGGCTGCGGCCTCCGGGTCCCGGGAGACCCGACCAGTAGCGCCTTCCCACTGTAACTCCCCATTTAACCCCACCACGGCTACCGCGGCAGTATAAACGCCCTGGCGGCGCCCTTCTTCCAGGAGGTTATCAAGAGGAGACCAGGGATCAGGCGGGTTATAGCTCATAGCTGAAAAACAAAATTAACCACAAAGACACAAAGGGCACAAAGATTCACCAAGGAATAATTATGGGCGTCCTGGTTTTCCAGGACGCCCATAAAGGTTTTCTTTGTGTCTCTTGGTGTCTTGGTGTCTTTGTGGTTAAGATATTTTCTCCACCCTGCCATCGTTCTCAATTCTTCTCCAACGCCAGCTCGATCAACTTATCCAACAAGGCCGGAAACTCGATCCCCGCGGCCTTGGCCCCCTGGGGGAAGAGGCTGGTGGCGGTCATGCCCGGGATGGTGTTGGTCTCCAGGACGTAAATCTTTCCGTCTTTAATTTTCATGTCCGTGCGGCTGTAGCCCCGGCAGCCCAGGGCCTGGTGGGCGGTGAGGGCGCACTCCTGCGCGGCCTGGGTGAGTTCCGCGTCTATCCGGGCCGGGCAGATTTCAGTGGTGGCCCCGGGCAGGTATTTGGCCTCATAGGAAAAAAAGGGGTAGGCAGTGGAGGGCAAAATCTCCACCAAAGGCAGGGCCTGGAGTTGGGTGTTGCCCAGGACCCCCCCGGTCACTTCCGTGCCTTCGATAAATTCCTCCACCAGCACCCGGTAGTCGAATTTAAAGGCCGCGGCCAACCCCTCTTCCAGTTCTTGGCGGCTGCGGGCAATGGTGATGCCGATGCTGGAGCCTTCGTTGACGGGCTTGATGACCGCGGGCAGCCCCAGAACCTCTTCGATTTTTGGGGCGCTGGGCGCGTCGTGTTGGGTGAAAACCAGGGCCTGGGGCACCTTGAGGCCCGCCTGGAGATAGAGGATTTTACTCAGCTCCTTATTCATGCCCAACGCCGAGCCCAGGACGCCGGAACCCTGATAGGGGACCTCCAGGAGGTCCAGCAGCCCCTGGATGGTGCCGTCTTCCCCTCCCCGGCCGTGCATGATGATCAGGGCCACGTCCAGTTCCGGGGCCTCCCGCACCAGGCGTTCCAGATCGATCAGGGGGTCGTAGCGCCGAATGTCGTATTTATCTTTGTTCAGGGCCTGATAGACCTGGGTGCCGCTCTTCAAGGAGACTTCCCGTTCCGAGGATTTGCCCCCGGCGATGAGGGCCACGCGCATTTTCTTCATTGCTCCCTCCAATGGTTAAGCTTCAAGAGATCTTCAGGCATTAAATCCAGAGGCGCAAATAGTTTGTCTTCCAGGACCTGGACCTTGATTTCCAGGGCCGCGAGGCGGGCCTGAGCCTCCGGGGTGCGGCCGTAGCGCTCCATGATGTCGGTAAAGCGCTCTCCAAGCGTCACCACCCGGGTATGGAGCACCCGCTTGTCCGCGTAATTGACCACTTCCGTTTCCCGGGGAGGCTGAGGTGACGCGGGGTCCGAGGCCAGATAGACGTGCTCTTTGACGATGCGGGCCACTTCGTGATAGCCCAGCTCCGCCAGGACGGCCGCGCCCCATTCCGCGTGGTTCTGCCCGGTCCCTAAGCAGGGAGTCTTTCCCAGGTCGTGGAGCAGGGCCCCGGCTTCGATCAGCGGCAGATGCAAGGGAAAACCGGCCGTGGCCAGGGCCTCCCCCAAAAAGACGGCCACCCGGGTCACCCGGAGGCTGTGCTCCCGGATATTGGGAAGCATGCCGTGGGCCTCCATCAGCTCCAGGCACTGGTTGCGCGAGGGTAAAATCAGGCCATTGCGTTTAGTGGCAGAGAAAGAAATACTATTGTGTCTCATAAATTTGACAATTATTCTGCGGCAGCATGGTCTGGTTCCCAAGCTGTGCTTGGGAACCCAATCGGCGCAAAGCTGAGCTTTGCGAGAAATCAATATGATAATCGGCAAGCCTGCCCAAGCCGAGCTTGGGCAAAAAATTGCGTTCCCAAGCACAGCTTGGGAACGAGAAAAATAATTAACGCCTCATTCAGGGACCTTATCGATCATACAAATCATATCTTTTCTACCAAAACCACCGCATACGCGGCAATCCCCTCCCCTTTCCCCGCGAAGCCCATCTTTTCCGTGGTGGTGGCCTTCAGATTGATGTCCTCTGGAGAGAGGCCGAGAATCCGCGTCAGGTTGGCGATCATTGCCGGGAAATGGGGGACCAGCCGGGGGGCCTCGGCGACGATGACCGCGTCCACGTTCACCAACCGGAAACCTTTGCCCTTGACCACTTCCATGATCTTTGCCAGGAGGATCAGGCTGGAGATGTTTTTGTATTCCGGGTCGCTATCCGGAAAGTGCCGGCCCAGGTCGCCGGCGGCCACCGCGCCCAGGAGCGCGTCCCCCAGGGCGTGGCTCAAGACGTCGGCGTCGGAGTGGCCCGCCAGGCCCAAATGATAGGGAATCTCCACGCCCCCCAGGATCAGGCGCCGCCCGGACACCAGGCGGTGGGCGTCATAGCCCATCCCGACCCTCATGTCTTTCGGCTCCGCAGCCAAGGCAACAGCGCCTCCGCCAGTTCCAGGTCGTCCGGGGTGGTGATCTTCAGGTTCCAGGGGTCACCGGGAATGACCGCCACCGGCTGCCCCATCTCTTCCAGCAGGGAGGCCTCGTCCGTGCCGTAAAAATTGCGGCTGTAGGCCTCCACAAAGGCCCGCCACAAGAGATCGGCCTGGAACCCCTGGGGGGTCTGAATCTGCCAGATGTCCTTGCGGTCCAAGGTGTGAATCACCTTCCCCTGGGGGTTGACCCTTTTTAAGGTGTCCTGGGCCGGCAAGCCCAGGATGGCCCCGCCGTGGCTGCGCGCGGCCTTGATGACCCGGCGGATCTGGTCCGGGGTGATGAAAGGGCGCACCCCGTCGTGAACCAGGATGATATCCAGGTCGTCTTCCTGCTGCAGGGCTTTCAGGGCATGATAAACGCTGTCCTGCCGTTCTTTGCCCCCCGGCACCAGGCGGAGCACTTTCTTAAACCCCTGGGGCGCAATCACCTCTTCCCGGCAATACTCCAGGTCATCGGGGTGGGCCACCACCGTGACTTCCTTGACTTCCTTGACGGCCTCAAAGACCTCCAGGGTGTGGGCCAGAATGGGCTTCCCGGCCAGCTTTAAATACGGCTTGGGAATCTGGCTCTGCATGCGCACGCCCACTCCCGCCGCGGGAATAATGGCCGCTACCCTCACGCCTGCACCTCCAGGGGCCCCTGGCAGGAAACGGTCCCCGCCCTACCGGGCAACCGTCCTTGCCGGACGCCGGCCACCGGAATCTTGCCTTGTTCCTGCAAGAGGTCCCGGGCCCAGTCCTCCAGCCGGAAGAATTCTACTCCTTGTTCCCGGCACCGGTCCAACAGGTTGGCAAAATCCCCCCGTAAGGGCCCTCCTTCCACTTCCGCGTGCACCGTCAGCACCTGGGGAAATACACTCTTCTGCAAACGACTCAAAACCAACTCCGTAAAATCATCAGGACTGCACCCATCAAAACCCAACAACTCATCCAGGGTGGGCAGGGTGGTGGGAATTTCCAACAAAGGATTAATCTCTTCCCCGAATTGAGGGAAATATGGCGCATAACCCCGGGTGTCGCTGCTGTACAAAAAACCTCCTGCGGCTAATACCGCCCGGTGCGCGGCGCTGCACTGCCACCCCGGCGCGGCAAAAGAGTAGGCCGTATGCCCCAGATTATGCATAAACATTTCCTGGGCCTGGGCCAATTCCCGGGACACTTCCTCCCGGCTCATGGTCAATAGCTGGTCGTGCCAGCGCACGTGGTCGTAGCCGTGCAAACCTAACTCGTGTCCCGCCCCGACCACTGCCGCCAAAATCTCCCCCGCCCCCTCGCCGATTACCGGCGCCGGGAGCAGAGTACCATAAAACATGGTCTTCAGTCCATAGAGCGCGGGGGCCCGGGTGCGCCACATCTTCTCTAAGAAACCCTGCTGCTTAAAGACGCGAAAGATTGCCCGCCCGGAATTATCCGGCCCCAGGGATACGAAAAAGGAGGCCTTGATCCCCCGGGCGGCCAGGATCTCCAGAAGCGCGGGCACCCCCTTTCGAAAACCTTCCAGGGTGTCCACGTCTACTTTTAATCCCAACTGCGCCGGCACTTTAGCTCCATGTGGTCGAGAGAGATTAGGGGTTAAAGCAGTGGTCAGTTGCCAGGGGTCAGGGGTTAGTTATGGAGGTTGTCCTGAATACTGGCCACTGGCCCCTGACCACTGACAACTTTTCTTAACTCCCTCCCCCAAACTTCTCTTCCCCCCTCGCCTCTTCCAGGAAGGAGTCCAGGGTGATTTTCAGGGAGGTTTTGAGGTCGGTTTTCGGCTCCCAGCCCAGGAGTTTCTGCGCCTTGGCGATGGAGGGTTTGCGGCTGGTGATATCCTGGTAGCCCTTGCCATAGTAGGCCTCGTGGGGAGTCTCCACGATCTCCGAGTAAATCCCATCGCCTTTATGGTCCGGGTGCTGTGCAAAAAGGTCCCGGAGCATAATCGCCAGTTCTTTCACCGAGGCCTCGTTATCCGGGTTGCCGATGTTGAAGATCTGGCCGTCGGCCGCACCCCCGGGGTTCTCGATAATCTTCATCAGGCAGTCGATGCCGTCTTCCACGTAAGTGAAGCACCGTTTCTGAAAGCCGCCGTCCACCAGGCGGATGGGAGAACGCTCCAGCAGGTTGAGGATGAACTGGGTCACCACCCGGGAGCTCCCCTCTTTGGCGGCGTAGAGGTCGTCCAGCTTGGGACCGATCCAGTTGAAGGGGCGGATCATGGAAAACTGTAGTTTTCCCTCCTGGCCGTAGGCCCAGATGACCCGGTCCAGCAGTTGCTTGGAGCAACTGTAGATCCAGCGCTGTTTGTTGATGGGGCCCAGGACCAGAGTGCTTGCATCCTCGCTGAATTCCCCGTCCGGGCACATGCCGTAGACTTCCGAGGTTGAGGGGAAGATGATGCGGGTGCCGTATTGCACGCACTGCCGGACGATGCGCAGGTTCTCCTCAAAGTCCAGCTCAAAGACCCGGAGCGGATTCTTGACATAGACCATGGGAGTGGCGATGGCCACCAGGGGCAGAGCCACGTCGCATTTCTTGATGTGGTACTCAATCCACTCCTTGTTGATGGCGATGTCGCCTTCCAGGAAGTGGAACCGGGGGTGGTCCAGAGACTCCTC
>JACQYN010000024.1 GCA_016208235.1 Deltaproteobacteria bacterium
GTGGGAGTAGCCGTTGCCGTCCCCCCAGCGGGCATCGTGGGCATAGTGCAGGTCCCGGGGGAAGAGGCGCTCGATCGCGGCCCTGAGGTCGTTGACCACGCCGGACTCGTACTCGATGGTGCTCAGGGCCGCGGTGGACCCGGAGATAAACAGATTAAGCAGGCCTGCGGTCATGCCAATCTGCTGCACCTTTTTCGCCACTGCCCCGGTGATATCCAAGATGTCGGTATCCGCGGTGGTGTTTACTATCAGTTCAAAGGTCTCCAGGAAGAACATTTTCGCGTGTGCATTTTAGCAGAAACTATTTTTCTCTACAAAAATTATGTACGAATTTCGCAATAAAGTCAAAAAGGTTACGGCCCGAAGCCAATGGGGCCGACTCCGGGCGCCGCGCTTGGAACTTAACGTTTTGCAACATATTATATCATACATATGATACCCCCAGTATCTAATAAAAAATTGGGCTTAAGACCCTAAGCTGCATTTTCATATTTGTTTCCCGACTCCCAAAATCACATTGGTATTTAGGATTTTTTCCTTTTTCCGACCTTGCGGCTGGAGCAGCGCGGGGGCGGGGAGAGGGCCACGGTTTCCCGGCACTCCCTAGGCCCCTTATTAGGGGTTGACTATATTTCGGGAATAATCTAAAAATCTAAAGTTTTAAGAATAATCTTCAAGTTTTTGCCAGAATTTCTTTAGGCCATATTCAAAGCCAGCGACGGAAAAAGCTGGAAGAACTCCGCCGGCTGGGAGTCGATCCCTTTTTTAACCGTTTTCAGCCCAGCCACCATATCGCCCAGGTGCGGGCGCAAAACGATCCCTTAAGCGGGCCGGAGATGGAGGGATTGAACCAGACCTTCCGCCTGGCCGGGCGCCTGATGTTGCTCCGGGAGTTCGGCAAGGCCACTTTCTGCCATATCCAGGACGGCAGCGGCGCCCGACTCCAGGCCTACGTGCAGCGGCAGGTGGTGGGGGAGGAGGCCTTCGCCCTTTTCAAAAAGCTGGACCTGGGGGACATCGTGGGGTTTGAGGGGACCCTCTTCCGCACTCGGACCCAAGAGCTCACCCTGGCGGTCAAGAAGCTGACGCTCCTTACCAAGTCCCTGAACCCCTTGCCGGAGAAGTTTCACGGCCTCACGGACGTGGAGACCCGCTACCGCCAGCGCTACCTGGACCTGATGGTCAATCCCCAGGTGCGGGAGGTTTTTGAGAAGCGTTCCGCCATCATCCGCTTGGTGCGGGAATTCCTGGAGGGCCGCGGCTTCCTGGAAGTGGAGACCCCCATGATGCAGCCCATCCCCGGGGGGGCCACGGCCCGGCCTTTCATCACCCATCACCAGGCTCTGGATATGACCTTATATTTGCGCATCGCGCCGGAGCTCTATCTGAAGCGCCTGGTGGTTGGGGGCCTGGAGCGGGTTTACGAGATCAACCGCAATTTCCGGAACGAAGGCCTGTCCATCCAGCATAATCCGGAGTTCACCATGCTGGAGTTCTATCAGGCCTATGCCACTTATGAAGACCTGATGATACTCACAGAAGAGCTCATCGCCCATGTGGCCCAAAATCTCCTGGGGAGTCTTAAGCTTGCTTATCAGGGCCAGGAGATCGATCTCACCCCTCCCTGGCGGCGCCTGGACCTGAGGGAGTCTCTCTCGGAGGTGGGGGGCATCCCCCGGGAGGTGGTCCGGGACCGGGAAGCCCTGGTGGCCCTGGCAAGGAAGGAAGGCATCGCTCTCAGGCCCGGGGAAGGCTACGGCCGGGCCCTGACCAAGCTCTTCGACCTCTTCGTGGAGGGAGAGTTGCAGCAACCCACCTTTGTGTTGGGCTACCCCCTGGAGACCTCCCCCCTGTCCCGGAAGAGCGACACGGACCCGGAGGTGGTGGACCGCTTCGAGCTGTTCATCGCCGGGCGGGAGATTCACCGCCCTGGAGCACGGCCTGCCCCCCACCGCGGGAGAAGGCATCGGCATTGACCGGTTGGTGATGCTCCTCACCGATTCTCCCTCCATCCGGGACGTAATCCTCTTTCCCCAACTGCGACCGGAAAGATGAGATTCTTGGGTTTTTTTGAGACTTTTGTGGCTCTGCGCTTCTTACGGGGAGTCAAGCGACAAAAAGGCTTCATTTCCTTAAGCACCATGATCTCTACGGCCGGGGTGGCCCTGGGGGTTATGGCCCTCATCGTGGTCATCGGGGTGATGACCGGGTACACTCAGGAGATGAAAAAGAAGATCCTGGGGATCAATGCCCACATCCTTCTCTTGAAGGGAGGCGGCGGGTTCACCGACCATGAACAGGTGGCCCAAAAGGTGCGGACCGTCCCGGGGGTCAGCGTTGTCCATCCCTTCATCTATACCCAGGTGATGGTCTCCGGGGCCGGGGGCCTCTCCGGGGGAGTGCTGCGGGGCATCGATCCCGCCGTTTTCGCCGCCGGGGGACCCCAAGGCTTGAGACTGCAACAGGGGGATTGGCGCGAGCTGGCGGCTGACGGGCCCGGGGAAGCAGCGGCCTTGGCCATCGGCAACGAGCTGGCCGAGAAGCTAAATCTCTCGGTGGGCAGCTACCTGAACGTCATCTCCCCCCTGGGAAGCCGCACCGCCACGGGTCGCCTGCCCAGCACGAAATCCTTCCGGGTGGGGGCCATTTTCCACACCGGCATGTATGAATTCGATTCGGGGCTCATGTTTCTCAGCATTCCCCGGATGCAGGAATTTTTGGGGTTGGGAAACCAGGTCACCGGCTTGGAAGTGCAGGTAACGGATATCTATGCCTCGGATCAGGTGGCGAAAGCCATTGTGACAAAACTGGGGTCCCCCTTTTTCGCCAAAGACTGGCAACAGATACACCGCCCTCTGTTTGTGGCCTTGCAGATGCAGAAAGTGGTAATGTTTATCATCTTGACCCTGATCATCCTGGTGGCGGCCTTCGGCATCAGCAGCACCCTTTTTATGATGGTGATGCGAAAGACCAAGGACATCGCCATCCTCAAGACCATGGGGGCCACCAACCGCAGCGTCGTCCAGATCTTTCTTCTGAACGGCTCATTTATCGGCACGGTGGGCACTTCTTTGGGCATCTTGTCGGGATTGACTCTGTGCCAGGTGTTAAAGAAATATCAATTCATCAAAATACCGAAGGATATCTACTATCTGGACACTTTACCGGTTCAGATCCAGTTAATGGACGTCTTCTCCATTATCCTGGCGGCCCTGATCATCACCGTCATTGCCTCCATTTACCCCTCTTGGCAGGCGGCCCGCCTGGATCCCGTGGAGGCCATCCGTTATGAATGATACGGTCTTCGGTAAAAAAATATTCGATTATTGCCTTAGCTCCTATTTCAAGCAAACCCAAAGGAGCAAGGAAATTCAAGAAGCCACTGGATGCTGAAGTAGACGGTTGCTAAAGTCCCCCCTCCCTTGAGGGGAGGGGGTTAGGGGGAGGGTGGCGACTACGGCTGCGAAGGTTCAAAGACGCCACCCCCTCCCTACCCTCCCCCCTCAAGGGGGAGGGAAAAAGTGACGACATCATCGACTTTTGACAATTGCTGCGTTTTCGGAGTTAAGGGAATAATCGTAAAAAATATAGGACATATGTTCAATTTGACGGATTTAAGAAGGAACTTAGGGTAGTCAAACAGGAAACCTCGTTTTGGGATTTTTTGAGACATTTGTGGCCCTGCGCTATCTGCGGGGGGTCAAAAAGCAAAAGGGCTTTATTTCTTTGAGCACTCTCATCTCCACCGCGGGGGTGGCGGTGGGGGTCATGGCTCTAATCGTGGTCATCGGGGTAATGACCGGTTTTGACCAGGACCTGAAGAAAAAGATCCTCAGCGTCAACGCCCACGTCATTGTCTTGCAGCAGGGGGCGTCCCTGACGGATTATCGCCAGGTGGCGGCCCAGGTCAAGACCGTCCCTGGAGTGGTGGACGATTTTCCCTTCATCTACACCCAGGTGATGTTGTCCGCGCCCGGCAATATCTCCGGCGGGGTCATCCGGGGTTTGGACCTGGAAACCCTCCGCAAGGGCGGTCCCCGGGGTCTGGAAGTGCAGAGAGGCAACTTTAAGGAACTGGCCGAAACCGCGGCGGGGGAACCGCCCCGCATCGCCATCGGCAACGAACTCGCCCGGAACCTGAACCTCTCCCTGGGGGAATATCTGAACATCATCTCCCCCCTGGGCACCCTCACCCCCATGGGCCGGATGCCCCGGATGAAACCCTTCCGGGTGAGCGCCATTTTTCATTCCGGCATGTACGAATTCGACAACACCCTGGTCTATACCAGCATCCCCTCGCTGCAGGAGTTCCTGGGCCTGGGGGACCGGGTCACCGGCCTGGAAGTGGAAGTCAAGAATATCTACGCGGCGGATCAGATAGCCGCGGCCATTCAGCAGAAGTTGGGCCCCCGCTTCACCACCAAGGACTGGATGCAGATGAACCGCAGCCTCTTTTCGGCCTTGAAGCTGGAAAAGATCGCCATGTTCATCATCCTCACCCTGATCATCCTGGTGGCCGCGTTCGGCATCGCCAGCACCCTGTTCATGATGGTCATGAAAAAGACCAAGGACATCGCCATCCTCAAATCCATGGGCGCCACCCGGCAGAGCATCATGCAAATCTTCATCCTCAAGGGTCTGGTCATCGGCTTGATCGGCACCAGCATCGGGGTGGGACTGGGCCTGTTCCTCTGCGCGCTCCTGAAGCGCTATGAGTTCATCAAGCTGCCCCGGGACGTTTATTATATCGCCACCCTGCCGGTGCAGGTGGAGAGCCTGGACCTGGTGCTGATCATCGGCGCGGCCATGTTTATCAGCTTCGTGGCCACCCTCTACCCCTCCTGGCAGGCGGCCCGGCTGGACCCGGTGGAGGCCATCAGGTATGAATAGTCTGAAAACTCGAAACTCGAAACTCGCAAGATTGACGCCCCCAGGGGAAAGTGATATGGTAGGCGGGCGTCTTGAGGAAAAATGGTAAAAATCCGGATTCGGGGGCTGACCAAGACCTTTAAACACAACGGCATCCAGGTGGAAGTGCTCCAGGGAGTTGATCTGGACATCTTCTCCGGGGAGACCCTGGCCGTGGTGGGAGCTTCCGGGGTGGGCAAATCCACCCTGCTCCATATCCTGGGAACCCTGGAGCGGCCCTCCGGGGGAGAGGTGCTCTGGGAAGGAGAAGAGGTCTTCTCCCTGGATGACCGCCGCCTGGCGGCCTTCCGCAACCGGAAGGTGGGTTTTGTCTTTCAATTTCATCATCTGCTCCCGGAGTTCAATGCCCTGGAGAACGTGATGATACCGGGACTCATCGCCCGCCTGCCCCAGGCGCAGATCCGGGAGAAGGCCGAGGCCATTTTGGTCAGCGTGGGCCTGAAGGAACGCCTGACCCACCGGGTCTCCACCCTTTCCGGGGGGGAGCAGCAGCGGGTGGCAGTGGCCCGGGCCCTGGTGCTGGACCCGGAAGTACTTCTGGCGGATGAGCCCACGGGCAATCTGGACCCCAAAAGCGGGGCCCAATTACAGGAGCTGTTGCTCAACCTGAACCAGGAACGGGGCCTCACTTCGGTCATTGTTACCCATAATCTGGAGTTGGCCCGGGCTTTGGATCGCCGGGTCACCCTAGTGGACGGCAAGGCGGTAATTCTACAGGGGGAATAAGGTGTTAAAGCGCCTGTTATTTCTAGTCTTTCTGGTACTGGCCTGTTCCTGGCCGGCCCTGGCCCAGGAACAGGAGATAGTTCTTAAGAAAGTAGCGGTCCTGCCCTTTACCGTTATCAGCAAGGAGCCCATGGAGTTTCTGGGGGAAAAGGTCCGCCAGGAGATGCAGGATCGTCTGAAGACCGAGGGCTTCACCCTGGTGCCCCAGGAGGATTTACACCGGGAACTGGCCAAGATCAAAGAACCGCTGAACGAGTCTTTGGCCAAGGAGATCGGGCGCGCGGCGGGGGCCGACGTGGTGATTCTGGGCCAATTGCTCAAAGTGGGCGATGCCCTTTCCCTGGAAGCGAAGATTCTGGACCTGACCGGGAAACAGGCGGTGGCGACACTCAAGCTGCAAGGGACCGGAATGCCAGCCCTTGCGGGTCTCAGCCGCCAGATGGCCCAGGAAACGGCTCTCAAAATCCTGGGCAAAGAGCGGATTGTCCGCATCGTCGTTAAAGGGAATCGCCGCATTGAGAGAGACGCCATTCTGGGAGCCATGCAGACCCGGGAAGGGGAAACCATTTCCCCCGCCCGCCTCCGGGAGGATTTGAAGGCCGTCTATAAGATGGGGTATTTCACGGACGTGAAACTGGACGTGAGCGATACTCCCGAGGGAAGGGTCCTGACCTTGCTGGTGCAGGAAAAACCGGCCATCAAAGAAATCATTGTCATGGGCAACAATAAGATCAAGCGGGACAAGATCCTGGAGGTTACCGACCTAAAACCTTTCATGGTGGCGTCGGAAGGCCCTATCCGGGAAAATATTAATAAAATCATTAACCTTTACCGGGAAAAGGGATATTACGAAGCCAAGGTGACTTATCGCTTGGATGAAGTGACCAAGACGGAAGTCAACCTGGTTTTGCAAATCGACGAAGGCGGGAAATTGGCCATCAAAGAAATCAACTTTGAGGGCAATAAATCGGTCAAGGCCAAAGAACTGCGCAAGGTCATGGAGACCAAGGAAAAAAGCATCATTTCCTTCATCACCGGGTCCGGAAGGCTGAGTAAGGATGCCCTGGAGCGGGACCTGGAAAAAATAGCGGCCTACTACTTCAACCATGGCTACATCAAGGCCAAGGTGGGGGAACCCAAGATTGATATCAAAGGCACATTGATCTATATCACCATCCCGGTGGAGGAAGGCCCGCAATATAAAGTAGGCCAAGTCGATTTTCAGGGAGAGCTCTTGGATGATAAGGCCAAGCTCCAGAGCCTCATCGACTTGCCCAAGGAAAAGGTCTACAGCCGGGAGGTGGTGCAGAAAGACCTGACCACCCTGTCCGACTTTTACGCGGATTTCGGATACGCCAATGCCGACATCGTCCCCTTGATCAAAGAAAATCCGGAAGACCTGACGGTGAACGTGACCTTCGATTTCCGCAAAGGCCAGAAGGTCTATTTCGACCGCATTGAAATCGCGGGCAACGTCAAGACCCGGGACAAGGTGATCCGGCGGGAGCTGCGGGTTTACGAACAGGAGATGTTCTCAGCCACCAAGCTCAAAGAGAGCATTAAGAACCTGCGGCGCCTGGAATACTTTGAAGATGTGAACTTCAGCACCAATCCGGGGAGCGCTCCGGACCGGATGAATCTTAAGATTACCGTTAAAGAAAGACCTACGGGCACCTTCGGGTTAGGCGCGGGTTACAGTACCCAGGATCGTTTGGTGGGCCTGGTGGAAATCAGCCAAAACAATCTGTTCGGCCGGGGGCAGCAACTAAAATTGCAGGGCATCCTGGGAGCCATCTCCCACCGGTTTCGGTTGAGCTTCACTGAGCCCTACCTGTTCGACCGGCCCTTGTCCGCCGGTTTTGACGCTTTCATCTGGGAGCGGGACTACTCCGAATATACGCGCAAGAGCAGAGGCGGGGATCTCCGCTTGGCCCACCCCTTGCGCTGGAAGTACACCCGCCTCTATGGCATGTATCGTTTTGAAAATGTCAAGCTTAGCGGCCTGCAACCCAACGCCTCCCAGACATTGGTGGAAGCCTCCAACATTCATAATACCAGCGCCGTTTCCACGTCGGTCAGGCGGGATTCCCGGGATTCCCTATTTAATCCCTCCCGTGGCTCCGACAACAGTTTCAATCTGGAACTGGCCGGCCTGGGAGGAGATACCGCGTATCTCCGTTATATCTTGGAATCAGGATGGTATTTCCCTCTCTTTTGGAAGACCGTGGGAGTCTTGCACGGGCGCATCGGCTATTTGCAAAGACTCCCCTGGGGAGCCTTGCCCGCGTACGAGAAGTTTTATCTGGGGGGCATTGACTCCCTCCGCGGCTTTAAATATGCTGATATCAGCCCCCGGGATCCGGTAACCAACGAACGCATCGGCGGCGATAAATTCGTCCAGCTCAATATCGAATACCGCTTTCCCCTGATTAAGAAGCTGGGAGTGACAGGCACCGTCTTTTTCGACGCGGGTAACGTTTACGCCACCAACCAAAACTTTTTCAGCTCCATGCGCACCTCGGTTGGTGCGGGTTTTAGATGGTTCTCACCCATGGGCCCTTTGCGGGTGGAATGGGGCTACAATATCGCCCCCAAACCCTGGGAGAAACACAGCGCCTGGGAATTCACCGTTGGCAGCCAGTTCTGAGGCGGGGACGCGGGCGGGTTTCCTTTCCTTCACCTGCTGGAGGGGATTATTTTGTGCAAAAATCTCAGGAGGTCATAAGTAAATGGCTAAACTAGGCGTTGGTTTGTTGCTAACCTTGAGTTTGGTTCTCAGCCCGTTGTGGTTGGCAGCCGCGGATATCAAGATAGGCGTAGTGGACAGCAACGATATTCTGAGTAAATCCTCAGAAGGGAAAAAAGTTCAGGACACCATCAAGCGCAAAGGCGAAGAATTGGGCAAATCTCTGCAAAGACAGGAACAAGAAATCGGGAAAGCGATGGAGGACTTCCGGAAGCAGTCCGCGATCATGAAGGAAGAGGCCAAAAAACAGCGCCAGGAAGAACTCGGCAAACGGGCCAGTGAATTTCAGCGCAAGGTGGCGGACGCGGACAAACAAATGTCTATTTTGGAGCAGAGAGAAATGGAGCCCCTGCTGAAAAAACTGGAACAGGCGGTGAATGACGTGGCCAAGGAAAACAAGCTGGACATGGTTATTGACAGGCGCCGTTCTGGCTTATTGTACATGGCTCCTGCCCTGGACATCACCGAAAAAGTGCGCAGCCGCTTCGGACGATAGCTTCCGCCGTGGAACGAACCCTCGGTGAATTGGCGGCCCTTCTGGGAGGAAGACTTCAAGGACCAGCCGACCTGGTAATTCAGGGCATTGCGGCCATTGATCGCGCCACTCCAAAGGACATCACTTTCATCACCCAGAAGCGTTTTGCCCGTCTGGCGGCCCAGAGCCAGGCGGCGGCCTTCATCGTGGGCCCGGATCAGGCCAACCTGCCGCGGCCTTTGATCATTGTAGATCATCCCTACCTGGCCTATGCCCAGGTGGCCGCCATGTTCGCTCCGCCCCGGAGCCGCTGGCCCGGCGTCAGCCTCCAGGCCTTTCTGGGCCGCGAGGTGGAGATGGGCCAGGATGTCTCCATCGCCCCCCTGGTTTACATCGGCAACGGCGTGCGGCTGGGGGACCGGGTGACCATCATGCCCGGCTGCGTCCTGGAGGACCAGGTGCAGATCGGCGCGGACACCCTCCTTTACCCCAACGTCACTATCCTGGAGCGCTGCACCCTGGGACAGCGGGTCATCATCCACAGCGGCACGGTGATCGGCGCCGACGGTTTCGGCTTTGTGCCCGGGAAAGAGGGCCACCGGAAGATTCCCCAATTGGGCACCGTGGTTATCGAGGATGACGTGGAAATCGGAGCCAATTGCGCCATAGACAGGGGGGCCTTGGGGGAGACCCGGGTGGGTCGGGGAGTGAAGATGGACAACCTGGTTCACCTGGCCCACAATGTTACGGTGGGGGAACAATCCTTCCTCGTGGCCCAGGTGGGGGTGGCCGGCTCCACCAAAATCGGAAAAGGGGTGGCTTTGGGGGGGCAGGTGGGCTTGGTGGGCCATATTGAAGTGGGAGACGGCGTTCAGGTGGCCGCCCAGTCCGGGGTGGCC
>JACQYN010000025.1 GCA_016208235.1 Deltaproteobacteria bacterium
CTCACCCGAGCCATCAACCAGTACATGACCACCGCCGAGCTGCCCAAGGCCCTGAAAAACTCCCACCTCCAGGGAGAAGACGTCCGGGAGGGGTTGATCGCGGTGGTCAGCGTGAAGCTGTCCCAGCCCCAATTCGAGGGGCAGACCAAGACCAAGCTGGGGAACAGCGACGTCAAGGGCCTGGTGGAAAACCTCCTCTATGAGCATCTCCTGACCTTCCTGGGGGAAAATCCCGGGGTGGCCCGGCGCATCCTGGCCAAGCTCCTGGACGCGGCCCGGGCCCGGGAAGCGGCCCGGCGGGCCCGGGACCTGGTGCGCAAGAAGGGGGCCCTGGGGGACATGACTCTGCCGGGTAAACTGGCGGATTGCCAGGAACGGGACCCGGGACGGCGGGAAATCTACCTGGTGGAGGGAGACTCCGCCGGCGGCTCCGCCAAGCAGGCCCGGGACCGGCGCTTCCAGGCCATTTTGCCGCTGAAGGGCAAGATCCTGAACGTGGAAAAGGCCCGCTTTGAAAAGATGCTGGAAAACCCGGAGATCCGCACCCTGATTTCCTCCCTGGGCTCCGACCTCTCCCAGGAACAGCTCAACATGGAATCGCTGCGCTATCACAAGGTGATCATCATGACGGACGCGGACGTGGACGGGGCCCATATCCGCACCCTGCTACTCACCTTTTTCTACCGGCAGATGGGGCCCCTGGTGGAAGGCGGCTACCTGTACATCGCCCAGCCGCCGCTCTACCGGGTTACCCGAGGCAGCGAAAAGATCTATCTCAAGGACGATGGGGAGTTTAAGACCTATTTGATCCAGCGGGGCATGGACAAAAAGCGGCTGCGCCTGGGCCCGGAGCACACCCTCCAGGGTCCGGCCCTGTCCCAGGCCCTGG
This sequence comes from Deltaproteobacteria bacterium, assembly GCA_016208235.1. Classification (GTDB taxonomy): domain Bacteria; phylum Desulfobacterota; class Desulfobaccia; order Desulfobaccales; family 0-14-0-80-60-11; genus SURF-52. The sequence goes on from JACQYN010000025.1 coordinate 890, forward strand.
AAAAGGTCTTCGCCTATCAGGAATATCTCAACCGCTTTGAAAAACGGGGGCTGTCCCGGGAGGTCCTGCGCCTCTTCCTGGACCTGGGGATAACCTCCAAAGAGAGCCTGCGCCAGGAAGAGCGGCTGGAGGCCCTGCTTCAGGCCCTGGAGGCCGGCGGCCGCTGGACTGCCCGCCTGGAAGAGGACGAAGAACACCACGCCCAGGCGGCCATCATTTCTTTCCGTAAGCGGGAGGCCCCGGAGATGCGCCTGGATTGGGAATTTTTGGGGGGCAGCGACTTTCAGGCCCTGGTGAAACTGGACCAATCCCTGGGGGATTTCAAGTCCCCGCCGCTGCGCCTGGAAGAAAAAGACAAGGTCTGGGAATTCCCCACCCTGGAGGGATTGGCCGCCTTTATCCTCGAAGAAGGCCAAAAAGGCGTGTCCATCCAGCGTTTTAAAGGCCTGGGGGAAATGAACCCGGAGCAGCTCTGGGAAACCGCCATGGACCCGGAGACCCGCACCTTACTCAAGGTGAACATCGAGGACGCAGTGGCCGCGGATGAAATTTTTACCATCCTCATGGGGGACAAGGTGGAACCTCGCCGGGAATTTATTCAGAGCAATGTCCTTGAATTAAATGAACTTGATATTTAACTTACGCGTATTGGGCGGAGGCAAGGGCCGTTAGCCAACAGTCCTCCTCCGGCAAGGGCCTGTTCTGGGCGCATCGCCGGAGGTTAGGGGGAACCGGGGCGGGGGTCCGTCAGCACCGGTCTTCGGCTCCTTGCCCCGTCCTAACTACTTTCAGGAGGGAGTTGCCATGCATCGCAAAGCCAAGTTCAAAATCTTTGTCACCCGCCGCGAAGTGCTTTCCGTGGGCGATGTCCCGGACCATGCCCTGATGCTCACCGAACTGGAAGGCTACCCTGTGGAATACACTCCCGGAGTGGCCGGAGAATTTGTCTACCGCCGCAGCGTGGGCTTCCATGACCGCGTCAAAGGTGACGGGCGCATGCACGGCTATGCCTGCACCGTCTATGAGAACGGCTCCGTGTACTCCCGCTTTACGGGGGACAAGATGGGCGACATGACCAAGGGGAAGTGGGAGGTGGACAAAGGCATCGGCAAATTGACAGGGCTCAAAGGCGCCGGCACTTTTACCGTCGCACCTTCCGACAAGCCCGGGGAATTCATCCTGGATATGGAAGGGGAGTACGAATTATAGGCGTTGATTAAAGTTCCAAGTTCCAGGTTCAAAGTTCCAAGTTATGCAGAGTGCGTTCTGCGCACCATAAATCTCAAGGCTGGGACCGGAGCCCGAGGTTTTCATACCAAGTTGCAATCAAAAGGCACGGAATTGTAGGGGCGCACCCGCGTGTGCGCCCGCATTAGGGCGGACACATGGGTCCGCCCCTACAAGAAAATTGTCGTTTGATTGCGACTTGGTATCAGAACTACCTTCTTCCCCAGGGGGAAGAAAGAGGTGAGGGGGGCGGTTCGTGAACCGCCCAACGTTTTTTCCTGGGCTGCACTCTATGGAATAGGAACAAATCATTGCCGGGGCAGAATTCTAAACTTTTTATACCGCGGCTCATCCCAGTAAAAAACTTGGAATCTGGAACTTGGAACTTGTCAGCACATCGGAGAATAAGCGTCATGTCTGAACAAACCTGCACCAAGTGCAACGCCGCGCTTAACCCCGGAGAAGCCCGGGAATACGCGGGCCAGGAGCTCTGCGAGGACTGCTACCTGGACGCCCAGAGCATCACCAAGACCTGCGACCCCTGGGCGGTGCACACGGCCAAGAGCCTCAAGGATCTCCCCGGGGGGCTCATCTTGACCCCGTTGCAGCAACAGTTTTACGACCTGGTTAAGGAACGGGGTGAAGTCTCCATCGCCGACGCCTGCGCCCACCTGGGCCTGGAGGAAGAGGACCTGCGCCGGGAGTTTGCCACCTTGCGGCACATGGAAAACCTCCGGGGCTGCAAAAGGGATGACCTCATCCTCATCACCCTGTTTTGAACGCCGAACCCACCGACCTGGATTATGCTTTGCTCCGCCGGGTGGCCCGGGGAGAGACCCCGGCCCTGGCGGAACTCATCCGCCGCCACCAGACCCGCCTCTATAATTTGGCCTACAGGTTGCTCAAAGACCCCCTGGACGCGGAAGACGCCCTCCAGGAGGTCTTTATCAAAGTCTATGAGCACGCCTCCCGTTTTGAGCCCAAGGCCACGGTGGGCGCCTGGCTCAACCGCATCACCGCCAACCACTGTTTAAACCGCCTGCGCCAGCGGCATTTCCAGGAGCCCCTGGACCCGGAAGAGGCCGTGGCCGTGCCGGACGCGGGGGCCAGCCCCCTGGAGGCCCTGGAGCAGCAGGACCTGGCCCGGCGGCTGGAGGATTTGCTGGCCCTGCTCCCGGAAACCCAGCGCCGGGCCCTGATCCTGAAACGCTTCGGGGACCTCTCTTACCAGGAAATCGCCGCAGAAATGGGCCTCAGCCCCCAGGCGGTGGATGGCGGCACGGCAATTTCTGAAAAAAGCCTTGCAAGATTATATGGAATAGGGGAGGTGGGGGAGAGGGCTGTAGGGGCGAACCTTGTGTTCGCCTCGGATGCTGGGCGAACACAAGGTTCGCCCCTACGCGTTAATACCTTTTTGACTGTAACTCAGTATAGGGGGTTCGGAGGCCCGTCTTATACCAAGTTGCAATCAAAAGGCACGGAATTGTAGGGGCGCACCCGCGTGTGCGCCCGCATTAGGGCGGACACATGGGTCCGCCCCTACAAGAAAATTGTCGTTTGATTGCGACTTGGTATTACGGCTCCTTCCCTCACATTACTACTCTCCCCCCAAAGCTTCTCTAATAATCTCCCGGCACTCCGAAGACACCGAGGTGAAGCGGATGTGGGCTACCCGGAGGCCGCCTTCCCCGGGCTCCACGGCGGTCACCTTGCCGTAGATCTTTCCGGGCCTTTCGTTTTTCTCCGCGTCCAGGAAATGAAGGCGCACATCTTCCCAGGCTGCCAACTCCCCAGCGAAGTGAATGACGGCCGCGGTGTCGCACAACTGGTTGATCCCGGCCGCGGCGGTGGCGCCGGTGAGGATTTTGTTCTTGATGCGATAGACGTGGACCGGCAGGCTGGCGGCCAGGGGCCTCAAGGTTTCCTGCCGCTCTTTCAGGCGCAGGTTGTAAGGGCCGCGGATGGCCCGCACTTCATAAAGGGTGGCCGGCTCCGGGATGCCTTTCATCTCCGCGTGGATGGTCTCGCCCACCTCGATCAACTCTTGCACCCGCTGGTAAGTGGAGGGGCCGATGAGCACCTGGCCGCCCAGGGCATAGGATTCGATGCGGGATGCGAAGTTCACGTCCGCTCCCACCACGCTGTATTTGGTGCGCCTTTCGGAGCCGATGTTGCCCACCACCACCGTGCCGGTGTTCACCGCGATGCCCATCTCCAGGTGGGGGAGTCCATCCGCGGCGTTGGCGGCGTTGATCTCCTCCATGGCCCCCTGCATGGCCAGGGCGCAGGCCACGGCCCGGGCGGGATGGTCTTCCATGGGCTCGGGCGCGCCGAAAAAGGCGAGGATGCCATCCCCCATGATTTCATCGATCACCGCCCGGTAATCCAAAAGGATCTCGATCATTTTCTCCAGGTAGCGGTTGAGGAAGGTGATGACCTGTTCCGGGTCCATCTCCGCGGTTAAGGCGGTGAAGCCCCGGAGGTCGGAGAAGAGCAGCGTCACCTCCCGGGTTTCGCCCCCCAAGGCCAGGGCCTCTTCAGATTCCAGTAACCGTTTCACCACTTCCTGGGTGACGTAGCGGCCGAAGGTGTCCCGGATGAAATCCCGCTTCTCCATGTATTCCGTGAGCTGCTGCCCCAATTCGTTAAAGGAGTGGGCCAACTGGTGGATTTCTTTGGCGCCGGTTTCCGGCACGGTCACGGAAAAATCCCCGTGGCCCAGCGCCGCGGTGGTCTGGGCCAGGGTTCTCAAAGGCTTGGTGATGGACCGGGACATGAGGGTAATAACCAGACCCAAGAACGCCAAGCCGATGAGGCCGATGAGCATCAGCCTTTGGCTCAAGCGCTGTACGTTGGCGAACAATTCCTCTTCCGGGAAGATGACCCCCAGAGTCCAGCCGGTGGAGCCCAGAGGGGTATAGTACATCCAGGACTTTTTCCCGGAGGTAAAGTCGTTCACCGGCACAAATCCCTGGCCGCCCCGGATCATATCCCGGCCGAGCCGGCGCAGGTCCGGATCATTCCGGGACACGGCCAGGCTGAACATACTCTGCCTCATAATCAGGGTTTTTTCGGGATGCGTCAGGAAACGCCCGTTTTGGGAGATGAGAAAGGCGTAGCCGGTCTGGTAAATTTTTGCCGCAGCCACCAGCTTTTCTAATCCCATCAAGGAAATATCCGCGCAAGCTATCCCTAGTATCTCTCTGTTCCCCCCTCTTTCCCGGTAAAAAGGCATGGAATAAGTGGACATGATGATGTTGCCGCCCCCTTCGTCATAATAGGGTTCACTCCAAAGAGGGCGCTGGAGTTCTTTGGGGATTTGGTACCAATCCAAGAAGAAGTACCGGTAGGTGTCGCTTCCCAAAAAGCTGACCTTTGTCTGCCCCTGATCCCGGGAGGCATAAGGCGCGAAATAATATTGCTTGGGGTCAAAGGCAAAGGGTTCGAAGGCAACGGCAATGCCGTAGATTTCGGGATTATTAACCAGGGCCCGGTTAATCAGGCGCAACAAGTCTTCCCGGTGTGCGGGCTGCTCTTCCATGATGCCGGCCAGGATCCGGGGGATCTTTTCCACCCCGTTAAGGTTGATCTCAATTTTATTACCGGTGGCCAGGGCCAGGTTCTTGGCGTCTTCCACCGCATCGGCCATGATGGTGGCCTTGGAAGCCGAGTAATTATAAGTCAAAGCCGCCACAAAAATGAGGGCCGTGCTGGAAAGAATAAAGATGATGAGCCGGGTGGCCAGGCCGCTATTTTTCATGCGCGGACTCACAATCACGATAAAACTGGCGAAAATCCGGGATGTTTTCGATTAAGCCATAGTTTTTGAGCTCCCGGGCCACTTGGTTATACGTCTCTTCCTGCAGACACCCCATAGGGACGGCGGTTCCGGGAGGTTGGATGATATCCTGCATGCGTTCCAGCATCCATTTCTGCTGCACCCGGTTGGTGGGCAAATGGGCGGCATTGACGTACTTCATGACGATATCCAGGGCCTCGTCCGGATGAGCAAAGGCATACTTCCAGCCTTCCAGGGAGGCCTGGACAAAATTGACGCACTTGCCCGGATCTTTTTTATAAGTGGACTCCAGGCAATAAATGCCGTCTTCGGGAAATTTCAGGCCGTAGTCGGAAAGCAAAAAGGTGGTCAACTCCTCGGGATCGATCCCGGCCTGGATGATCCGATAGTACTCGTTGTACCACATGGCCGAAGCCACCTCCACTCCGCCCCGCAAAAACAGGTTCATGGTGGTTCCTTGGTGGAGGATTCTTACGTTCAGATGGTGTTGCTGGAAAAAAGCCCGGGGCTGAATTTGAAACTCCTCCCCCCACAGGGCCACTTTCTTGCCGTTGATGTCCGCCGGATTCTTAATGCCGCTGGACTTCTTGGCCACCAGCATCAGGGCCGAGCGCTGGACGATCTGGCCGATATTGACGAATTGATAACCCTTGGCCCGTTTGACGATGGCGGTGGTCAGGAACATGGTGCCGAAATCGGCCCGGCCGGAATGCAATAATTCCGAAGGCGGGAAGTCCGGCCCACCCTTGAGGATATTTACCTTCAGGCCGCGATTCCGGTAGAAACCTTTTTCATAGGCCACGTAATAACCGGCAAATTGCGATTGGGGCGCCCATTGGGGAATGAAGGAGACCGTGTTCCCGTCCGCGGCCTGGGCCACGGAGAACGGAGCCGCCAACAGTAAACCCATGAGGATGATTGAGAGGATGCGGCGCATAGACTTTATTCGCAGATAATTTTTTCTATCTTTATCGTCATCGTCATTTTCAGGAAAATCATGTAAGGAGATGGGGGGACTCTGAGGGCATAGGCGCTAACATAAAGAGTTTTTACAAATAATTTTTCTATAATGGTTTGTTATTCTGTCATTCTGAACGGAGCGAAGCGGAGTGAAGAATCTCGTATTTTGAAATTCTCCGCTTCGCTCCGTTCAGAATGACAAACATGTTTAAGTTAACGCTTATGGCCCCTGAGGGAGGGCGGGGCCCCATGGCCCAGGCTTCCAGCCAGGGACTCCCTCGGAATTAACTCAGGCCGAGGGCCCGGCGAAAAATGAGGTAGATCTCCGGAGAGACGGAAGTAAAGCGGATTTGAGCTTCCGTGTGTTTTTCGTCGCCGGGTTTGACCGCGGTGACTTTGCCGTAGAGTCTCTCCGGGATTTCTTGACCTTGCGCGTCCAATAGGAGCAGGCGGACGTCTTCCCATTCCCCCAATTCCCCCTCAAAGGTTACCAGCGCCGTGGTTTCAGAAAGTTGGGTGATCCAGGCCACGGTTTCACTGATGACGATTTTTTCACTGATGCGGTGCAGATGGACGGGGATCTTCTCGGCCAGCGGCGTCAGAGTTTCATAACGTTCCGGGAGATAAATATTGTAAGGCTCCCCGATGCCCGTTACCTCGTAAAGGGTGGTCTGGCCCGGAACCCCCTTCAACTTCACCTCCATGGTTGCCCCCACCTCGATGAGGTTCCGCACCCGCTGAAACGTGGCGGGGCCGATGAGCACCTGCCCGCCCACCGCATAGGCTTCGATGCGGGACGCGAAGTTCACATGGGCCCCCACCACGCTGTATTTGGTCCGTCTCTCGGAACCGATGTTGCCCACCACCACTTCCCCGGTATTCACGGCGATGCCCATCTCCAGTTGGGGGAGGCCTTCGGCGCGGTTGAGGGCGTTGACTTCGTCCATGGCCGCCTGCATGGCCAGGGCGCAGGCCACGGCCCGGACCGGATGATCCTCCATGGGTTCGGGCGCGCCAAAAAAGGCCAGGATCCCATCACCGATGATCTCGTCGATAACCGCGCGGGAATCCGTGAGAATTTCGATCATCTTCCCCAGGTAATGATTGAGAAAGGTAACCACGTCTTCCGGCTCCATGTCTGCGGTCAACGCGGTGAAGCCTCGCAAATCGGAAATCAGGATGCTTACTTCCCGGGTTTCGCCCCCCAGTTCCAGGGCCTCTTTGGATTCCAGAAGCCTTTTCACCACTTCCTGGGTGACGTAGCGGCCGAAGGTGTCCCGGATAAAATCCCGCTTAGCGATATAATCCATGAGCTGCTGCCCCAACTCGTTGAAGGAATGGGCCAGGTGCACCACTTCCCTAACGCCTTTCTCGGGCACGGCCACCGTAAAGTTCCCTTCCCCCACCTCCTTCACCCCTTTTTGCAGGTGTCTAAGGGGCCGGGAAATGGACCCGGCAAAATAAAACCCGAACAACCCGGCAAGCAGGGCAAAGAAGGTCCCGGCGACCAGCCCCGCGATCTTTGCCGTCCGGTCCATCTTCTGGGAATGCTCGACTATGGACTGCTTGGCCTTAGCAATGATTTCCTGGGACGCTTTCTTGATCTTCTCTTGGGTGGGCAGAAAGAATTCGTCAATATTCACCACCGCGGCCACAATAAAGGGGGTGCCCGGCACCTGCGCGGTGGCGGTGTACCGCTGCCGTTCCCGATTTCCTTTGTCAAAGAAGGTCAAATAACCGGTAACCTTCTTCTCCTTGATGGCCCGATTCAATATTTGCCACATTTCGGGGTATCGGTCCCGCCAGAGCACGTAGTTGATGCCTTCCACTTTTTTGTCGGGGTGGAAGACGTTTATCCTGTTTTTGTCAAATAAAATGGTGTAACCGGCTACGCCTTCAGGAGTGCGAATTTCCTGGACGGCGACTTTTCTCAGGCGGTTATTGCGGCGAAGCTCCTTATAGTTATAAGATTTTTTCCCTCGCAACAGATAGGACAATTCGGTGGCTGCGTCCGCAGCCTTATCCTCGACGATATATTGCCCGTAAGTAGTGAGAATCTCTTTAGCGAGCTGGTAATTGGCGGTGGTGATCTCCACCACGCCCTCTTCGGCAAAGATCAAGTTTTTTTCAGTCATTTTATTGAGGATCCGGTCGTCCACGGCCCACATACCCAGGGACAGAACTAAGATCAAGCCCAGATACGAAAGAAGAAGTTGCGTGCGAATACTCATGCAAGCCCCCCCAAAGTTCAAAGGGATAAAATTTATCCCCACCGGCTGCTTCGCCAGTTCCAACTAGGCAGGACATAATTTTATCTGTCAAGAAAGAAAATGTGGGGTTAGTGCTGGATTCTAAGGGATTATTTTCAAGCGCGAGGGATTATTATTAGCCGTTTAAGAAACGACAAAAGGGCCGCGAGCCGCGGCCCCTGGGTTCGACAAACCAAGGAAGCAAAGGGTGGTTTTAGGAGACGATCTTCCAATTCATCTCAAAGGTGTTGTCATAGAGGGTATAGAGATACCCCATCATCTTGCCCACGCCCGGAGGCGTCCCTTCCTTGATTCGCCAGTAGGCGAGGTAAATGGCCGGGACCATGCGGGGTTCGCCGGTTTTGGGGTCGGGATCAATGTTCTGCCAAACCTCCCGCTTTTCCATGACGCGCCACATGGTGCCATATTTCTTGCTGCGCACCGTCTGCCCGACTTGGGGCAAGCCTTTCTTCTTGATGATTTCCTCATAATCTTTCATGGCCGCCTCCTCAGGTGAGATTGGGCAATTTCATAGTCAACAGATAAGACGCGTTTAGCCAAGTGTCAAGGTGCTCCCAGCCACCACCCCCTTTCGTTTTCGTTATACGGACGAACCCGGCCCCCTGAGGATCAATCCCCAGACACGGCGATCCTTGCCTTTAGAGCCAGCAGTTCCGCTTCGGCTTGCAGGATAGCGGCCAACCGCTGATCCAACTCCCCGGTTCGTGCGGCCGTGGTCATGGCGCTGGCTTGCTTCTGGGTCCGGGCCCGCTCCAGGGCCTGGCGGATGCTTTGGGTCGTATCGTCCATTTTGGCAACCCAGGTTTGCCGGAACTCCCGGGCGATCTCCCCCAGGCGCAAGTGAAAATCATAGCGCAGCCGGCCGCAATGTTTGTCCACCAGTTCCGTGACATTTTCCAATAGCTTCTTCAGTACCAAACCCTTGGTCAGGGCCCGGGGCAGAAGAGAGGTGACGGTCATTTGGAGAATCTCCAACCCCACCGGCTCTTCCTTAAATTTGAACCAGAATTGGCTCTTTTCAATAAATGTGGTTTCGGCCTCGAAGCCCCGCAAGGAAAAATCAAAGATGCGGGCGGTCAATTGGGTCAGGCGTTCCAGGATAGTGTTGATGCGGTTGGCGAAATCCTGGTGGGTGTCAGCCAATTTCTGGGACAACTTTTCTATTTCCTGACGCCGCCAGACCGTGAAAACGTCCCGGAGCGCCGCGAACAAGAACGCTTCCATCTCTTTCCTGAGGTCCAGGGCGCTGCGGCTTTTCTGGTGAAACGCGTCTTCCACCTCCCGGCGCAGCCTGGCGGTAGTCTCCCGCTTAAAGCCGTCCAGGTCGGCGTCCAGCGCGGTTAATAGCCCTTTGATCCGCCCCTCCAGCAACAAGAGGGACATCTCCCGTTCTTTCTCTAGCCCCTGCAGCTCCATGTCAAAACGGGAGATTTTTTCTTCCAACTCTTTAAGCGGCAGGGCGCTGGCTTGGCGCTCCACTTTGAGGGCCAGGGTGGAGTCAGTGAGGGCCTTTAAAGCTCCGGATAGACAGGAAGTCAAGAGAACCCGCCCCTTGTCCTGATAAAGAAACTGGCGCAGGTGCTCCTCAAATTGGGGCAGCAAACTAGCTTTTAACAGGTCCCCTTTGCCGTTATGCTTGCCCTCCAAGGCAAGCTTGGCGGACATGGGGAAGATCATCACCCGCTCCGTCGCCAAGTTGGCTTGCAAGACCTGGGAAGTAAATTCCAGGGCTTCCTGGCGCTCCGGTTCCTCCACGTAATCGATCTTGTTTAAAACAAAGAAGAGTTTGTGAACATACTCCCGGATGTCTTTTAAAAATTCCTGCTCCGCCGCGGATAAAGGCGGGTCCACGGTGACGACGAAGACGGCCGCGTCCACTTGAGGCAGGTAATTGTAAGCCACCTCCGTATTATGGCTATAAACCGAACCCACGCCCGGGGTGTCGATGATGCGCACCCCGTCCCGGAGGTACTCGGACGGAAAAGCGATTTCCACCTCCCGCACCCCTTTCCGGTTTCGGGGATTGCCCTTTTCAGTAATATACTCCACCAATTCCGGCTGGGTGATCCGGCGGCGCTGGCCATTCTGGAAATGCACCTCAATATCCAGCTTCTCCCCGTAACCCAGGATGGTGACCACCGACGTCAAGGGGACCACCGCGGTGGGCAGCACTGCTTCCCCCAACAAGGCGTTGATCAGGGTGCTTTTTCCCCGTTTGAAAGCCCCCAGGACCACCAGATGGAAGCGGTTTTGCTGCAACTTCTCCAGAAGCCCGGAGATATGCGCGCCTTTCATTTCCGGCAACGCGGCCAAATGGCTGAGCTGATTCTCCAGCGCCTCCTGGAGTTCCCGGTATACCCCCATGGCTACTCCTCTTCGCGGGCAAAAAAAAACTTCTGCCCGTTGATGGACAGAAGTCATCAGCCCCGACTAGGTAAGACGGGACGGTTATGGCGGACTTCATCGCCTATTTATTAATATTTAAAAAGAAAATTAATTATATGTCAACCCGGAAGATATTATGTTCGGAGGATAATTCCTGGACAATCTGGCTATTCAAGGATAAGAGCCCCACCCGGCTCCTGGGCCGCCCGGGAGCCGGGTGGGATGGGCTAAGGACCTCCAGGCTCTTGGCGCCTGGAGTGAGAGAACCTCATTTAGAACACCCCGGTGGGCTTGCCGGTCTTGACATTCACGTCCACCTTCCGGAAGGCCGGGTTGGAGCTGGTGCCGGGCATCAGGCTGATAGTGCCGGTGCACGGGCAGATGTACTTGGCGCCGCTGTACAGCAGGAAGTCCCTCACCGCCAGCATCCAGCCCTTGGGGACGCCCTTTACCTTGGGATCGTGGGTCAGGGAGAGGTGCGTCTTCACCATCATGGTGTGATAATCATTGTACTTGGGGTCGGCTTCGAAACGCTTCGCTTTGGCCTCGGCCTCGGGGGTATAAACTACCCCGTTGGCGCCATAAACATCCCGGGCGATGGTATCGATCCGCTGGCGCAGCGGCAACTCATTGGGATAAAGGAACTTGAACTTGGGCTTCTCTTTGCAGGCGTCCATCACCGCGTCGGCATACTCCAGGGCCCCGTCGCCGCCGTACTGCCAGTGCTCGGAGACGGGGGCCCGGACCCCCTCTGCCTCCGCAGCACGTTTGATCATCTTGACCTCTTCATCGGTGTCGGTGTGGAAGCGGTTGATGCAGATTACCGGCTTGATCCCGGCCTTCTTGACGATATTGATGTTATGGATCATATTCTTTATGCCATCTTCCAGCCAGGCCAGCGTCTGGGGGGTGGGGGTGAAGTACTCCTTGGGGAGGGGTTTCCCCGGCGGGCAGGGCAGGGCCCCGGCGTTGACCCCGTGATGTTTCAGGCCCCGCACCGTGGTGGTGATCACCGCCACATTGGGAACCAGACCGCTGGCGCGGCATTTGATATTCCAGAACTTCTCAAAGCCCAGGTCGCAGCCGAAGCCGGACTCGGTGACATGGTAGTCGAAGAGCTTCAAGCCGATCTGGTCGGCGACGATGGCGGACTGGGCCACCGCAATGTTGCCGAAGGGCCCGGCGTGCACGAAGACGGGCTGATATTCCACGGTGGCGCACAGGGTGGGGTTGATGGAGGGCAGCATCCAGGCGGTCATGGCCCCGGCGCACTCCAGGTCTTCGGTGGTGACGGGGTTGCCCTTCTTGTCATAGGCCACGGTGATCTCCCCCAGGCGTTTGCGCAAATCCGCCAGGTCGCTGAACATGGAGAGGCAGGCCATCACTTCCGAGGCTACGGCGATAGCGAAGCTGGAATCCATCTCGAAGCCGTCCATCTTGGTGCCCCGGCCGATGGTGATGTTCCGCAACGCCTGGGCGCACAGGTCAAAGACCCAGCCCATGGCCACGTTCTTGGGATCGATGTTCAGGCGCTTGAGGGGGATCCTGGCCAGTTGCTCGTCGTCGTAATTGAACTCGTGCTGCAACCGGGAGGTCACCGCCACCATGGCCAGGTTGTGGGCGATCATCACATTGTTGATGTCCCCGGTGAGGCCCAGGGAAAACTCGGTTAAGGGGATGAGCTGGGAGATGCCGCCGCCCGCGGCGGAGCCCTTGATGTTCATGGTGGGGCCGCCTGAGGGCTGCCGAATGGCGCCGCCTACATTTACCCCCCGTTTCCCCAGGCCCTCGATGAGGCCCATGGTGCAGGTGGTCTTGCCTTCCCCCAGCGGGGTGGGGGTGATGGCGGTGACATCGATGTAGTAACCATCCGGCTTGTCCTTCAGGCGCTCCTTAATCTTCATGTATTCCACCCGGCCGATTTTGCGGCCGTGAGGTATGCGCTCTTCGGGCAATATGCCGATCTTGTCACACTGCGCGTTAAAATTAAGGTCCTCTTCCGCGATTTCAGAAATCTGCCAGTCTTCCTGTTTGGTGGGGTCATACTTCGCCATAATACTGTCCCTCCCTAATAGTTTGAGATTTAATTCACATTTCCCGGCATGATACGGCTCCTTTCGGTTGATCTGAAATATTGATCGCTTCTTACCCCATTCCTATCCTGTTTAGCATCATTACGCAGTAAGACCCCCAATCCTTCCACATCACTTCGTCTATTTCGCCTCTTTCAAAGGCCCACCTGGAGGCGTCATCGATGATAGGGTCAATGCCACCTGCCGAGAGCCGATACATCTGGTTCATTTCCTGTGCCGCGGCCCGGTAAATGGCCTTCTTGGTCAGGCGGAGCTCGATAACCTTTCCCATGGTCAGATCCCCTTCCTAGTCCCCTGATAAGGGGTTGGCCCTTTCTTTTTTCGAAGTTTACGACGGTCATCAGCAACTCTCCAACTCCAGCACCTTGATTCCCTTTAAGCCATTTGGATATTAGGGCACGATTTCCCAATGAATCCCAAAGGTATTATCATAGAGGGTATAGGTAAATCCCATCATCTTCCCTGCGCCGGGCGGCCCTCCCTCCTGGATTCGCCAGTAAGCTAAGTATATGGCAGGAATCATGCGGGGTTCCTTGGTTTCAGGGTCGTCTGAAATGGTTTGCCATATCTCTCTTTTCTCCATGACGCGCCAAAGGGTGCCGTAGTCCTTGCTACGGACGGTCTGCCCCACTCGGGGCAGCCCCTTTTCCCGGATGATTTCCTCAAAATCTTTCATGGCCGTCCCTCCTCTCCGTAGTGAGTCGGGCAGAAAAAAAAATGACTTCTGCCCGGTGTGGACAGAAGTCATCAGCCCCGCCCTGATAGAACGGGGCGGTTTTGGCGGACTTCATCGCCTATATAGCATATACATAGTCCTTTCCGAATAAAAGTCAACATAATTTTGGGAAATAATTCTTGCATCCATTGAGCGATGGCATTAATCTTCATGTTGGCGATGGGGTCCGCCGGGGTGGCAGGTAACCCACCCAAACCGCATTGACGCTGATGGCTCCTGATCTCACCCGGTGTGGTCAGGAGCTTTTTTCTTTGCCCTCACCCTGGGTTTCAGGAGGTTTATCGTGGAGCAGGTTTGGTACACTGCGGCGGCCTGGATCGCTCTGGCCCTACTGGCCAGCCTCATTTCCATCCGCGTCGGCATTTCCGTGGCCCTGGTGGAGATTTTCCTGGGATTTGTGGCGGGCAATTGCGACGCTTACTTAGGAAGCACCATCTTTCAGCCCAATGCCTGGATCAATTTTCTGGCGGGTTTTGCGTCCGTGGTCCTCACCTTCCTGGCCGGCGCGGAGATTGAACCCGAGGCCTTCCGACGCCAGCTCGCCCCCACCCTGGCCATCGGCCTAGTTTCCTTCCTTTTTCCTTTCCTGGGGGCCATGGCCTATGCTTACTATGTCAGCGGCTGGAATCTCCAGGCCGCGCAGATCGCGGGCATCGCCCTGTCCACCACCTCCATGGCCGTGGTCTATGCGGTGATGGTGGAGACGGGCTTGAATGAAACCGAATTGGGCAAACTCATCCTGGCCGCGTGTTTTATCACCGACCTGGGCACGGTGCTGGCCCTGGGTTTGATCTTTGCCCAATATGACTATTGGCTGCTGGTTTTTGCGGCAGTCACGGTGGTAGCCATGTGGCGGCTGCCAGCCTTCAGCCGCTGGTTCTTCGCCAAATGGGGGGGACGGGTGAGCGAGCCGGAGATCAAGTTTATCTTCCTGGTGCTCTGCATTTTAGGAGCCCTGGCGGTGACCGCCCGGAGTGAAGCCGTACTTCCCGCCTATCTCTTCGGCATGGTGCTGGCGGGGTTGTTCACCCATAACAAAGTGATGGTCCTGCGCATGCGCTCCATTGTCTTTGCCCTGCTGACCCCGTTTTTCTTCCTCAAGGCGGGGACCCTGGTCTCTTTGCCCGCCTTGATTGCCGGGTTTTCCCTGCTGGTCATCCTCTTCGTGGTCAAGATGGTCACCAAGATCGTCGGCATCTGGCCCTTGTGCCGGGCCTTTAAAATACCGGTCCGGGAGAGTAATTACACGACGCTGCTGATGGCCACCGGCCTAACCTTCGGCAGCATCTCCGCCCTGTTCGGACTTAACTACGGCTACATCAACCAGGCCCAGTATTCCATCCTGGTAACCGCAGTCATCGCCTCCGCGGTCATCCCCACGGTTATCGCCCAGATCTGGTTCCACCCCCGGGAGGTAAACCTGGGAAGGGCTCCGGAATTCGTGTCCAGCGGCTCTCTTGACCACCTCTTGCATATGCCGGAGGATTGAATTCCGGCCCGGCCCATTTAGCAGGATAATCGTTATGGCATCTCAAGACATTCCGGCGGCCGCGGCCTGGAAGTTCATCATCCTGGTGGGAGTGGTCAGCCTCTTCAGCGATATGACTTACGAAGGGGCCCGGAGCATCACCGGACCCTTTCTCGGTATCCTCAATGCGAGCGCTACTGTAGTAGGGATCGTGTCCGGTTTGGGAGAGTTTATCGGCTATGCCCTGAGGCTTGTTTCGGGTTACCTTACTGACCGACTGGGAAGATATTGG
>JACQYN010000156.1 GCA_016208235.1 Deltaproteobacteria bacterium
AAAATTAAGATCGGCATCAGCTCCTGCCTTCTGGGAGAAAAGGTCCGCTATGACGGCGGCCATAAATGGGAGCAGTTTCTCACCGACACTCTGGGACAGTATGTGGACTTGGTGCCGGTCTGCCCTGAAAAGGAGTGCGGCCTGGGTGTCCCCCGGGAACCCATGCGCCTGGTGGGGGACCCCGCGGCTCCCCGGCTGCTCACCGTGCACACCCGCCAGGACTATACCGAGCGGATGGTTAATTGGACTCAAAATCGCCTGGAGGAGTTGGCCCAGGAAAATCTTCGCGGCTTCATTTTCAAAAGCGGCTCTCCCAGCAGCGGCATGGCCCGGGTCAAGGTCTATGACGCCCATGGAGTGCCGGCGAAGCGAGGCATTGGTCTCTTTGCCGCCGGGTTTATGGCCCGTTTCCCTTTTGTGCCCGTGGAAGACGAAGGCCGCCTCCACAATCCCCAGATCCGAGAGAACTTCATCGCCCGGGTTTTTGTATTGGGGCGCTGGCAGGAGATGCTGGCGAAAAAATGGACCCTGGCCGATCTCATCGGCTTTCATACCCGGCACAAGCTGCTGCTCCTGGCCCACAGCCCCGGGCATTACCGTCTTCTGGGTCGCCTGGTGGCCCGGGCCAAGGAAGTCCCGGCCCAGGAACTGGCCGCCCAGTATCAGGCCCTGCTCCTGGAAGCCATGAAGTTGCAGGCCACCAACAAGAAACAGGCCAAAGTCCTGCAGCATATCCTGGGGTACTTCAAAAAGGTCTTATCTCCGGATGAAAAACAGGAATTGCTGGAGATCATCGACTCCTACCGCCGGGAGGACCTCCCCCTGCTGGGGCCCCTGACCCTGATTAACCACTATGTCCGGAAATACGGTCCGCCCTATCTTCAGGAGCAATATTATCTCCATCCCCACCCCCTGGAATTGCAATTGCGGTATCATGCTTAAAAGCAGTTTTCAGTTTTTGGTTCTTGGTTCCTGGTTTTTGGTTTACAATTACTAATCAGAGCATGAAAGCAATTTCTTCCCTTAACCCCCTTCTCCTGGGGAGGGTTGGGGTGGAGGGGAATGGAATTCCTTTTCGGCTCCGGGTAATAAGACAAAGGGCAACCTGTTGATTTTGATACATTTGAATGTGAATATTGCCTAAACCCTCCCTGGAAAGGAGCAGCCTTCGCCTTTACAAAACCTATATTGGTAACCGGCGCCACCGGATACGTGGGCGGGCGCCTGGTGCCCCGCCTCCTGGAGGAGGGCTATCGGGTGCGGGCCCTGGCCCGATCCCCCCTCAAGTTACAGGGCCGTCCTTGGGCCAGGCATCCCCGGATCGAGCTGGCCACAGGCGATGTGCTGGACTATGAGTCATTGCTCCAGGCCGCCCGGGGCTGCGGGGCCGCCTATTACCTGGTCCATTCCATGACCGCGGCCGGGGACTTCTTGGAGAAGGACCGCCGGGCCGCGGCCAATATGGCCAAGGCCGCGGCTCAAGCCGGGTTGGAGCAGATCATCTATCTGGGGGGCCTGGGGAACGCGGCCGATCCTCATCTAAGCGAACATCTGCGCTCCCGCCAGGAGGTGGCCCGCATCCTCCAGTCCGGGCCAGTGCCCACCACTTTCTTGCGCGCCGCCATGATCTTAGGGTCCGGGGGCGCGGCCTTCGAGATCATGCGTTACCTGGTGGACCGCCTGCCGCTGATGTTTGTTCCCCGGTCTGTCAACACTCCGGTCCAACCCATAGCCATCCGCAACGTCCTCAATTACCTGGTGGGCTGCCTGGAACACCCCCAGGTGAAAGGGGAGACCTTTGATATCGGCGGGCCGGAGGTGGTGACCTACCGCCAATTATTTGATATTTACGCCGAGGAGGCCCATCTTCCTAAGCGCCTCATCATCCCCGTCCCCTTTCTCTCCCCCCGCCTGAGCTCCTACTGGATTCACCTCATCACTCCGGTGCCCGCCTCCCTGGCGCGACCCCTGGCGGCAGGCCTGGGCGATCCGGTAATCTGCCTGGATAACCGCATCCGCGACCTCCTGCCCCAGAAGCTTCTGGACTGCCGCCGGAGCATCAGAATGGCCCTGGTCAGATTCCGGCAGCAAACCATGGAAACTTGCTGGCAGGAATTGGGGCCTCTTCTCCCCCCGGAATATACCTTTTGCCACGACGCCGACTATGCCGGCGGCACCGTTCTTAGCTTTGGGTACCGGATACGTCTTGGGGCCACTCCGGATGAACTGTGGGAACCCATCAGCCGCATAGGCGGCGAGACCGGCTGGTATTTCGGCGATTGCCTCTGGCGGCTCCGGGGCTGGCTGGACCGGCTCCTGGGTGGCCCGGGACTGAGCCGGGGCCGGAACCATCCCACGCGGCTGCGTGTCGGTGACTACTTGGATTTCTGGCGGGTGCAGGCAGTGGAACCGTCCCGAGGCCTGCTTCTCCTGGCGGAAATGAAGCTACCGGGAGAGGCCATGATGGAGTTTCGCCTCACTCCCCTGGAGGGGGGGCAAACCGAGGTGCAATTGTTTTCCAGGTTTTTCCCCAGGGGTCTTGGTGGTATACTCTACTGGTACAGCCTCTTCCCGATCCACCTGTGGGTCTATCGGGGTATGGTCCAGGCCCTGGCCGCGGCCGGGGGTAAACCCGTCCTCTCCCGCCCGGAGCAATTCGTCCCGGCCCTGGCCCGGGCAGGCGGCCCTGGAAAGGCTAGGAAATAAGATAAGCCAGTGGTAAATGATCCTACCAATCACCTCTAGATCATGAAAAACCGTAGCGCGCCCTCCCCGCCCGCCATCATCACATGTGCTTTTTATCATCATGTGAGGTGTGCCCCCTCCATTAACCTTCAACCTTGAACTTTGAACTTTTTGGATTGATGCGGAGACCTGCATGACTTATAAGCGCCCGGTGTTTCCCTTCGCAGCCCTGGTGGACCAGGAACGCCTGAAAAGAGCCCTGATCTTGAACGCGGTCAACCCCTTAAGCGGCGGCGTGCTGATTAGGGGGGAAAAGGGCACGGCCAAATCCACCGCGGCCCGGGGGCTGGCCGCGCTGCTTCCCCCCATCCGCATGGTCGCGGATTGCCCCTTCAACTGCGACCCGGAAGCCGGTGAGGCCCTGTGCGACGCCTGCCGCGGCCGCGCGGCCGCGGGCCAAAAACTTGCCTTTAGGGAGCGGCCCATGGCGGTGGTGGATCTCCCCCTGGGCACCACCGAAGACCGGCTCCTGGGCACCATCGACCTGGAAAAGGCCATTAAAAGCGGAGAGAAGCACTTTGAGCCGGGTATCCTGGCTGCGGCCAACCGGGGCATTCTTTACGTGGACGAAGTCAATCTCCTGGACGACCGCCTGGTGGACGTGCTCCTAGACGCCGCGGCCATGGGGATCAACGTGGTGGAGCGGGAAGGCGTCTCCTTTGTGCATCCCGCCCGCTTCATCCTGGTGGGCACCATGAACCCCGAGGAAGGGGAGTTGCGGCCTCAACTCCTGGACCGCTTCGGCCTTTGCGTGGAAGTAACCGGGCTTCAGGACCTGGAGGACCGCATCACCGTGGTACAGCGCTGGCTGGAATACGAAGGGGACCCGGAGGGGTTTTCGCAAAAGTGGCAACCGGAGCAGGAACGGCTGCGCCAGGCCATACTCTCGGCCCGGGAGCGCCTGCCCCGGGTGCGCTCCGAAGAGGGGCTGCTGCTGCTCATCTCCCGCATCTGTTTGGACCAGGGCGTGGACGGCCACCGGGCCGATATCTACATGCTCAAGGTGGCCCTCGCGCTCGCGGCCTATTACGGCCGGGAGGAAGCCGGTCCCCAGGAAGTGCGGGAAGCCGCGGAACTGGTGCTCCCCCACCGCCTGCGGCGCAAGCCCCTGAGCGACCGGCAGATGGACCTGGAAAAGCTGGAAGAAAGTCTCAAGCAACACCAGGAGAGTCTCAGGCACCGGACGCATACCCCCACCGGCCCCGGCTCACAAAAGGACGCAGCTGAGCGTTCGAGCCAGGACCCCGGCATGAAGGAAGTCGTCTTCGCGCCAGCCGCCACTTTTCCGGTAAAACCCCTGGACCTGCCCCCGGACCGCACCCCCAAGAAGGCCATGGGCCGCCGCACCCAGGCCCCCACCGAGGATAAGAGCGGCCGCTACGTGCGCTCCACCCCCTCTCCTAAGGGGCCGCCGGACCTGGCCCTGGACGCCACCCTCCGGGCCGCCGCGCCTTATCAGACCTTCCGGGAAAAAGGCAACCTGGCCCTGGCCGTGGCCCCCCCGGATGTGCGCCACAAGGTCCGGGAGAAACGCATCGGCCACCATACCCTCTTTGTGGTGGACGCCAGCGGCTCCATGGGCGCGGAGCAGCGCATGGCCGAAACCGAGGCCGCGATCTTGTCGCTCCTCCTGGACGCCTACCAGAAACGGGAGCGGGTGGGGCTGATCACCTTCCGGGGACTGAACGCGGAACTGGCCCTGCCCTTCACCAACAGCGTGGAGACCGCTCGCAAATGCCTGGAACACCTGCCCACCGGCGGCAAGACCCCCCTGCCCCACGCCCTGCACCTGGCCTTTGAAGTAATCAACCGGGAAAAACTGAAACACCCCAAAGACGCCTTCCTCCTTGTCCTGATCACCGACGGCAAGGCCAACATCAGCCTGGGAGGGGGACCGGCCATGGCCGAAACCAAGAAACTGGCCCGGCAACTCCGGACCCTGAACATCAACGCCCTGGTCCTGGACACCGAAGTTCAC
>JACQYN010000157.1 GCA_016208235.1 Deltaproteobacteria bacterium
CTTTTTTCGCCATCAAGGATGATCTGGTACACGCGGGGGCCAATTTTGTAGACCGGGAGGTGGCGGTGGACGGCAATCTCATCACCTCCCGGCAACCCGAGGACCTGCCCGCGTTTTGCCGGGCCATCATTAACGCCTTGACTGAGGGCGGCAAGCAGAAAGCAGTAAGCAGTAAGCTGTGAGCTGTGAGCTGTGAGCTGTGAGCAGTTATGCGGGTCTGCGGCACACCCATAACCATGAAAAGTATCGATAGCACAGGCTTCCCAGCCTGTGCGGGGCAATACTTTTCAAGCAGTAAACAGTTTTAGCCAGAACCTCAGAATCTCTACTATCTGCTCACCGCTTACTGCTGACTGCTACAGGACATGTCCCAAGACTGGGCCAGGCCCCTGGTTCGGCAATCTATATTTTCCTGAACAATTATAAGTAGTTCCCCTATCGGATCATTGGCCGCGTCTTTGCACTGCTGTACTTCGGGAGCCGGAAAACAGCGCTCCCAAAACTTCAGCGCCGGGAGACGGGCCCGCGGCCCTACTTCCCGGGGAGAGAGGCCAGGGCCAACATGGAGGGGAGTTGCAGTCCGGCAGCCGGGGGCGGCTACCGCTGGTTGGGCGCGGGAGAGGAGCGCCTGGACCGGGCCCTGGTCGCGGGGTTAATGCTGGACGCGGCCCTGGGAGCCTCCCCCTGGCCCCCGGACCTCCAGGCCCAGAGCCGGGCCCTGAAAATCCGGGTGCAAGAGGCGCTGCTCTTTCACCTGGCCGGGCGCATCACCCTGGACCGCTTCCGCACCCTGATTCACACCCTGGAGCGGTCATTCTCCTTTTATTTTCCCCTGCTCACCTCCCTGCTGCCGCACCCCGATGAAACCCCCGCTCCCCCTCCGGCCGCCACTCAGGCCGCCCACGACGCGTTTCCCGGCTCCCGGGCGGTGTCCCGCGACCTCCTGGCCGGGGCCCTGGGCCGGTTACAAAATATCCTCCCCCGGCGGCCCCGGAGCAAACTGACCGGCCCCAAGCTGCACGACTTCTTATGCCGCACCCGGGGCGTCTGGTTCCGGTTGAGGGACTTCCAGGAATATTTCTCAGTGGACCGCAAAACCGCCTGGGAATACGTGCAAAAATTTTTGCAGGCAGGACTTTTAGTCCACAATCAGGCGCGGGCCGCGGCCGTACGCTACGGCCTGGCTGACCGCTTTCTGAAAGTGCAGGCCGGGGCCATCCACCGGGAGGTGGCCGCAGCCCTGGCGGACCTGCCCTCCCCTCTTGCCTCCCAGGTGGCGGACCGTCTCATCGCCTCTGCCGGCGAACCCTTCTGGGAAGAGGAATGGCGCTGCGTCCTTCCCGCCGCCCATTTCCCGGAAATCCTCCAGCGCCTCACCGGGCCTGCGTCCCTCCTGGAGGTGGTCTGCTCAGGCGACGGCAAAAACCGCCTGCTGCGGCTGCAACCGCGCTGGCTCAATCCCCTGGCCAAACATATTGAGTGAGGAAGCTGAGACTCTGGTGGGGCGGGCCTCCGTGCCCGCCTTTATGGTTATCTTATTGGGATATGGCCACTTTTTGCAGAGAATCCTGATCTAACAAAAATCTAGCTTGATCATCGGACATAAAATGATAATATACCTGCACATTATTTGGGACTGTCTCTTGCTTAGCCGATCCTTGCAAGCCCCTACAGCCACTCCTTCATAATCAATAAATTTTCCGATTTTGAGAACGAGTGAAGATATCTTCCTGAGGCCGCCATGGAAAAGGGCAGCAAGGGCTAAGAAAAGGATTCTGCGAAGATACCAGGAAGCAGGAGGACTTAAATCGTGAATAAAGATTTACCCGATATACCATCCCCGGAATTGTGCGCCAACAAAATCTTTGAGATTAGCGGCACTCGCATTGATCCTGAGATTGCCGCGGAACTGTGGCCGAGAATTCTGCAGCATAAATGGCTCATGTCTGAAAAACTGGGCCGGGATGTGGGCTTAAAGGTCGCGTGCATTGATTTTCTGGAAAATATGGAGCAGGCCCGGGAGGAATACTTAGCCTATCAACAGCGGGATATCCTCAAGGAGATGGGGGCTCAGACCATCGGCCAGCAATTATGGGACACCATTTCCGATTCCCAACCGCCGAAGCAGATAGTTCAGAAAAGAATCATCCTGCCGTTGACCCAGCAAGACCTCTCGAAAAAACATGGAGTAGTTCCTCCCAAGGCCATTATTTTTTTCGGACCTCCCGGCACCGGTAAAACACACTTTGCCAAAGCCATAGCCGGAGCCCTTTCCTGGTGGTTCATTGAGATTGCCCCCAGCATGCTCATGGTGGACGGCGCCGAAAAAGTGGGAGCTAATCTGCGGAAAATAATGGAAAAGTCGAGAAATTTGAAAGAGGTCATTATTTTTATCGATGAGTTTGAAGAGATTGCCGGCAGTCGAGATGAGGCCAGCCGGGTGGATAAATCAATTACCAACGAATTTCTCAAACAAGTCCCGCTGTTCAAGAACCAGGCCAACAACCTGCTCCTCATTTGCGCCACCAATTACATCAGGCAGCTCGATGCCGCGCTGCTGCGTCCGGGAAGATTTGATTGTATTATTCCGGTGGGGACTCTGAACGAAGATGAGAGAGCTAATATACTGCAACACTACCTCTCAAAATTAAACACCGGGGAAGTCGACCTTAATCGAATAGTAAAGATGTCGTCACGATTTACTCCGGCTGATATAGAATACCTCTTCCAGCAAGTTGCCCAGTTCACTTTTGAACAGGAACTTGCCACCAAGCAAGATTACCGGGTGACTACGGACACCATTTTTGAAATTATGCCCAAAATCCGTCCGTCCCTGACTGAGGAAGTAACCGTAGAGTTTGAGAAAGATAGCATCACCTATTCCCGCTTTTAGCGGGAATAGGTGTAAATAGGGACAGACACTATTTTTTCTAATAGGTCTGTCCCTATTTTTTTCGCCGGAAATTATTGATTGGGATTCTCGACCACACAGTAGGCTGAATCACTGCCTTGATAGCAGGGCTGGTAGTAGTTGCCCTCGTCATAATAATAAGTCTGATTGTTGACGATCAGGGGTCGGGCGGAATCTTTTCGAAGAAGATTGTAGGGCATGCCGTGCATGCCTCATTATGGCGGCCACGGGCGGCCCTATCTGGGCGTTGAACTTGGAACCTGAAAATTGGAACTCGGAACTTTTCTCCCGCCACCCCCGCCTGCTTATTCCCATTGACCCCGGAAGTGTATTTGTGATAATTTGACCAAATGTCTGTCAGGAGGTATTGAGGGTTTCATGATCCGCGATATTGAAAACGAAACCAGGCCCCGGGAGGACCTCCAGGCCTTACAGCTCCAGCGCCTGCAGGCGGTGGTGGAGCGGGTTTACCACCTAGTGCCTTTCTATCGCCGCCGCCTGGACGAAGCCGGGGTGAAGCCGGAGCAGATCCGCACCCTGGATGATCTAAAGCGACTGCCCTTCACCACCAAGCAGGATATCCGGGACAATTATCCCTTCGGCATGTTCGCCGCGCCCATGGACCAGATCGTGCGTATTCACGCGTCCTCCGGCACCACCGGCAAGCCCACCCCCGTGGCTTATACCCAACGGGACATAGATAACTGGGCGGAGTTGATGGCCCGGACCCTGGCCGCGGGCGGGGCGCATGCGGGCGATATCGTCCACGTCGCTTACGGTTACGGCCTATTCACCGGGGGCCTGGGAGCCCACTACGGGGCCGAGCGGCTGGGCGCCGCGGTCATCCCGGTCTCCGGCGGCCAGACCCGGCGTCAGATCATGCTCATCCAGGATTTTTGTCCTACCGTCCTCTGTTGCACCCCCTCCTTCGCCCTCTACCTGGCGGAGGTGGGCCAGGAAATGGGGGTGGATTTCGCCAAAACCAAGCTCAGGGTGGGAATCTTCGGGGCCGAGCCCTGGAGCGACGCCATGCGCACCGAGATCGAGGCCCGCCTCCATCTCGACGCCCTGGACATTTACGGCCTCTCCGAGATCCTCGGCCCGGGGGTGGCCATCGAGTGCGTCGAGGCCAAGCGCGGTCTGCACATTTTTGAAGACCACTTCCTGCCCGAGATCATCAACCCCGTGACCCTGGAGACCCTGGCCCCGGGGGAGATCGGGGAATTGGTCATCACCACCATCACCAAGGAGGCCTTCCCGCTCCTGCGCTACCGCACCCGGGACATCACCTCGCTGAACTATGCCCCTTGCAAGTGCGGCCGCACCATCGCCCGCATCGGCCGCCTCCAGGGCCGCTCCGACGACATGCTCATCATCCGGGGGGTGAACGTCTTCCCCTCCCAGATCGAGTCCGTGCTCATGGAGACCCCGGGGGTCGCGCCCCACTATCAGCTCATCGTGGACCGGGAAGGGCAATTGGACACCTTGGAAGTGGCGGTGGAAGTGGACGAGACGGTCTTTTCCGATGAAGTCAAGCAGTTGCAGGCTCTGGCCCAAAACATCCAGAGGAAGATCAAGGATTACTTCACCGTCTCCGTCAAGGTGAAGCTGGTGGAGCCCCGCACCATCCCCCGGAGCGAAGGCAAGGCGCAGCGGGTCATCGATAAGCGGAAGATGTAGTGGTCAGTGGTCAGTGGGACCCAAGTTTTAATCGCTCGCAACCTCGGTTATATCGGTGACGAAGGTTTAAATGATCTTTTAAACCGCGCGGCAGAGGTAGGGCGAATTCTAAACGGACTTCTGGCTTCATTAAGGAACAAAAAGTAAAAGGCGAATTAAAAAAATATCGGTTTTTTACTGGCGACTGACCACTGGTCACTGACCACTGGCCGCTGAGGGGGTCCCCCATGAAAGTTGAGCAAATCTCAGTTTTTCTGGAAAATAAGGCGGGCCGTCTGGCCGAAGTCACCCGGGTTTTGGGGGAAGGGGGCATCAATATCCGGGCCCTGTCCCTGGCGGACACCACCGACTTCGGCATCTTGCGGCTGATTGTGGACCAATACGAAAAAGCCCGGGAACTCCTGAAAGAAAAGGGCTTCACTGTCGGCAAAACGGAAGTGGTGGCCGTGGAGGTGCCGGACCGCCCCGGCGGGCTGGGCATGGTCCTCCAGGCCCTGGCCAAAGCCGGCATCAACGTGGAATATATGTATGCCTTTGTGCAACACAGCGGGAAAAACGCGGTCATCATCTTCCGCTTTGACAATCTGGAACAAGCCATCGAACTGCTGCAAAAAGAAGGCGTCCATATCTACAAAGGGGAAGAAGTTTATCGACTCTAAAGCCCATGGAGGGAAAGCTCATGCGCAGAACGGTAATTTTATGCGGTTTGGTGATGGCCCTGGCGGGCCTGGTCCTGTTGTGGGTGGGTTGCGGCCCTAAAGCCACGAGTGAACCTTTTGTGGTGGGGGGTATTTTCTCCATTACCGGCCCGGCCTCCTATCTGGGCGAACCGGAGCGCAATTCCATGGAAATGGTGGCCGAGGAGGTCAACTCCAAGGGCGGCGTCAGCGGGCGTCCCCTGAAGGTGGTGATATACGACGATGAGGGCGACGTTACCAAGGCCCGCCTCCACGCCGAAAAACTCCTCCAGAAGGACAAGGCCGTCACCATCATCGGCCCCAGCCTCACCCATACTTCCATGGCCGTGTTGGAAATTACCCAGAAGGCCAAGCTGCCTCTGATCTCCTGCGCCGCGGGCCTGGCCATCACCTCCCCCGCCAAGGACCGGGTTTGGGTCTTCAAAACGGCCCAGACGGATCAGATGGCGGTGAACCGGATCTATCAATACCTGCAGAAACAGGGTCTGAAAAAGCTGGCCATTCTCACCGTGTCCACCGGCTTCGGCGTGGCCGGCAAAGAACAGTTGCTCACTCAGGCGCCCAAATTCGAACTGGCGGTGGTGGCCCAGGAGGTCTTTGGGGAAAAAGACACGGACATGACCCCACAGCTTACCAAGATCCGGGGCACCGAGGCCCAGGCGGTCATCTGTTGGGGGACCGGCCCGGCCCCGGCCCTGGTGGCCAAGAACATGAAGCAGTTGGCCATGACCATTCCCTTGATCCAGAGCCACGGCGCGGCCTCCAAGAAATTCATTGAACTGGCCGGCGACGCCGGAGAAGGTATCATCCTGCCCGCAGGCAAGCTGGTGATCTATAACCAGTTGCCGGACACCGACCCCCAAAAGGCGGTGTGTAAGGAGTATGCCACCAAATATACAGCCAAATTCAAGACCCCGGAATCCAGCTTCGGGGGCTACGCTTACGACGCCCTGCGCATGCTGCTCATAGCCTTGGAGAAGTCGGGCGGCGACCAGGCCAAAATCCGGGATGAACTGGAGAAGATCAAGAAATTTGTGGGAGTCAGCGGGGTGTTCAACATGAGCCCCGAAGACCATAACGGCCTTACCCCTGACGCCTTCGTCATGGTCAAGATCAGCAACGGCCAGTTTAAGTTCCTGGATTAATAACAGTTTAAGTTTTTGGTTTTTAGTTTTTGGTTTTCGGCTCAGGGTTTATTGACCTTGGGCCGAAAACACCAACCTTTTGCGGTTGAACATTATCTTTGCACCCGATAGAGCAGGCCTTCTGCCTGCCATAATTCCCTATTAAGCCAGCGGGGTGCGCTAAGCGCACCCCCATTAACTCCCGGCGTATATCGAGACCTTGGTTTCACAAATGAATTTCGTCTATTACCAAAAACCAAAAACGAAAAACTAAAAACCATCTTGGAACTCGCCCCCCTATTACAGTATCTCATCTCCGGCCTGACCAACGGCGCCATCTATGCCCTCATTGCCCTGGGTTTCGTGATTATCTATCACGCCACCACCATTATTAATTTCGCCCAGGGGGAGATGGTCATGCTGGGGGCCTTGAGCGCCATCAGTATTTACCATCTTTACCCTTCCCTGCCCCTGGCTTTCCTGGGGGGCGTGGCCCTGGTGACCCTGGTGGGGATCGTCTTCGAGCGTCTGGCCCTGCGCCCCGTTAGGGACCCCAACCCCATCACCCTGATCATCATCACCGTGGGCGGCGCGGTGTTCATCAAAGGCGTGGCCATGCTCCTCTGGGGCAAAGAGGCCTACAGCCTCCCCTCTTTTTCGGGAGACGCCCCTTTCCACCTGGGTACCGCCACCATTCTCCCCCAGAACCTCTGGGTCTTGGGCCTCACCGCGGTGGTCCTCCTGGGAATGGAGGCCTTTTTCCGCCTCACCCTGGTGGGGAAAGCCATGCGGGCCTGCGCCTATAATCCCCGGGCCGCGCGGCTGGTGGGGATCTCCCTGGGCCGCATGGTGCAGCTTTCCTTTGCCCTCAGCGCCGCGTTGGGCGCGGGCGCGGGCATCCTCATCGCGCCTTTGACCCTGGGGGTCTATGACATGGGCACCATGCTGGGGCTCAAGGGTTTTTGCGCCGCCATCCTGGGAGGACTGGGGAGCAGCTTCGGCGGCGTCCTGGGGGGCCTCATCCTGGGGGTGGCGGAATCTCTGGCCACCGGCCTCATCTCCTCCGGCTACCGGGACGCGGTGGCTTTTTTTATCCTGCTCCTGGTCCTCTTTATCCGGCCCCAGGGCCTGATCCGGGGCGGGTCGTGAACCCCCGGAAATTCCTCAACCCCTGGGTGCTGTTCGGGGCCGCGGCCCTCCTCACCGCCGGAGTCCTGGACAACGACTATTACCTGACCCTCATCAACTTCATCGGCATCCACGCCCTGCTGGTGGTGGGGCTCAACCTGCTTATGGGTTATGGGGGCCAGATCTCGTTAGGCCACGCGGCATTCTTCGGCCTGGGATCATACACTTCGGGGATCCTCACCGCCACCTACGGCGTCAACCCCTGGCTGGCCCTGCTGGCCGGGCTGGTGGTGTGCGGCGTCACCGCGTTTCTCATCGGCGTTCCGGCTTTGAAACTCCGGGGTTATTACCTGGCCATGGCCACCCTGGGCTTCGGCATCATTGTCTACATCTTTTTCACCGAGGCCCACAAATTGACCGGCGGTCCTTCCGGGTTGGCGGGCATCCCCTCCCTCTCCATAGGCGGCTTCAAGCTCGACACCCCCAAGCGACTTTACTTGCTGATCTGGCCGGTTTTGGGAGTAATTTTGGCTTTAAGCGCCAACCTGGTGGACTCCCGCACCGGCCGGGCGCTGCGGGCCTTGCACGAGGGGGAAACCGCGGCCCAGTCCCTGGGGGTGAACACCGCCAAGCTGAAACTGCTGATCTTCATCTGGAGCGCGCTTTACGCCTCGTTGGCCGGGAGCCTCTACGCCCACACCCTGAACTTCATCGCCCCGTCCTCCTTCGGCTTCATGTTTTCCATCAAGCTGGTGACCATGGTGGTTTTAGGGGGTATGGCCAGCATCTGGGGATCGCTGCTGGGCGCGGCGGTCCTCACCGTGCTGCCGGAGATCCTCACCATGTTCCATGACTACGAAGTCATCATCTTCGGGGCCATCCTCATGGTGGTCATGATCTTTCTCCCCCGGGGCCTGGTCCGGGGGCTTAAGGACCTGTGGGAATTCCGGCGGTATAAGAAAGAAGGGGGGATAATTGGTTAACCACAAAGAAGTTAACCACAAAGGCACTAAGACACAAAGGTACACCAAGATAATTTTTATGCTTTGGCGGGAAACGCCAATGCATAAATACTTTCTTTGTGATCTTTGTGTCTTTGTGTCTTTGTGGTGAATCCTTTTGCCATGCTTGCCATAACCGACCAACCTCTCCTGGAACTTAAGGAGATCAGCCTGGCCTTCGGGGGCCTCCAGGCCCTGGACGGGGTCAGTTTCACCGTCGCCCCGGGCACGGTGCAGGCGGTCATCGGCCCCAACGGCGCGGGCAAAACCACTCTCTTCAACCTGATCACCGGCTTCCTGTCTCCCCAATCCGGGAGAGTCGTTTTCCAGGGGGAAGAAATCCAGGGGCAGCCCCCCCACCAAGTGGCCCGGCTGGGAATCGCCCGCACCTTCCAGTTGGTGCAGCTCTTCGACTACATGACCGTGCTGGAAAACGTCATGGTGGGCCGCCACCGTCTGAGCCGGGCCGGGTTGCTGGCCGGGGCGCTCCGCCTCCCCTGGACCAGCCAGGAGGAAGTATCCATTCGGGAGCGGGCCCTGGAAGAATTGCAATTCGTGGGCCTGGCGGACCGGGCGCATCAGCCGGCCGCGGCTCTCCCTCTGGGATTGAAAAGGTTGCTGGAAATCGCCCGGGCCCTGGCCGCGGAGCCCACCCTGCTGCTTTTGGATGAGCCCGCTTCGGGGCTGGACGCGGTGGAAACGGAGCGCCTCCAGGAGATGATCCTGGCTCTCAGGGAGCGGGGCCTGACCATCCTCCTGGTGGAGCACGACATGGGCCTGACCATGGAGGTGGCGGATCAAATCGCGGTCCTCAACTACGGGCAACTCATCGCCACCGGCCCGCCGAGGGAGGTTCAGAAGAACCCGGAGGTCATTGCCGCTTATTTAGGGACGGATTGGCAGACGTAGAAGGCAGTTTTTAGTTTTTAGTTTTTGGTTTTTAGCTAAAAACTGGTGGCACAGGCGTCTCGCCTGTGCTGGACTTTACTCCTCGTTCCCAAGTTGTACTTGGGAATGTCATATTTTAGTCAAAGCTGTGCTTTGACACCTTATATGATGGGGGGGAGTCTAATGAGAATAGGAATAAAATACAGACATAGTGTTGTGTCCTAGAATCTCCCCCTCCCCACGGGGTGAGGGGGTTGGGGGGGGGAGGGGGGCGACTTGAGCAAGTAGCTGTAATTAGCCTAAAATACGCCACCCCCACCCTAACCCTCCCCCCTCAAGGGGGAGGGAATTTAAGGCCTTTATTAATGTAAAATAATACTGGAACATAATAGTAGGTAGACGTTTGGAAAGTCACCAGCCGCACACTGCCTGGAGGTGACCTATGTTGGAACCCACGAAGGAGCAGATTACCAAAGACTTTGCTGAGGTCTATCGGCGCTATCGCTCCCCGACGACAAGATCAACAAAATTCAGGAGGCCGTATCCGCCATCCTGGGGGCTAATACTGAGTTGCAGCCATACAGCTATTAAGATGTAGGGGCGAACCTTGTGTTCGCCTCGATGCTGCTGGGCGAACACAAGGTTCGCCCCTACGAAAAATATACGTTTGATATCGAATTGGCATAAGAACGAGTCCCTTTCTCTGGACGAAGCCTTTCCCGACCTGCATCAGGGCAGCGCCATTCGCGGCTTGCGCCTGCGGGAGGGCTTAACCCAGGAACAACTCGCCCGCCTGCTGGGGATCAAGCGCACCAACCTCTCCGAAATGGAGAACGGCAAGCGCCCCATCGGCAAAAACATGGCCAAACGCCTGGCTCAGGTTTTAAAAACTGATTACAAGGTTTTTCTCTAACTTTCTGGTTTCTCGTTCCCAAGCTGCGCTTGGGAACGCCTTTGCCCGCCAAGCTGAGCTTGGCAATCATTTTCGTTCCCAAGTACAACTTGGGAACGATTGGAAAACATTGTCATTCTGAGCGCAGCGAAAAATCTCAAAATACGAGATTCTTCACTCCGCTTCGCTCCGTTCAGAATGACAGCTCAATATTAGCCCGTAGGGTGCGTCCTACGCACCAATTATGGCGCGCAGGGCGCGCCCTGCACTGGCCACTGACCACTGACCACTGGCTACTTAACAATGCTAAAAATTAGAAACCTCTACGCCTACTACGGGGCCATCCCCGCTCTCAGCGGCGTTACCTGCCATATCCGGGAGGGGGAGATCGTTACCCTCATCGGCGCCAACGGCGCGGGCAAGACCACGCTGTTGAACGCCATCTGCGGGATGGTCCGCTGGCAAGGCGAGATCAAATATAATGGCGGCAGTATCACCGGCAAGGCCCCCGAGGACCTGGTGGGCTTAGGGATTTCCCAGGTGCCGGAAGGCCGCCAGCTCTTTGCGCCCATGACCGTGGCCGAGAACCTGGAACTGGGGGCCTACCACCGCCATCGCCGGGAGAATAAGGGGACCATTGCCCTGGACCTGGAGCGGGTCTATCATCTCTTCCCCCGCCTCCAGGAGCGCCTGACCCAGAAGGCAGGCACCCTGAGCGGCGGCGAGCAGCAGATGCTGGCCATCGGCCGGGCTCTCATGGCCCGCCCCCGCCTGCTGCTGCTGGATGAGCCTTCCCTGGGCCTGGCCACGTTGGTGGTGGAAGACATCCTGGCCACGCTCAGCCAACTCTGCCGGGAAGGGATGACCATTCTGTTGGTGGAGCAAAACGCCCGGGCCGCGCTGAAGGTG
>JACQYN010000158.1 GCA_016208235.1 Deltaproteobacteria bacterium
CTCGGGAGAGAGCAGATAAGCCCGGTTATAAAAACTCTCCCCCTGGGGGGTGAGTTCGTACGCGGGCGCGCCGAACAGGAGATAACCGCGGCTGTCCCGGGCGATCTCCTGGACCCGGGCGGTCAAGTCCGGGGTGCGGAGAAAAAAGAAGGGCGCGGCGGTCTCCGGCCAGATGATCAGCCGGGCTCCTTTGACCCTGGAGGTCAGCTCCCCATAGCGGTCCAGGGTGGCCTGGACCATTTCTTTCTTCCATTTTTCCCCTTGCTTGATGTTGCCCTGGACCACCGCCACTTTCATGGGGGGGCTGGACGCGGCTAATTTTTCCAGGACTCCCAGGCGATAGAAGCCGTAACCCACCCAGGCGGCCAGGATCAGGACGAGAGCCGTCACATAGCGGAGGCGGCGGCGCTCCTGGCCCCTTAAGGGCGACAAGAAGAGAAAAATGGCGGCATTGACCAGGACCAACAGGAAGGAGAGGCCGTAAACTCCGGTGAGGTCGGCTACTTGCAGGAAAACGGGGAAACGGTAGAGGCCGGTGCCCAGGAGTTCCCAGGGGAAGCCGGAGATGATATAGGTCTGGCCGTATTCCAGGGCCACCCAGAGGACCGGGGCCCACCACAGGGGGTTAAGGCCCCGGGATTCGCCCCAACTGACCCCCAGGGCCCAGAGAGCGCGATAAAGGCTTAAATAAGCGGCCCGTAATAACAAGACCCCGAGGCACACCGGCAGAGGCAGCCCGCCGAAGACGTTGGTGACATAGACGATCCAGTAAAGGAGCCCGGCATAAAAGGCCAACCCGGAGATCAACCCCAGCCAGAACGCGGCCTTCCGGGACTGCCCCTTCAAGGCCCAGAAAAGAGGGACCAGGGCCACGGCCAGGAGATAATTCTGGTCCCACTTGGGAAAGGCCGCGGCCAGCAGAAGCCCGGAGACCACTGCGGCCGCCCAATGTGAAAAGCCGATACGCATAAAAATTAGAAAAGATTCACCACAAAGACACAAAGGCACAAAGAGGCACAAAGACATTTCTTTGAGTTTTGGCGGCGAGCCGCCAAAACTCAAAAATTTTTTCTTTGTGTCTTTGTGTCTTTGTGGTGAATTTTTTAATCGCTTTCTGCCGCAGGCGGTAAGACCCGGGCCCGCACCTGTTTGGCCCGGCGTTCGTCCGCGGCTACCACTAAGAGTTCCAGGTTTTCCACGATAACCTGGTCGTTGATCTGGGGCACCCGGCCCAGGAGGTGGATGAGCAGGCCCCCCACGGATTCGAATTTCCCTTCCGGGCGGGGCAGGCCGAAGTGATCCATCAGCTCTTCCACGTCCAACCTGGCGTCCACCAGGACGGCGCCGTCTTCCTCGGGGGTCAGGCGGGGTTCCATGCGGTCGTATTCGTCATAGATTTCCCCGACGATCTCCTCCAGGATGTCTTCCAAGGTGATGAGACCGGCGGTGCCGCCGTATTCGTCGATGACGATGGCGATCTGGGTTTTGCGTTCCACCAGGTCCCGCAGGAGGTCGCTGATCTTTTTGCTTTCCGGGATGAAGTAGGCGGGGCGGAGCACCCGGACCAGGTCCCAGGTCTCTTCGGGGGTCTGCCAAAACTCCAGGAGGTCCTTGGCCAGGAGGATGCCTTTGATGTGGTCGATGTCGCCTTCAAAGACCGGGAGCCGGGAATGGCCCTTTTCCAGGACGAGGCCGATAATCTGGTCCAAGGGGGTATGGCGCTCCACCCCGACGATTTCCAGGCGGGGAACCATGACTTCCCGGACCAAGGTATCCTTGAATTCAAAGATACTCTCGATCAGCTCGCCTTCCTGGCGGCTGATCAGGCCCCGTTCTTCGCCGACATCGATGATGTTATGGATTTCGCGTTCGAGATCTTCCGGCTGCGTGATGGTCCTGCGGGAGAAGCGCTGCCGCAGACGCTTAAGGAAGCCGGAAGAAGGACTCTCGGCCTCATCCATGCTCAGCCTCGCATCTGGCCCCGTTCCTGCCGCAGGAAGCGCTCCACCGTCCTGGGTTCTTTGGGGAATTCCAGGCCGCGGTCCAGGAGATTGAGCTCATGGCGGGTAATCCCGAACAATTCGGTGACATAGGCCACCGCCTGTTGGTAGTCAAAGTCTTTGCAGGAGAAGATATCCAGACTGAGATAGCCCCGTTCCGGGAAGGTGTGGATGCTGATATGACTTTCAGCGATGAGCACGAACCCCGATACCCCCCAATCTTCCGGCACCTTAGCGTGGTATTTGAACACGTAAGGGGGCATGATTTTGGTCATGTGGATCAGATCCGGGCAGTGCTCCAGAAATTCATAGATTATATCCAGGTTAGCCAATCGTTCCTGACTGCCCCCATAGCCGTCCAGGGTGAGGTGCAGTCCGAAACCAATAGCGGGTTTTTTCAAATTCCCATCCTCCTCGCAGCAGGTCTAGGCGCCACCGGGTACGCCCGGCAAGATCTACGGCTTGCGTCGCTGGCCGACGCGGCCCCGGAGCTAAACAGCTCGGGGGAATAAGGTATTGGGCCCCGGCCGTTTCGGAGAGCACGAGGAAGGGAACGATGCCCCACTTTTTTTTACTCCGAAACTTGATTAACCCCTCCCCCCGTGGGGGCAGGGGTTATCCGCATAACCCACCTTTGCCAACCAAGATTATTCAAACATATATAACTTGTGATTTCTCCGGGGTCAAGATTTATTTAAGGGCTCTTTAGGAGGTTGGCCCCGGACCTCCAAATTTTTTTATCTATTGACCTCTGCCGCATCAATGGTAAATTTAAGCCGTTAATTCCGAACCAGGAGGAGCGAGCAGTGGCCCTAGTCGCCCCGTTTAGGGCGTTACATTATAATCCCGCCAAAATCCCGCATCCGGAAGAGGTGGTCACCCCGCCTTATGATGTGATCCGTCCCGAAGAACGGGAAGCCTTTGCCGCGCTCAACCCCTACAACATGGTGCGCCTGATTCTGCCCCAGCCCCAGCCTGGGGACGATCTCCTCCAGAACCGTTACACCCGGGCGGCGGCCACCTTCCGGCAATGGCAGCAGGAAGGGGTGCTGGTGCGGGACCAGGGACCGGGTTATTACTATTGGGAAACCGAGTTTCTGGTGGAGGGGCGAAAATTCACCCGGAAGGGCCTGGTGGCCATGGTGCGCCTGGAGCCTTTTAAGAGCGGGGTTATCCTCCCCCATGAGCAGACCTTCTCTGCGCCCAAGGCGGACCGCCTGGAATTGCTCAAATCCACCCAGACCCACTTCTCCCCTATCTTTGCCATCTACCCCGATCCCGAGGACCTGGTGTTGGGCAGGTTGCGCCAAAGCCTGCCGGCGGAACCGATGATGGCCTTCAAGGACTCGGAGGGCTACTTCCAACGGGCTTTCCGGGTCACGGACCGGACCTGCCTGGCCGCGGTGTACAGCGCTTTCCAGAAGATGCCCCTTTTTATCGCGGACGGGCATCATCGTTACGAGACCGCTTTAAACTACCAAAAATGGCTGAAAAGCAGGTATCCCCAGGCGCCGGCGAACGCTTCCTTTAACTACATCCTGATGTACCTCTCTAATATTTTTGACCCGGAACTGGTTATCCTGATGGCCCACCGCCTGCTGGCGGGGCCCCGGGTGAAGCAGGTGGAAGAGGGTCCCCTGCTGCGGCGGCTGGCGGAATACTTCGAAGTGACCCCTTTAAATTACCCAAGTGGCGGGGACGGTCCCAGGGTGGACTTCATCCAGGAGAACCTGGCCACGGCCGCCCCCCAGGAGACCACTTTCATCCTCCTGGGCTTCGGGCTGAAGGCCTGGCGGCTGAAGTTGCGGGAAGGGGTGCGGCAGAAGCTCCTGGCCCGGGAGATGCACCCGGCCCTGGCCCAACTGGATGTGGTGGTGTTGAACTATCTGATTTTTGAGAAAATTTTGGGACTTGACTCTCAGGCCCTGGATAACCAGCAGACCTGCAAGTTCACCAGTAAGATCCC
This sequence comes from Deltaproteobacteria bacterium, assembly GCA_016208235.1. Classification (GTDB taxonomy): domain Bacteria; phylum Desulfobacterota; class Desulfobaccia; order Desulfobaccales; family 0-14-0-80-60-11; genus SURF-52. The sequence continues at coordinate 3,967 of JACQYN010000158.1, forward strand.
CGAGGCCATGGA
>JACQYN010000026.1 GCA_016208235.1 Deltaproteobacteria bacterium
CTCCTCCGGCGTACCCGTGAGCACCGGGAAAGTCCCGTAGTGCATGGGAATGACCCACTTCGGTTTGAGCAACCGGCAGGCCAGGGCCGCTTCCGCCGGACTCATGACATAGTGGCTGCCGATGGGCAGCAGGGCCAACTCCGGGTGATAGAGTTCCCGAATAAGTTCCATGTCCTTGAAGACCGCGGTATCCCCCGCGTGGTACGCGGTAAAGCCGTTGGGAAACCGGATCACGAACCCCCCGGGGTCCCCCGCGGCGATGAGTTTCCCCCCTTCCTCCACCGCGGAGGAATGCACCGCCTGGGTCATGGTGACCTGGAGGCCGTGGAAAGGCACCGTGCCCCCCTTGTTCATGCCGATGACCTGGGGCGCGCCCTGGTTGGCCAAAATCACCGACAGCTCGTGGATGGCCACCACCGGGGCCCCGGTCTTCTTAGCCAGGGGCACCGTCTCCCCCACGTGGTCGCCGTGGCCGTGGGTCACCAGGATGAGGTCCACCTTGCCCACCTTCTCCAGGGGGGTATTGAGCAAAGGGTTGCTGAGCCAGGGGTCGATAACCACCGTCACCCCGGCGCCGGAGAGTTTGAAAGCCGAGTGGCCGTAAAAGGTGACGCTCACCCCGCGGCCGATGGTTGCTTGGGACATGGCATCCTCCCACACGATGTTTACTTTTTTTTACGGAAAACTGAAAACTGAAAACTAAGAACCGTCTCTAATGAAGTACTTCCTCCAGGGCCTCCAGTTCCTTGCGCATACCGATGAGGATCAGGGTATCCCCCGCCAGGATCGGCGTCTGCGGGGTGGGATTGAAGAGCAGCTCCCCGTCGGCCCTTTTTATGGCCACCACGATCAGTTGGTATTTCTGACGGATGCCGGAGTCCTTGAGGGGCAGGCCGAGCATGGGAGAGGTATCGCCCACCAAGATCTCCTCCATGCTCCACTCCACCCCCTCGTGCATGGCCAGTTCCATGAAGGTGGTCACCGTGGGGCGCAAGATAGTGTGGGCCATCTTCCGGCCCCCCATCTCATAGGGAGATTCCACCTTGTCGGCCCCGGCCCGGAGGAGTTTTTGTTCTGAGCCCGGCTCCTCGCCCCGGGCGACGATGAAAAGATTGGGGTTGAGGCTGCGGGCGGTAAGGACGATATAAACGTTACTGGCATCGGAATGCACCACCGACACCAGGCCCCGGGCCCTTTCGATGCCGGCTTCCTGCAGCACCTCTTCTTTGGTGGCGTCCCCGGGGACAAAGTAATAACCCCCTTCCTCCAGGCGGGCGATGAGGTCAGGATTATTTTCCACCACCACCATGGGGATGCCCCGCTCTTTCAGTTGCCGGGCGATGATTCCGCCGAGGCGTCCGAATCCGCAGATGATATAGTGGCCGCTTAGTTTTTTAATCTGTTTCAGCAATTTTCGCTTCCCCAAGGCCTCGGCGATTTCCCCTTCCACCACCACCCGGGCCAGAGAGGTGACGATGTAGAACAGGACCCCCATGCCCGCCAGGATCAGGACCATGTTATAGGCCTTCCCCAGGGGGGTCAAGGGGTGCACCTCCCCGTAACCCACGGTGGTGAGAGTGGTCACCGTCATGTACAGGGCGTCAAAGAAGGACCAGCCTTCCAGCCAGACAAACCCCAGGCTGCCCAACACCAGGATGGCCAGCAGGCTGCCGGTCAACTGCGCGATTTTCCGAAAAGTCAGCATATCAGCCGGCTGGACCTTTTGCTTTGAGGTTCATTAATTGAATGATCTCCAGGCAAGGGAAAAAGCTTGGAAAATGGGAGGCATTTTCCCCCCTTTTCTAAAGGGGGGTCAGGGGGGATTTTAGGCAACCTATCGAAAATCCCCCTAAATCCCCCTTTAAAAAAGGGGGACTTAAAAACCCGCTGCTCGGGCCGCCTTTCCCAATGTTCATCATCCAATTTATGAACCATCATCATGACATCAGTCGCCTTGCAGCAAAGCCTCCGCCACGTAGGCGTCGGTGATCAGCACGTTAAAATACCGCCCCTGGAGGCAGGCCCGGATGGCCGCGACCTTTTCCAGGCCCCCGGCCACGGCGATTACGTGACGATCGGCCCGGGCCGCACGCTCCCTCAGGTCCAGGGCCCCCACACCGATGACCCGCCGGGTCAGGGCCGCCAGTTCCGGATCCTGGGAATTAATCAGAGGCTCGCCCTGGGCGTTGATGGGGGTGTGGTTGATCTCCCCCACCACCCCCTTGGCCGCCAGGTCCTCCGCGGTCAGGCCCAGCTCCTGGGAGGCCAGGGCCCTAAAGCCCGGCAGCGGGCCGGTCAAGTAGCCGATCCCCAAAACCATGATGTCCACGTTCCAGATGTCCCGGTAAATCTTGAGCATCTCCGGATTGGCGGCCATCTGCTTCTCATACTCTTCCCTGGAGGTCACCGGAATGGTGGGCAGGTTGTAGGCCGTGGCATCCGGATACTTGGTGCTCATCATCCCCACCATGGCGTTGGCGGTGAGGCCGGGCATGGTGAGAATGGGCGTCAGGGTCAGGGGATAGAGGTGCAGGCCGGTGAGGCGCTGGGGCTCCAGGTAGTTGATCATGTGGTACAGGGTCTTCCCCCCGGAAAGCCCGATCTTGGCGCCCGCGGGCGTGATTTCTTCCAGGTAATACGCGGCTTGCCGAGCCACGGTCTTTTGGATGGAATCCAAATCCCGCATGCCCGGATCCACCACCTGCAGTTCCCGGAGGAAGGGGTAGCGCGCCTTAAGCTGGTCTTCCAGGTCGCTGCGCCGGGGAATGGCCGATTTTTCAAAGATAAAGGCCATGACCTGGGGCAGGGTGGTGTATTCCATTTCATGGAGACCCAGGCGGTGGGGCTCAAAGGGGCCGTGGCGCCGCATGTAATTGGCGATGCAGTTAGCCTGCTTGCGGGCCTCATCGAAAGAGATGTCCGAGAACAGGTCCACCGGCCCGATGAGCTTCCCGTGGCTTATCTGATAGCCCGCGGCGATGATCCGGGGCGGCCCGTCAAAACGGGTGGGCCGGGCATCCTTAAAACTCACGGGCATCAGGGGGCCGTTGTGGGAGCCCCGCATCCAACCTTCCACCAGGTGCGGGAAGGCAAAGGGCTCCACTACCTCTCCCACCGCGGGAAAGCCGGATTGGGAGCGGACGATCATCACCGGATCGTCTTTGCCCACGTAGCGGCCGGCGATAAGCCCCAATCTCTGGACCGAAGCCGCCACGGCCACCTCATTGTCCTTCTTGCGGTAGATATTGGCAATCACGTACCGGCCGGTGGCGCCGATGAGCACCAGCAGATCGTACATGTCCTCCGGGCAGGAAAGGAACCATTCCTTGTGTTCCACGACGTCCAGCACCCGGAAACGGAAGCCCCGGTGCATGGAGGGGTCGATGACCAGGCCCGCGGTGTTGAAGGGGTCGCCGAAAATGCGGAAGAGCGGCAGGTTGAACGCGCCGGGGGAGGTCTTGTCCGCCATGAAGATGATCACCGGGTCGCTGGGGCGCTCCACAAAACTGAGTTCCGCCACCCCGGGGCCCATGCCCTTGACGTTCCCGGAAAAGCTGTCCGCCAGGAGGTCCTGGCCCGCGCCATAGAGCTTCAAGCGCTTGGCCAACTCGGTGAGAGTGACGAAGGTGTCCCAGGCGAACTTGTGAATCTCCTCGTCTTCCTCCCCCCGGCGGTGGGTCATGATCAGCTCGATATCATCCCCCACGTGGAGCACCTGGGCGTCCACCAGAAAACCTTTGGCCACGGCTTCCTTCAGGATCTCGCCCGCCAGGGCCAGCATCTCCGGGTGGGAAGTGCTGTGTCCCACCCAACCGCCCACGTCCGCTTTGATTACCGACAGGGTGATCTTCTCTTCAGTGCCCATGAAAATCCTCCTTTTTCCCCCGGTTGTCTATTTTCTTTGGCAGAGGTTGGATGATTATGGTAATGAGAGGACCATGTGGTTTACCAAGCAAATTGCCCTGGGGCTTTGCCTGGCCCTGTTAATGTGCGGCGGCGGCGGTTGCGTGCCTCGCCCGCTGCCGCCGGTTTCCGGAGTGACCCTGCAACCGGGGCGCTTTCTCGAGGGTTTTTATATCGCCCCCGATTTTGCCCCCGACCGGGTCACCTACAACCTGGAGCCCTTCACCGTGGAACAGGCCCGGGAAACGGACCCGGGCAGTTTCCAGGCCCTCCTCCAGGAGGAGCTGGCCCGGGCCTGGGAAGCCAACGGCCTGAAGGTAAAAGGCCCCCAAGGAGCCTGCCGCGTCTCCGGCGCCGTCCACTCGGTGAGCATCAAGGGGACCACCCTCCGCTTTCTCACCGGCAAAATCTCCGCGGAACTTTCGGTCTCCGGCGCCATTACCAAAGAAGGCCAAACCGTCTTCGCGTTCAGCGACCGGATGCAGGTGAGATCCCCGGTAAACCCCGGCCCGCCGGCCCCCAAAGAACAGGAACTGTTGTTGCGGCAGGCGGCCCGGGCCTTTGTGAACCACCTGCTCACCGAACTCCTCCTTTACGGCCCGCCGGGCCCGGAGGGTGAGGGATAAATATTGGCAAACACCCGGACAATGAGCCGGGGCCGCGCTTTGGAAGAAGTGATGAGTTCGATCATGCCGCCATAGTGCCCCGCATCCCGGCGGATGTTCTTGACTTCCAGGACGTAAACCTTTCCCGGTTCTTCGGCCTTGAGATTGACCTCGATCATCCCCGGAATGCTGTTTACCACCTGTTTAATTTCCCAGGGCGCGGACAGGTGGGAGATAAAGCGCACCTGGCCCCGCAGATCATCACTCACCGCGCCCCGAAGCCGGACGATGTGGCTGGGCTGAATCTCAATGATGGGCTGGACATAACCCTTCATGGTCAGGACCAGCTCCGGCCGGGCCGGATCATTGAACCTGACCGTGGTCTTCTTGAGAAAATCCCGCAGCACCGAATAAGGCTTGATGGTCAGGGTGATTTCCCCCTGGCCGCCCGGGGGGATAGTCCGGTCATAGCTGGCCACGGTGCAGGCGCAATCCGGGTCCACGTCCTCCACCCTGAGGGGCGCCTCGCCTTCGTTTTTGATCACGAAGGCATGGACCAGGGCCTTATCTTCAAAGACCTTGCCGAAATCATGGGAGGTTACGGCCGCGGCCACCCGGGGCGCGGCCGCCGCAGCCGTCCCCAAAGCCAGGATCAGCCCGGCTGTACAAAAAACTCCGGTCAGTGCCAAGGTCACGCTCCAGGCGGTAGCCGGGAGCTTCCAAAACCGCGTTTTTGTCATGGGTTCACACCAATCTCACGCAAAGACGCCAAGATGCAAAGTTGCGGATGTCAAGGGGCGCAGTGCACCCCCTGACACCTGGTTTGGTTTATCTTTGTGTTCTTCGTGTTCTTTGTGTCTTTGTGGTTAATGGGAAAACGGGAGGCTTTTCCCCTCTTTTCCAAAGGGGGGTCAGGGGGGATTTTTGTAGCCTCTGGAAAATCTCCCTAAATCCCACTTTAACAAAGGGGGACTTAAATGCCCGCGGCCCGGGCCCCCATCGCCATCCCTGGTCTGTTAAAAGTATATTACCATAAAGATTTGCCTGTGTTGGGCAAAAGTTTTAATATAATGCAACCCCTGAAGAGGACTTGTGGGGGAGGGCCAGGGAAACAGTGAGCGGTCAGCAGTGAGCAGTGAGCAGAAAAGCAAGACCTGCGAGTCATTCTTTTTTCACAGCTTACTGCTCACTGCTTACTGCTCACTCTAGTGGCCCCCTCCCCCAAAAATCATTTCCCAAAGGAGAAGGCCGTTGTAGGGCGCGTCTTACGCACCAACCCTACAAGTCCGCATTTTCAGAAAAGAATTAATGGTGCGTGAGACACAACGAGCACCTTTCGAAGCAGTTGAACATGAGCCTCGGCTCACCCATAAACCATAAAAAGTGGCGGTAGCACAGGCTTTCCAGCCTGTGCGGGATAAAACTTTTTAGACCAGACGCTATGGTGCGCAATGCGCACCCCGCATTAACTTTGAACTTTGAACCTTGAACCTTGAACCTGGAACCTGGAACTTGGAACTTTAAAACGCGGCCCCGCCGCTTTAGGGAGAAGCCCGACAAATGACCCCCCTAAGCCGCATTACCCGGAAGACCAAGGAAACCGAGGTGGAGTTGGAGCTGGAGCTCGACGGCCGGGGAGAGGCCGACATTCAGACCGGCATCCCCTTCCTGGACCACATGCTGCACCTCTTCGCGGCCCACGGCTACTTTGATCTGAAGATCAAGGCGAAAGGCGACCTGCACGTGGACCAGCACCACACCGTGGAGGACATCGGCATCTGCCTGGGCCACGCCATTAGGGAAGCCCTGCAGCAGCGCCCCGGGGTGCGCCGCTTTGCTTCCGCCCGGGTGCCCATGGACGAGGCCCTGGCCCAGGTGACCCTGGACCTCAGCAACCGCCCCTTTCTCCACTTCCAGGTGACCTTCCCCCCCGGGGGCGCGGCCCTGGAACCCCAACTGGTGAAGGAGTTCTGGCGCGCGGTGAGCGTCCACGGCGGCATCACCTTGCACATCACCGTACCTTACGGCGAAAACACCCACCACATCATCGAAGCCATCTTCAAAGCCGCAGGCCGGGCCCTGGACGCCGCCACCCAACCGGAACCCAGAGCTAAAGGCGTGCCTTCCACGAAAGGGGTACTGTGAGGGGTGAGGGATTAGAGATTGTGGGGAAGGGCCAGGGAGTCCAGTGAGCGGTTAGCAGTGAGCAGTAATATAAAAGTCCTAGCGGGCCGCTCTTTTTTCACTGCTTACCGCTCACTGCTTACTGCTCACTCCAGCTGCCTTCCCCTACACCGCCTCCCAACCCTTTATAGAAAAAAATGTTTGGCGGGCACTGCCCGCCATTTGATGCTTGTGGGCCGGGCCCACCCCACGAAAACTCACGCCCGGTAAATTAGGGCGCCGTCTCTTACAATCTTTTTTGGGTCAAACATATTCAGCATTCTTGGTGGGAGGGAATCGTCCATGGCTTTTTACCGGTCCAAGCTTTTCTGGGGGGTGGCGGCTTTGGTTGGTTTGGTTCTGGCTGCCTATGGCGTCATTCGTCTGATCCCCGGTAAGTATTTCGAGCAGGGAGACCGTTATGTCACCTACTTCGATGAGTCAGTCCAGGGCCTCCAGGAGGATTCCCGGGTGCGCTACCGGGGCGTGGACGTGGGTGTAGTGATGGGCATCAGGCTGGCTCCGGATCAGAAACTCATCGAGGTGCCCCTGAAGCTCAGGCTCAAGAAGGAAGTGGCAAAAGAGGTTGTGGCCCAGCTTAAAGTCAACCCCATCAGCGGCCAGGTCTATTTGGAGCTGGACCGCCTCCGGCCTGACGAAAAGGTCCGCACCTTCAAGCTGGCTTTTACCCCGAAATATCCGGTCATCCCCTCCCGATTTGCCGATATCCAAAAGGCCCTGTCCGGCCTCAATATCCTGGTGGAAAAATTTGAAGAGGCCGACGCCAAGGGCATCTTCGACCAGGTCAGGTCCACCGTCAAACAGGTGGAAGTCTTTTTTCGGGGACCCCGCATGGAATCCATCCTGGAAAAGGTGGAGGGAACCATGGGGAATCTCCAGAGCAGCACCGGCAGCTTCGACAAAATCCTGGCCTCGGGCCGGGTGGAAGAGGTCTTGACGGAAGCCCGGGATACCTTAAAAGAAACCCACACTACCTTGACCAAGGCCCAAGGCGTGATGACCCGGATGGATGAAGCCGTGGGCCGCACCGGCAGCCTGGCTGCGGAGATTAAGGCCACCAATGACAACCTGCGCCACGCCACGGAAACCCTGGACACTTTAGTGAACCGGATCAATGAGCGTCCCTCCGATTTGCTCTTCGGCAAACCGTCTCCCGGCAGATTTAATGAATAACCAAGGGGGCAAGGCGATGAAAGAATATTTTCCATCCCGCCGGCAGTCACCTTCCCGGTTCCCGGCCATTCTCCCGGCGATCCTCTGCGGCTTTCTGACTCTGGCCCTGTTGCTCACCGGTTGCGGCAAACCTCCGGTAGCGGTGTACAAGCATCTGCTGGAATACCCCTCCCCGGAGTTGCCCCGCCTTCCCCAGGTGCCCGAAGGTCTGAAGGTGGAGCTCTTTTCCGTGGCCCAGGCCTTTAACAGCCAGGCCATGATCTACCGCCCCACTTCCTACCAGAGCGAGGCCTATCGCTACCACCGCTGGCGGGTCAATCCCGGGCAACTGGTCACCGACTTTCTTCTCCGGGATTTGCGGCAGTCCCGCGTGTTCGCCGCGGTTTTCGGCTATGAGCGCACAGCCACGCCCCGCTTTCTGCTGGAGGGGGCGGTGGAAGAGTTCCAGGAGGTCAATGCCGGGGATTCTTGGAGCGCGGTTCTGGCTGTGAATATTACCCTCCTCGATACGACTAAGGAGGAGATCACCCAGAGGGTTTTATTCCAGAAGAACTACCGGGCCGAAGAGCCCATTATGGACCGGACCCCCCAGGGCCTGGCGGCAGCCATGAGCCGGGCCATGGAAAAATTATCTACAACCATCATCACCGACGTCCACCAGGCAGCCTGGAAACGGATACCGCCGAAAGAAAGGAAGTAAGCAGATGCTCATGGGCCTTCGACCCATCCGTAAACCATGAAAGGTATTGGTAGCACAGGCTTTCCAGCCTGTGCGGGGGAAAGCTTTTCAGACCATTTAGTGCCAAAAACTGGATATTACCGGAGGAAAAAATCGGTTCATTTTCCTCCCTCTCCCCCGATAGGCTGTCCATTACCCATAAGTTTGTATCTTATGGATATGTCAATTATTTCCCACTCCCACCCGTAGGGGCATAAGCGTTAACTTAAACAATATTTGTCATTCTGAACGGAGCGAAGCGGAGTGAAGAATCTCGTATTTTGATGTTAATAACGGTTGGAAGGTGTGGTTTTAAGTCCCCTTTTCTAAAGGGGGATTTAGGGCAATACTGTTCACTTAACAATCATAATGGATGCTTTAATGTTTATGTGGGGCAATGGTTTTGATCCTCTGGAGCGCACGGGAAAGATGCTCACTTTGCGTTTGACCCCCCGCGGGTTGCGTCGGTTGCGGCTGGAGACGAC
>JACQYN010000205.1 GCA_016208235.1 Deltaproteobacteria bacterium
GAATCTGTTGGCAAAGCTTTTCCGCCTGCTCCCCCTGCTGAAACATGGCCCCCAGCAGGCGCAGGTGGGCGAAAATGTCCTGAACCGTATGGGCCTGCAGGTGAACCACCGGAATTCCCGAGTCCTGGAAGCGTTCCTGCACTTCCTGATGGATATCGGCCAGGAAAATACAGTCAGGTTGACATTGGCTGATGACCTGGGTTAGGGGGCGGAAAAAGCCGCCCACCACGGCGGGTTTCCCCGATGGCGAGGGGACGCGGTCATAGTAGGTCACTCCCTGCAAGGCATCTCCCACCCCTAAAGCCAGAAGCATTTCGGTTACTCCGGGGACCAGGGATACTACCCGCCGGGGGGGCTGGGTAATGGTCAGGGGGCGGTGGTAAACATCAGTAACCGCGACTGCGGCTCCCGCTCCGGCCCACGACGGCATGATCAGCCAGGTGATGAACAGACATGACAAGATGAGAATCGAGGAAACCCGCTGGTGCATAGACAATCTCCTTAGCGGCTTATATCCCGCGGCAGCATCTAGATCTCCAGTCTGAGTCCGCCGATAATTTGAAACCGGGGGGAGGAATACCCAAACACCTCTTCATATTTTTTATCGAAGAGATTCATGCCCCGAGCCATGAGTTGCACGCGGTTAACATAGCCCCACTTTTGAATCACCGTGTAGTAGGCCGCCAGGTCGGCGGTAAAAAAGCCGCCGTTGGTCACCCGGCTGGCATAGTAAGGGGCGCTATTGTCAGGTCGCCGATCTTCCCGGGCCCCGATGTACAGGCCATGGAAATTCACTTCCAGGGGACCGTAGATATAGTTCAAATCAAAATTCCAGGACTGCCGGGGACGGCGCAACAGGTTCCTGCCGGTGATGATATTGATATTCACCAGGCCCCCGTCATCCAGCACCTTGAGTTCGGTCAGATAGGTGTAGGCCGTGCGGGCGGTGAACCCTTTGCAGGGTTTCCCCTGGAAATAGAGTTCAAAGCCCTTGGTGCGAGCTGAGGCAATATTGAAAAAGCTGCCGGTGGTCCAACTGGTCTGGGTGTACTGGATCAGGTCGGTAAAATGGTTCTCAAAATAAGTGAGCCCGAATTGCACCCGGTTCTGCCACAGCCATTGGTCAAACCCCACCTCCCAGCTGACATTCTTTTCCGGCATCAGTTTGGGATTGCCGAGAAAAAATGGGTTGAGAGAATTGGTTTCCGTGAATGACGGCGCCTTCACTGCTTTGCCGCCCGCAGCCCGCAAGGTGGTGTCCGTTTCCGGGAAACGCAGGGCCGCGGAGGCCCGGGGACAGAATTCCAGCTTCTGGAACGCGCGGTTGTCCTCGAGGCTGCCTCCCACGGTGAGAAACAAGCGGTCCCACGCCCCCGCCTGCTCCTGGAGGTACCAGGTGTAACTGCCGCGGCGAGCCTTATTCATGGCACCGCGGTAATCAAAGACATTCCAGTCCCAACCGTAGCTCCAGCCTTTATACTGGGCATGCCGCACCTCCACCCCCAGGGTCGTCGTGGAGGCCAGGCGCTCTTTAGACCCGAAGGAAAAATTGGACCGGTAATTCGCAGTCCACTGTTTCTCAAGGTCCCGGCTATAATAGTGGGTAGTCTGAAAGGTTACGTAGTCCGGGTTAGCCGGATTGTTATACCGGGAATCAAGATTCTGGAACCCCAGCATCAGTTCATTTTCCCACCAGGGAAAGGGCCGAAAGTTTCCCGACAAACCGGTTAACATGGTCGCCGCTTTTTGGTTCTGGTCGGGATCAAGGCCGTTGCCGCCGAAACTTTTGGCGTCAAACCGGTCCCCACTGCTGGTGGGAAAACCGAAATAGGTGTCCACATAGTAATTCGTCAGGGTGAACTTAAGATTATCCGTGGGTTCCAGGTCGAAGCGGGAGTTCACCACATTGCTGCCGAAGCGATTGTTGATGGGTAAAATCCCGGTATCATCATAGCGGCCGTAGGCCATAGAATAGGAAAATTTTTTCCAAGAACCCTCCAGGCTGACCCGTTGTTCACTGATGAGGTTATTCTTGCTATGACCTTCGGCATGGCCGCCCCACAGGCTGGTGGCGGTAAGTTTGGCCGGACCATGGCCCTGGCGGGTAATTAAATTGACCACCCCGGTCATGGCGTCATTCCCATACAAAGAACTCATGGGCCCCCGCACCACTTCGATGCGGTTTACGTTGTCCACCGTCAGCTTATTGAGGTCAAAGGCCCCGCCGGTGTCATTAAGCCGAAACCCATTGAGCATGATCAGGTTCATATTGCTGTTGCCGCCCCGGAGGAAGAGGGAGGTCGTGCCGCCCCGGCTGCCGTTTTGCATGATGACGGCCCCGGGGACATCCCGGAGAAAGTCTTCCACCCGGGGTTCTTGCCTGGCTTCCAGCTGCTTCTTGTTGATGATCGTGGTGGAAGTGCTGGTTTCTTTCAACGGGACTTCGGTGCCGGTAGCAATCACCACTATTTCGTCTAACACCTGAACACCATGCTTGGCAAACTCTTGCCCCCAAAGGGGGAATACGCCGATTAATACCGCCAGCAGGGAGAAAAAGCCGCAATAGAGAGCAATTTTTTTCAATGCAGCACCCTCCCATTCTCGCAAACCCCGGATGGGTCTGCTGCCACCCGGGCCACGCCCGAGAGGCGCACCAGCGGATAGAGAGGGCGCAGGCGGTCCTGCTCCGCGTGGGTGACCAAGAGGTGGATCGGTTCACACCCCCTGGCCAGCAGAAAATGCCAGGCGTCGTCCAGTTCCAAGATGCCCGGCTGGGAGACCAAAACTTCCGTGGGGCCGGTGGGTTGACCGAATCCCTGATAGAGGGTCCCCGGCATCACGCCCTCCGGCGGTTCCCCGCCGCCCATTAAAAAAACGATTACTCCTTGTTTCATCATGCCCTCCACGAAGATGAGATGAGGGAGCCCGAGGCTCCCAGAGGCATGATCCACATGGACAAAAAAAATCCCTGAGCCCGTGTGGACCCAAGGATTGCACCCAGTTTACTTAATCCCTGGCTTGGCTGGGGAGATTTGCCATCCCTCCGCAGCCGCTGCTCTCCACAATGCCTCGTTGGGAAAGCAGGCAGCTTACAGGCAGGTCTTCTGGCTTCCGGATCCTTCTAATCCCTGCGCCTTCCCGTCCTTTTAGCAAAGGGCAGTGGCTTTGGTGCAGGTTTCGTCCCCGGTTACAGCGGCGGGACCGCGCCGGCTTTACACCGGCTTCCCTTTTAAGCCCCGGAGGGCGCCTGTATGCTTAAATCTAGTCCATCATAAAAAAATTTTCCCCTCTGTCAAGAAGAAAAAGGGGATGGGACACTTCTTCCCGGTCGTCTCATATCGGGAGGTCAACACTGGTTCAGGTGATTGAGGAGAGTTCCCAGCCTCAAGCAGAGCTTAATTCATTTTTTCCCGGCAAAGAATTTTCAGCGCCATTGCCTTACAGGCATCTTTCTATATAATTAACTATTGGACATTTTTAGCCTTCTGAGCCATTCTGGAAAGGAGGGACCTGACTCTTTTGAAAGTCACCACCTTCAGAATCCGGCAGCGGATCATTCAGGCCTTTCTGTTCTGCGTCCTGGCGATCCTGATCTTTGCCGGGATGAGCTTCCAGGCCCACTGGGAGATGGGGAAACGGCTACGGCTGGTGGAGCGGGCCGACGACCTGGTAAACAATATCCTGGAGATTCGCCGGTTTGAGAAAAACTTCTTCCTTTACCGGCAGTCTGCCAGCCTTAAGGAAGCCAGGTCATATCTCAAGCGGGTGGACGAAATCTGCTGCAGCAAAGAAGAGGGGATTTTGCGGTTGCAGACCGGCCCTCAAAGCCAGCGGTTTCACCGGATCTTGATCCAATACCAGGAAACCCTTACCCTAATTGAGACTCTCCTCCAGAAAAGCAGTCCTGGCCCCGATCCTTCTTCACTTGCTTCCCTGGAAGAAAACCTGCGCAACCTGGGGCAGCAATTGCTCACCATGTCGGAACGCTGGGCCAAGGAGGAGAGGGCCACCATTGACCGGCTTTTCTTGCGGGCCGTCTATCTCTTTGTCTTCTCCATCGTTCTCTTTGTCATCCTGGGCGTGGTGGTGGCCTGGTATATCTCCCGGCTCCTGGTGCGCCCTTTGTTTCAAATGCAGACGTACATGGATAAGATCGCCCACGGTGACTTCACTCCCGTTCCCGACTCCGAGTGCAAGTCCCAGGAATTTTTCTCTCTGTTTCGCGCTTTTAACCGCATGATCCAGGAACTGGAGCAGCACCAGGAGCAGTTGCTGCAATCCGGTAAGATCGCGGCCGTCGGCACCTTAACCGCGGGCATTGCCCATGAGCTCAATAATCCCATCAACAATATTGTTATCACTGCGGAAGCCCTCAAAGAAGATTTCTCCACCCTGGACCAGGAAGAGGCCCAGGACTTGATCCATGACATCCTGGTACAATCTCAAAGGGCCTCGGACATCGTCAGAAACCTGCTGGATTTCTCCCGTTCCGAGCAGCCGGTGAGCGAACCGGTGAACATTGTCCACATCCTGCGGGACACCCTGAAGCTGGTGCAAAATCAGGTAACTCTCTCCGGAGTGGAGGTGGAGCGGGAGCTCCCCTCCAATCTGCCCATCATTCACGGCAATCCCAAGACCCTGCAACAGATCTTTTTGAATCTGTTCATCAATGCTATCCAGGCCATGAGAGACGGGGGCGTTCTCGCGGTCCGGGCCTGGACCGAGAACGGCGACCACTGGTTGAAAGTGGAGGTGGCCGACACCGGCACCGGCATCGAGCCTGAGGATTTACCCCACATCTTCGAGCCCTTTTACACCACCAAAGAGGTGGGCCGGGGCACGGGCCTGGGGTTGAGCGTCAGCTACAGCATCGCCCAGAAGCATGGCGGCCATATTGAAGTGAAAAGCCAAAAGGGCGAAGGGTCCACTTTCACTGTGGTCCTGCCCGTGGAAGAGGAGGATTGACGGCCATGCGGCTGGCGGTGGTGGACGACGAAGTCATTGTCCAGAAAAGACTGAAGCAGGCCCTGGCCAAGGAAAACCACCGCGTGGAAACCTACAGCTCCGGTGAGGCCTTTCTCAAAGTCCAATCCGGTTCTCCCTTTGACCTGGTTTTCCTGGACGTGATCCTGCCGGGAATAGACGGCATGGAGACCCTGCGGCGCATCAAAAAGCAGGGCGTGGAAACGGAGGTCATTTTGATCACCGGACGGGCCTCCCTGAACGCGGCCATTGAGGCGGTGAAGCAGGGGGCCTTCCACTACCTGGCCAAGCCCCTGAAACTGGAAGAGGTGCGCCATCTGGCCCGCAAGGCCCTGGAACACCGGCGCCTCCGGGAGGAGAACCGGCAGCTCAAAGAACAGCTCAGGCCCCGGGAGGGCTGGGGGGAGATGGTGGGCGTAAGCCCCGGCATGCAGGAGGTCTTCGCCATGGTGCGCAAGGTGGCCCCCCTGGACTGCCACGTCCTCATCCGGGGGGAGAGCGGCACCGGCAAGGAGCTGGTGGCCCGGGCCATCCACCGGGAAAGCAAAAGGCGGGACCAGCCCTTCATTGCTTTCAATTGTGCCGGGTTTACGGAGGAGTTGATCGCCAGCGAGCTTTTCGGCCATGAACGGGGCGCGTTCACCGGCGCGGTGGCCACCAAGATCGGTATCCTGGAGACCGCGCAGCGGGGTACGGTGTTCATGGACGAGATCGGGGATATGCCGCCCGCCATGCAAGCCAAGCTTCTGCGGGTCATCCAGGAGGGGCAGATCTTCCGGGTGGGGGGCAACCGGCCCATTCAACTGGACCTGAGATTTATCGCCGCGTCGAATAAAGACCTGAAACGGGAGATTACTGAGGGCCGGTTCCGGGAAGACCTGTACTTCCGCCTGAATGTGGTGCAGATTGCGTTGCCCGCGTTGCGGGAACGGCCGGAAGATATTCCCCTGCTGATCCAGTATTTCCTGTCCAGATATAGCCGGAAATTCGCCAAGCGGGTGAAGGGGATGCACGACCAGGCCCGGGAGTCCCTCTTGGCCTACTCCTATCCGGGGAATGTCCGGGAGCTGGAAAACATTATCGAACGGGCCGTGGCCCTGGCCGGAGGGGAGATTCTGACCTTGGCCGATTTGCCCCTGGACTTGCGGGAATACTCCGTCACCCCTTACCAGGAATGGCCGCCCCTGGAGGATCAGGAACGGGACTACATCCGCAAGGTTCTGGCCTATACTCACCACAACATCGGCCAGACGGCCCAGATCCTGAATCTGCCCCGCACCACCCTGTGGCGGAAGATGAAAAAATACGGTCTGGCCAAGTCAAATTTGGACGCAAGTTAAACACCCCTTCTTCCATCTATTTCAATCTGAAACATATCTTTCCCACCAATTCCTTCCATCTATTTCAATCTGAAACATAACTCGTCCGGTTATCCCCTATTAAATAACTATATCATTGTAATTATAGCTATTTTCATCTTGGCCCGCAGTCTGCATAGGCAAATTCTGAAGCCATGCAGCCGAAAATCCTTGTCGCCCTAGATTTCCTTGCGCCCGCTCCTTGGGCCGTGGGCTATGCCATTAGATTGGCGGCCCGTCTGCACCTCCCCCTGGTTTTCATGGGAGTGGTATCCGCCGGAGGTGCGGCTTGGACGGAAGGCGGCGACTCCAGCCCGGAAAATCTTGAAGAGGCCCACAAGCAGCGTTTGGAGCATGTGGTGCGCCAATGCCAGGAAGAAGGGGTGGTGCTGGAAATTCTTCTCTCTTCCGGACCGTTTTTCCAGGGGATCAGCCAGGTGTTGGACTCTTCGGATAATTTCCGGTTCCTGGTGATGGGGGCGCCCCAGGAGACGCCGGCGCTGGAGACAGAGGGATTTTTGGCGGCAATGAAAGATTTGCACCAGCGTTTCCGGGGAGAAATCCTATTGGTCAGGGAGCAGGGCAAGGTCGCCCGTCTGGCTGATTGGGAGCAGCCTAACCGAGGGAGGAAACCTTAAGGATGTGGAATCTCTATTTACCCATTGCCGGCAATAGTATTAACATCTTGCTTCTTTTCGGCCTGGGGGGCGCTGTGGGCTTTCTCTCCGGCCTCTTCGGGGTGGGGGGCGGCTTTCTGATGACGCCCCTGTTAATCATGGCGGGCATTCCCTCCACCGTGGCCGCGGCCTCGGATTCCAACCAGATCGTGGCGGCCTCCACCTCCGGCACCTTCGCCCACTACCGCATGGGCAACGTGGACTTCAAGATGGGCTTTTTGCTCCTGGTGGGAGGAGTGGTGGGGGGCACCCTGGGGGTGCAACTCATTAAGGTGCTCGTGGCCCTGGGGAACGCGGATTTCGTCATCAAGATCACCTACGTGGTCATGCTGGGGGTGGTGGGGTTTTATATGTTTCTGGAGAGCCTGCAGAGTCTCCGGAAAAAAGCGGTGGTGGAGGGCAAGCGGCCTGAAACCGGGGGCACTTCCGCTTATGCCCGGGCTATTCAGGCCCTCCCCTGGCAGCTGCGGTTTGACAAGTCGGGAGTGACCTTTTCGGCGCTGCTGCCTTTGATACTCGGTACCCTGGTGGGCATCCTGGCCGCGATCATGGGGGTGGGGGGCGGCTTCATCATGGTGCCGGTCATGGTCTATATGCTGCGTATGCCCATGCACGTGGTGGTGGGCACCAGCCTCTTCCAGATTCTCTTCACCTGCATCAATGTCACCGTCATGCAGGCCATCACCAATCACACCGTGGACCTGGTGCTGGCCCTGATCCTGCTGGTGGGCTCGACGCTGGGGGCGCAGGTGGGAGCGAAGCTGAGCCGGCGGCTCAAGGCCGACCAGCTCAAGATTTTGCTCGCCTCCATTGTGCTGGTGGTGATGGTGCAGATCCTGGTGGGCTTGATTCTGACCCCCAATCTGCTCTTGGGGTACAAGGGGGGGCATTGAAGTGACAGTAAGGGGTTTGAAGATGAGAAAGCTGGCCTGGTTTGGGCTCCTGGCGGCCATCATGCTGGTTCCTGCGGTAGCGGCAGCCTCGTCCGCGAGAATCCGCCTGTTTCCGGACCGGGTGGACATCGGCGCCTTCTTTCAAGGAGTCGAGGTCACTCTCCAAGGCGAGATCCCGCCGGGGGCAGAGGCCGTGGTGGAAATACAAGGGGCAGCCGTACAGCAGGAATTGTTGCGCAAGGGCCGTCGCGGGGGGCTCTGGATGACAGTGGGAGAGATCCGGGTGGAAAACGCTCCCAACCTTTATTTAGTGCTGAGCAGCGCGCCCAAAGTCCCCCAGTTGGACGGGCAGGAGACACCTTGGGGTTTTCCCGCGCTGCGGTCCCGGGTCAAATTCCAGGGGGCGCTTACTGATCAGGAAAAGGAACTTTTTTTTAAGGAGTTCCTGGAGCTGAAAAAGAGCGAAGAGCTTTATGGCACCTTACCGGGAGCGATAAAAATCGGCAATTCTCCGGAAGGCCAGACGACCTTAAAGGGAACCTTCCTGCTACCGGCCAAAGTGCCCCCCGGCAATTACCGGGTGCGGCTCTCCGTGGTCAAGGACGGCCGGGTGCTGGAACAAAAAAATGAAGAGCTTGAGGTAAAAATGGTGGGATTCCCGGCTCTCCTGGCGGCTATGGCCTACGAGCACGGGTCCTTTTACGGCGTCGTGGCGGTGCTCATCGCCATTGCCACCGGGTTTATCATGGGTTTTCTCTTTAAGGGTAAGGCAGAGCATTGACAATGTGGCGGGTTAAGCCTTAACTGATAAGAAATAATATAAATTCTTCTTCAAGTTATAGGTTAGCGCGGTGTTCACCGGTCTTCAGAATCTCTGGCATAGACTATTCAAGCCGCCCCAGCAGTTGGTGGCCTTTCCGGAGGTTTTTGAACGCTTTCAAGACCTGCTCCATGATCATCAAAAGATCATGGAGATCATCGCCGACCTGGGGGAAAAGTCCGGGGGAGATTATGTCTTTGATCGGAAGTATTTGCTGGATACGGTGAACGAACTGCACTCTTTGCTTTTACGTTTGGTGAAAGGGCTGAATTTGATCTCCGGGAACCGTTATGTGGAGTTATACGCGGCGCTCGACCGCATTCTGCTGCCCCTGGAAGCGGAACTGCGGGGCCGGTTGAGCCTTACGGAGGAGATGCCATATGTCGTCGGCCTCAAAGAGGCTCCATTGGACCTGCCTGAGCTCGTGGGGGGAAAGGCCGGGGTCCTGATGGAAATCAGCCAGCGCCTTCACGTCCCGGTTCCCGACGGCTTTGTCGTCACCACCCGGGCCTACCGCCGTTTCCTGGACCACAATCAGGTGGAGGGTAGAATCCACTCTCTCCTGGCTTCCTGGATATCTGAAAAGTTGGATACCATGCAGGTTTCCCGGCAGATACAGTACGCGGTGCTGGCCGGGGTGATGCCCCAGGAGGTGGCCCGGGAGATCCGGCGGGAGGCCCAGGCCCAGCCGTTCTGGGCCGTCAGGAGCAGCGCGTTTGGCGAAGACGGCGAGCTTTCCTTTGCCGGTCTCCATGAGAGCATTTTGCAGGTGCCAGCCACGGGGTTACTGGAGGCGGTGAAAAAGGTCTGGGCCAGTCTCTATTCCCCCGGGGCCTTGAGCTATCGGCGGCAGGTGGGGCTGCTGGGAGAAGAGGCTGCCATGGCCGTCCTCTGCCAGGAAGTCGTCGCCAGCCGGGCCAGCGGCGTGGTGCACAGCCTGGATCTGGAAGCCCCGGAAAGCGATGGCCTGGTCGTTTATGCGCATCCGGGTCTGGGGCGCACGGTGATGGAAGGCCGGGCCAACCTGGACCGTTTCTTGGTGGAGAGACGCCAGCCGTTTCCTATCCGGACGAAAAATATTGCCGTAAAGGAAAGCTACCGGCGGGTGGCTCCCGGCGGCGGGGAGGAAGAGGTATCGGTTGATCCTGAAGAACAGGAACGCCCCGCACTGGCCGAGGAGGACATTCAAACGCTGGCCCGCTGGTCCCGGACTCTGGAGCGCTACTTCAAGCGACCCCAAGAAACTGAATGGGCTTTGGATGAGAAGGGGCGGATCTGGATCCTGCAATCCCGCCGTTTGACGCCCCCGCAGCCCTCGGAGGCCCCAGACATTTGCGAATCCTGCTCTGCTTATCCGGTGCTCATTAAAGACCAGGGCGCGGTGGCCCATGCCGGGGTGGGGGCCGGGCCGGTCTTTGTGGTGTCCTCCGACCAGGACCTGGGGCGGTTTCCCGAGGGCGCGGTGCTGGTCACCCGCTATACCGCTCCCTGGCTGGCCCCGGTGGTGCCCAAAGCCGTGGCCATGGTGGCGGAGCGGGGATCACCCGCCGGGCACCTGGCCACCATCGCCCGGGAATTCCGGGTTCCCACCCTGGTGGGCGTGGAAAATGCCGTGGCTCTCTTGCCCGCAGGTGGGGACATTACCGTGGATACCCACAATCGCCTGATTTACCAGGGCCGGGTGGCCGAACTTCTCCGGTACGAACTCATCCAGTCCACCGCGTTCGAAGACGCGCCGGAGTTTCGGCTGCTCAGACGCCTCCTGAAGCGTATCGCCCCGCTTAATCTGACGGACCCCCAGGACTCGAACTTTACTCCGGAAGGTTGCCGTTCGGTGCATGATGTTATCCGCTTTGTCCACGAAAAGGCGGTCCAGGAGCTGATGGACCTGCCCCGCTTTCTGAAGCGCTTTAAAGAGGCGCGGGTCTGCACCCTCATCTCCGAAGTGCCTATAGGTCTGAAGATCTGGGACCTGGGGGGCGGCATCGACCCCCAGGCCCGGGGAACTCAAATTACGGTGGCCCAGATCCGTTCCTTGCCCCTTCAGGCCATATGGGCAGGGGTCACCCTGCCGGGAGTGTGGAGCACGGAGCCAGTCGCAGTGGACTTCAAGGGGCTGATGGCCAGCCTGACCCGCACCCTGGGTGACGGCATGAGCGCCCCTGATTATCTGGGGATCAACCTGGCGGTGGTGACGGAAACCTATCTGAACCTGCACCTCAAGCTGGGATACCACTACAATCTCATCGATGTGCGCATGGACCCCGACCCCCACCATAACCACATCTACTTCCGCTTCGTGGGCGGGGTGACGGACCTCACCCGGCGCTCCCGGCGGGCCCGGCTTTTGGCTGACGTTCTCTCCAGGTACCACTTTAAGGTGGACATCAAAGGAGACCTGGTGCTGGCCCGTATTCTGCACCTGCCCCAAGAGGAGATGCGCCGCCGCCTCATCGCCCTGGGCCAGTTGATCGGCTTCACCCGGCAACTGGACATGCAGCTCAAGAGCGACGAAGACGTGGGGCATTTTCTCGAGGTTTTTGTACAGCGTCTAGAACCTGCCGGGGACCCCCAATCCCCCCAAGGAGGAAAAGATGGCACAGAGCAAGTTGAAAATCCTCATCCTGGACGATGAACCCATCGTCTGCAAGCGCCTGAAACCCTCGCTGGAAAAGCAGGGCTTCGAGGTGGACACCTTCAACCGCAGCTTCGAGGCGCTGCAGGCGGTGCAAAATACGAAATACGACATCATTATCACCGACCTGAAGATGGAGGGCATGGATGGCATGCGGTTTCTCCAGGAAGCGAAAAAAATCCACCCCGATTCCGAAGTCATTGTCATTACCGGGTTCGCCACCATGGAGACCGCCAAGGAGTCCTTCAAAAAGGGAGTATTCGACTTCATTGCCAAGCCCTTCAACCTTAGTGAGATCCAACGGGTGGTGATGCGGGTGGAAGCCAAGATTAGGGGAACCCAGGGTTAACCATGAATCGTTGTTTTGCTGATGATAAGCGACGTCGAGATAAGGAGGCGGACAAATGATTAAAACGCTGGTTTCCATTGAGGTTGATCTGGCTGCCAGCCGTGCCATCCGTTTTGCTTCTCAGTTGAACTATTTTATTCCCATGGAAATCCAACCGGTCTATGTCAAGGAGGCCCCGCCCCGGGAACTTTCCATCGGTTCCGGCTGGGCCCGCCACCACTGGGAGCAGGAGATCGTCCAGCAGGGAAAGGCGGAGATCATGGAGATGATCAGCTCTGAGTGGGAGTTCAGCCCCACTCTGAAGGAACCGCGGGTGGTCTGCGGCGATCGGGAATGGGAGCTGCTCCGGATCATTGAGACCGAGCGGTTCGACGTTTTTGTGGACGGGGAACGCTTCGAGTGGACTCCGGCCAATCTCTGCCGCAAGCTCCGCTCCAAGCTCTTGCAGCGCTTTCCGGGGATTATAGGTATTGTCCGGGTCCTCCGGAAAATTGAGGAATTGTTGGTTCTATGCACGGAAGCAAAAGGAGTCCAACCCTTGGTTCAGAGTTTGGCCCTCCTCTGGAATGGCTCTTCTCTCCCGGTGTCCCTGGCCATTCCGCACGGAGCGCCGGATGATTTGGCTCAAGAGGCCGCCAGGGCCAAAGAGGTATTGGCACAGGCCGGCTGCCAGGTTTCGCTCCACGCAGACTTCCCTTACTATCCAGAGCCTCCGGCCCCCGGGTTTCTGAGAAAATACGGCTTGGTGGCCCTGGCCCTGAAGCGCGACCTGAAAAAAGACAGTCCCGAGCTTGATTGGCTCTCCCGGGTCAAGACGCCGCTCCTCATCACGCTTTATTGAACATTGGACCAAAGGAAAGGGGATCATCATGAGAATATTATTCGCCGGTGACGAGCACCCATACAGCGCTTTTGCCCTGAAGGAATTGACCCGGCTGGCCATGAACACCTGGGCGGACGTGACCCTGCTGGGAGTGCAGGCGGCCGGCGCCTCCCCCGGCCCGGTGGCCCCGGCTCTCAACCTGGCCCTCAACCGTTACCGGGAGACCTTCCTGAACAGTTGGGAGGGGGAGGATTCCCCTTATGCCATGAGCAACTGGCAGTATGAATGGAGCCCGGTCAAAGAGAATCTCTGGGAGGAGCGTTTGGTGTGCAAGAGCGGCAAGAAATGTTTCCAGGTCCGCCTCCGCACCGGCAACCCCGCAGCCGCTATTCTGAATGAGGCCCGGGAGGACGGGAGCGACCTCATTATTCTGGGCTGCACCAGGGGAACCGAGTGCTTGTGGGCCGGGGCTTCGGGAGTGCCCCAGAAGGTGGCCGCCGACGCGGACTGCTCCGTGCTCCTGGTGAAGGAAGACCAGCCCATCAGCCGCATCCTGGCCTGCCTGGACCAGACCTACATCAGCCAGGAGTCCCTGGAGATCCTCAACCAGATGGTGACCATGCACCAGGCCGAACTGGAAGTGATCGGCGTCAACCCGGAAGGGGGTCTGAAAAAGGAAGTCTACACCCGCCTCATCGAAATTGGGGATTACTACCAAGACCGGGGGATAAAAATCAACACCCGGATCATCGAAATCGCGGATTTGGAGTCCCTGATCGCCGCAGAAGGCCAGCAGGACCTCCTGGCCCTGTGGATGGGAAAGAAATCCATCCTCTCCCGCTTTTTCCCCCGGGACTGGGTGGGCCGTCTGGTGGCCCGGGGCCAGACTTCCGTCCTGGTCATGCGTTGAGCTCAATCGCAGATTTTTTGTTATTCATCGTGGACTCATCGGCTAATGGGGTGGTAAGTTACGGGTCTTACGTGATAATCTCCCATGGTGCCTGCCGCACACCATGACTTGACTTCTTTTCATTAGGGGAGGAATTGGCGGTGGATATCCAGTGGTCGGAGATCGCCTATACTGCGGCTACCTTTCTCGTCTTGACAAGTTACCATTTTTACTGGGTGTACCATTTCCGCCGGGCCCCCCTGGAGACCTATCGGGGCCTTACCCGGCACCTGCGTGAGATGTGGGTGGAGTCCATCATGACCCAGAAGCGGGACATCCTGGCGGTGCAGACCCTGCGCAACTGGATCATGGCCTCGAGTTTCCTGGCCTCCACCGGCATGCTCATCGGGTTGGGGCTCTTGAGCTTTGTCTTCAAGCCGGAGCACCTCAGCGAGATCCCCTTTGATATTACGGTGATCCTCACCCGCATCAAGGCCCTTTTTTTGATCAAGATCATGGTACTGATTGGGCACTTCTTTTTTGCCTTTTTCAGCTTCACCCTGTCCATCAGGTATCTCAACCAGGTCAATTTCATGATCAACGTGCCCATCGAATGCGACCCTATGCTGACTCCCGCCTTCATCGCCCACACTTTGGACCTCGGCATGATACATTACACCTTGGGCATGCGGGCCTACTACCTGGCGGTGGTAGTGGTCCTGTGGCTATTCGGCCCCCAATGGATGTTCCTCGGTTCTCTGATCCTGATTTATATCTTGTACAAGCTGGACCACTGCTGTTCCCTGGATTACTCCACAGCCAGGTGTGATATTAAGAAGGGTGGTGCTTAAATGGAGTTCATTAAGAATAAATGCGCCAATCTGCCGAAATATGGGAGGACGCCCTGATGAAAATTCTCGTGGGAGTTAATAAAAGCGAGGAATCTCAACTGGCCCTGCGCCATGCCTGCCACCTGCTGGAGCATTTCGACGCGGAAGAAAGAGGCCAACCGGGTGGTGGAGGAGATTTTCGAGGCCTGTGAAGTGTGCTTGGGTGGTAAGGTCCCTTGCGATCCCATGGTGGCCATAGGCGATCCGGCCGACGAGATTTTGCATGCGGCCGACGCCGGCGGGTATGATCTCATCGTCCTGGGCGGCCCCAGCCGGTCAATTCTTCGGGGGCTGCTAATAGGAGCAGTGCATAGTAAGGTGCTCCTCCATGCCAAGCAGCCCGTCCTCATCGTCCGCAATTACCGGGAGATCAAGCGCATCCTGGTGGCTTATCGGGGTTCATCCTGTGACCAGGGGGCCTTGGAGTTTATTGCGCCTCTCTTTGCCAGGAAGAAGCCGGAGATCACCATCCTGCACGTCCAGGAAACCGAACGGGGAGAAAGCCCGGAATTCGCGGAAGCCTGCGTCATGACCGGCCGGGAGACCCTCCACGAGTTGGGGTACGAGCCGGTCACCAAGTTGGTGAAGGGCGACTTTGAGGAGGAAATTTTAAAGGAAGTGGCGGTGGGGCGCTACGACCTGGTGGTCCTGGGCGCTTACGGCCATAAGCACCCCCGGTATCTGCCGGTGATCAGCGACGAGGCCCTGAACCTGGCCCGCCTGACCACCAGGCCGGTGCTGGTGTTTCGGGATATCAGCCTGGGAGAAAGCTGACTTTTCCCGGCTAGCGATTCTTAAAGGAGATACGGGGCCTTCTTTCTGCCAGGATTGCCTTTGAGGCGTTTATCGAATATTGCATGAATTGAACTGGCCAACGTCAGGGCGTCAATGGCAAAGTTGAGTTTGGCTTTATCTATGAAATTTGCCTTATTTCTTGGGGGCAATGGGTGTCACATCAGAAGTTATTTTACGAGAGGTTGAACGCACGTGCCAATCCGCCCCCACTGCCCAGGCCGGACGGCCGTTGGCTTCCCGGAGTTTCATGGTGCGGTCGCCTTCCACCTTCATAGCCAGGATGTAGGGTTTCCCCAAGACAGAGATCAAGGAGCCGGTGACCGTCACCCGGTCTTTGGGGGTAATGGTGAGACCCTGTGCCGTCATATAACCCCTGGGGGCCAGTATTGCGGTCATCTGTCCTCGCGGGGTCTTCAGCAGGGCATGGACGCAGTAATCGGCGCCACTCCCGGATAAGACTTGTTCTACCCGCACCACTTCGCCAGAGACGGTGTCCACGGTAGCGGGATTGAACAGCGTGCTGTAATGAAGGCGCCTGCCGCTTTGCGCCCATGATGAGGATACTGCGAGCATCAGGCTCAAAAGCCCGATAGCCACAAAGTATAAGGCGCCGGACTTATTCATGGTTAACTCCCGCCTCAATTCTTAAAATGCGAAGAATCGTTTCCTGCATATGTAACAAGGCAAAAAAAAGAAATCGGCGCTACAAAAAAACTTTTTCCGTTAATTCCTTTTTTCTTCGCCTAGGCAGCGCTGATGGGGAAAGGGTCGGCCGCCGGCCTGGCCGACCCCATTCGCCTGATCAAGGCCCGATTAGCGCCGGCCCTGGCCGGCCCAGGCCGGGACTCCGGCTGCATCTCGCAGCTTCATGACCTGGCCGCCTTTTTTCAATTCCTGGGCGATGATGGCGGGCTGCCCTTGATAGGTGACACGGGAGCCGGTGACCTCCACCTTATCCCCGGGGGCAATGGTCAGACCTTGTTTTTCCATATACCAACTGGGCCCCAGGTGGACCGGGATCGTTTCTTTGTCGGTCTTCAGGGTGAAATGCACTCCATAAGACATTCTCCTCCCGGGGGTGAATTTGTCCACGCTCACCACTTCGCCGCTGAGGGTCTCTACGGTTTTCGGGTCATACATCCGGCTGTAGGGATCACCGGCGCCCCCGCCGCGACCCTGGCCGCGTCCCGGCCCCATGCCGGGCTGGGCCCAGGCCGCGGTGGCGGCCAGGACCAGGGCGAGAATACCGATCAGACTGATGAACCTACCGAATTTCTTCATGGCTGTTCTCCTTAAATCAGTTAGTTAAGGAAGGACGGAAGAATTCCATCCTTATATTGCATCTATTCCATCTCACCCCTAGAACCTTCTCCCAACCCCGCGGGTTGGGAGAAGGTGGGAAGGGGAGCTGGGCGCTCTGCTCCGGAGTTACATTCGCATTCATACAGCCCAGCCGCCGCCCCGGGCCCAGGCCGGGTTGACCGCCCCCAGGCTCAGCCCCAAGGCCACCAGGAGGAAAATCGGCAAGCATGCTATTTTCAGGAACTTCATCAAGCACCTCCAAATGATTATCCGGGTATCCGGTTTAATACATAAAACCGTCAAGAGACAAAACCCGGCGCGGCAACTTAAATTTTTCCACACCTCTCCAAATAGGGAGTAATACCAAGTCGCAAACAAAAGACAACTTTCTTGTAGGGGCGGACCCATGTGTCCGCCCTGGCTCTGGGCGCACACACAGGTGCGCCCCTACGGTACTGCGTCTTTTGTTTGCGACTTGGTATAAGAAAATCCTTTTTAATCCCAGCCCGAAGCGAATAGTGCCTTGGCAAGCCTGCCTTGTTGGGAAAATTCTCCAGGCTTTAACTTAGGAAAGCATGGTTTTCGAGAATTAAATTGACAATATGCGTTTATCCGGTTATTAAATTTATATGAAAAACGAAGCCCGTCTCTTCAAATCCCTGGCCGATGAAACTCGCCTGAAGATTCTCTGGCTGCTGATGGCGCAGGAAGAGCTCTGTGTGTGCGATATTATGGGGGTCCTGGGCATCACCCAGTCCAAGGCCTCCCGGCACCTGCGCTATCTCTACCACCTGGGCTGGGTCAACGACCGCCGGGAGGGGGTGTGGATGAATTACCGGCTGAGCGTCGCCCCTGGCAGCCCGGCGGAAAAGCAGTTGAGACTGCTGGCGGAAATCCTGGGCTCCCACCCCGAGGCCCAGGCGCTCAAGGATCGGTTGGAGCAGTGGTTGTCGGCCAAGACCGAGACCAAAGACAGCGCCGCCGCGGCCTGCCAGTGTTCCTGAAGAAATCATTTCCCTCCATGTTTGCCGGACAATGATTTTTTATATTGACTTAATTGCTTAAACGGATATATAGAAAACCATGAAAGCGGAGGCCAAATTCTTCAAATCCCTGGAAGAGGTCGCCGCCGGGGTTGCCTGAACCCTAAAAATTTTTTGGCTTATAATATTTTTGGGGTATGCACTTCACTCCCGTATATACTATATGTGGTGTTTCACTCCACCAATGATTTTATTGCCTGTAACCGGTTCAATGGAAACTGCTTGTTGAACCAGGCGGTAAAAGAGTTTTCCTCGTGACCGTGAGGTCCGACGATTAAATCTGAAGGTGAATTCATCCAGGTAGTAATCAAGATGCGATATTTGCACAGCCCCTTGGTGAGTTCCCA
>JACQYN010000167.1 GCA_016208235.1 Deltaproteobacteria bacterium
ACTTTTGCAGGACGTGGACCTCATCGAGCCGGATGGGGAAAACCTGCGAATAGTAAGCATCTTCGGAGAACAAAAAGTCGTCAAAGCCACCATCCAGAGCCTCAACCTGGTGAACCACAAGGTTATCCTGGTGGAGAAGTAATAAAGACGGTTTTCCGTTTTCTGTTTTCCGTTTTCCGTGAAAGAGGTTTGAGGAGAAGAGCTTTTTCGCGTTTTAAACCTCACAGCAGCGGTTAACAAAAGCAGGAAGGCCGGCCTCGCGGTCAGCCTTCCTGCTTTTTCGCTTTCTTTAGCCTATTTAAATGCTTTCTTGGGGAAGGAGGTCAGGCTCCTTTTTTACGGAAAACGGAAAACGGGAAACGGGAAACGGAAAACTCTACTTCACCGCCACGTATTTGCCGCCTTTGACTTCCACGAGATAGACGCCCAGGGTCCCGGCCCGGGTGACGTCGTGGGTCTTGTCGAAGGAGAGTTTGCCGGTGACACCGTCAAAGTCCTTCATCTCGTCCAGGAATTTCTTGACGCCCTCGGCGGTGGGGCCGTTTTTCTTCATGCCTTCCAGGATCATGCTTGCGGCGTCGTAGGAGAGGGCCGCAAACATGATGTTGTAGGGATCCTTGTTTTTCTTGGTCAGTTCTTCATAGTCCTTTTTGAATTTCTTGTTTTTGGGAGTGGCGTAGTCTTCGTCGTACTCTACGCCGATGACGTGGCCTTCCGCGGCCTTACTCGCCAACTGGATATAGACCGGGTCCATATCGCCGTAAACCCCTAAAATCTTTTGCTTCATGCCCAACTGCCGGGCCTGGGCCGCGGCGGGCGCGGTCTCCGGGGTGTAGCCGGGGATGAAGAGAATATCCGGGTTGGCGGCCTTGATCTTGGTGAGCTCGCTCTTAAAATCCCGGGCTCCCCGGTTGAAGGACTCCTTGGCCACCACCTTGATGCCGCGCTTCTCGAAGAACTGGCCGAAAAGTTCGGCGCAGCCCTTGCCGTAAGGTTCATTGGAAAAGAAAATAGCCACGGTTTTGGGCTTCCAATTCTTGGCCACGTAATCGGTCAAGACTTCCGCCTGTTTGTCGATGCGGGAGCAGCCCCGGTAGAGGTAAGCGCCGTAGCCGCTCAATTTGGGGGTGGTGGCGGTGGGGGTGATAGCCACTACTTTGGCGTCATCCGCGGTCTTGCCCGCGGCCATCATGGCCCCGGAAGTCATGGGGCCCACCATGGCCACCACCTTGTCCACGTTGATGAGTTTTTGCACCGCGCTGACCGCGGCCGCGGGAGAGTCTTTCTCGTCCTCGACGATGAGTTGCACCTGCCGGCCGTTGATGCCCCCGGCTTTATTGACTTCGGCCACGGCCATCTCTACTCCGAGGCTGCAGGGGATGCCATGCTCGGAACCGATGGACAGGCGCATCACTGAACCCATCTTGATGGGCTCGGCGCCCCAGGCCAGGCCCGCGGTGGCCAATAAAAGGACGCTCGCTAATACCAAAATTCTGCGAAAACCGGTCATTGTGCTCCTCCTAATCTCTGCCAGGGAATTTGTGAAGCGTATTTAACTGATTATGAGTCCCGTATCATAGGCTATTTTAGCGGGAAGGTAAATCAGAAACTTGCAGGGAGAGAAGGCAGAATTTGGCAGGGGGAAGAAGGGGCATAGGCGCTAACATAAGGCTTTTTTGTCATTCTGAGCACAGCGAAGAATCTCTCACTCGTTGGGAAATAGATTCTTCACTCCGCTTCGCTCCGTTCAGAATGACAAATATTGGTTAAGTTAGCGCCCATGGGAAGAAGGGGAGGGGAGGGTCAGGCAGGTACTTTGCCTGGGGCTGGTAATCCTGGAGATGGCAAAATGTAGGCAGTCTTCAACATGCGCCTGACAGGCGAGACGCCTGTGCCACCAAATTTCTGTAGAGTGCTTTCTATGCACTAAAAATGGGCGCACAGAATAAGGCGAAGGACCACTACAAAGCCTCCTCCTTCAACGTAATCCGGGCATTGATTCCCAAATGGTCCTGCAAATGCCGCCGGGCCCGCCGGCACAGGCCCTCCAGGGCCTTGACTGCATCGGAGAAGATGGCTTCGTTCAGGGTGAGGTCGATATTCAGCACGTCCAGGCCGTCTTCCGAGTCCACCTGCCAGCGGTAAGAGGCCGCTTTCCCCCCCAGGACCTCCGTGAGCAGCAGTTTCAACTGGTCCGGGTGCACCTTGATGCCGCCCACGGAGAAAATGGCGTCCACCCGGCCGGAGATCTCCCCCAGGCGCACCAGGGTGCGGCCGCAGGCGCATTTTTCGTCCACCAGCCGGGCCCGGTCGCCGCTCCGGAAGCGCACCAGGGGGAAGGCCACGGTGCTCAAGGTGGTGATCACCAGTTCCCCGGACGCGCCCGGCGCGGCCACCCGGCCGCTATCCGGGTCGATGATCTCCGGATAGAAATGGTCTTCGGAGAAATGGAACCCCTGGTTGGCTTCGCAACTGAAAGCCAGGCCCGGCCCCATAACCTCGGTGATGCCGTACGCGGTGGCTATCTTGATCTGAAAGCCTTCCTCAATCTCCCGGCGGGCCTCCCCAGGCAAGGGCGCGGCCACCAGCAGGGCCTTTTTCAGGCTTAACTCCACGGGAGAGACGTTTTTGCGGGCCGAGGTCTTGTAATCCCGCATGACCATCAATTCTTTGGCGAAATTCAGAGTGGCCGCGGGGATCACCGACGCGCCCAGGTACTCCGCGCCGGCCTGGAGGTCCCGGCGCCAGTTAGCCAGACCCGGGGGGAGAATGAGCTGCACGATGTCCTCCCGGCCCACGCCCGCGGCCGCGTACAACCGGGCCAGGAGTTCCAGCCAGAGCTTCACGTCCTGGGCGGCATAACCCACCACCAAAGGGTTTTCAGTGGTGCCCGGGGAAGACAGAATACGCACGATGTCCCGGAGCGGCACCGCGAAGAGGCCGTAGGGGTAATTCTCCGAAAGGTCTTCCCGGGTGGTGAAGGGGAGCTTGGCCAGGTCTTTGAGTTCCCGGATGGCTTCCAGCCCCAGGCCCAGGCCCTCGAACTGGCGGCGGTAGAACTTCACCTGGCGAAAAGCCCGGGTGAGGGTGCTCTGGAGGCGCTCCAACTGCAGCAGCTCCAGCTCTTCCCGGTCCATGGCCTCAAATTCGGGCTGGCGCACGGCTCTTACCTCTTAAATTAAGTTATGCTGCTATTTTTTTTACCTGCCTTCCGTAAACTCCTTATAATCCCGGCCCAGGTAGGCCCGGGTCACCTGGCGGTCCTGGAGCAGGTCCTCGGCTGCGCCGCTCAAGATGATGCGCCCGGTCTCCAGCACGTAGGCCCGGTGGGCCACTTTCAGCGCGGCCCGGGCGTTTTGCTCCACCAACAGAATGGTCATCCCTTCCCGGCAGAGTTGGCTGAGCGTGGCCAGGATGTCTTCCACCACCAACGGGGCCAGGCCCAGGGAAGGCTCATCCAGCAGCAGCAGGCGGGGGCGGGCCATGAGGGCCCGGCCGATGGCCAGCATCTGCTGCTCGCCGCCGCTCAGGGTGCCGGCCTTCTGGGTGAGGCGTTCCTCCAGACGGGGGAAGAGGTGGTAGACCCGCCTCAGGTCCAAAGCAATAGTCCCGCGGTCTTTCCGGCGAAAGCGGTGGTAGGCCCCCAACTCCAGGTTCTCGGCCACGGTCATGGGCGCAAAGAGCTGGCGGCCTTCCGGCACCTGGGAAATCCCTAAGCCCACCAGGTCCTCCGGGGCCTTGCCGGTAAGCACCCCGCCGTTATAGACGATCTCCCCCTGCCAGCGCACCATCCCGCAGATGGCGTTCAACAGCGTGGTCTTCCCCGCGCCGTTGGCGCCAATAAGGGTAACGATCTCCCCCTCCCGGATATGGCAGGTAACGCCGCTGAGAGCGGGGATGGCCCCGTAGTAGGCGTAGAGGTTTCTAATTTTTAGCATTGTTAAGTAGCCAGTGGTCAGTGGTCAGT
>JACQYN010000027.1 GCA_016208235.1 Deltaproteobacteria bacterium
CCTGGTGGATACCGCCGCGGGTATCGGTTCCTCAGTACTCTGGTTCAATACCTTCGTGGATTATAATATCTTGCTGCTCACTCCCGACCCCACGGCCATGACCGACGCCTACGCCCTGATCAAGGTCCTGTCCCGGGATTACCACCGCAAGAGCTTTCACCTGCTGCTGAACCAGGTCAAGAATGAAGCCGAAGCCCGGCAGGTATACGAGCATCTGGCCCGGGTGGCCTCCCACTTCCTGGACCTGAACCTGGAGTACCTGGGGGGGGTCCCTCAAGACGCGGCAGTGAGCAAAGGGGTGCGCGACCAGGTGCCCTTCATCAAGATCGCCCCCCAGAGCAAGGCGGCCCTGACTATTTTCCGGCATGCCGAGCGCATCCTGAGCTGGACCGCGGCGAAACCCGCGAATCGGAAAACCGCGGTATGATAGCGCTTTCGGTTTTCTGTTTCCGGTTAAAAGATTGAATCAGACCTTGCGGCTGCGGGCCCTAATCTGGAAGTAGATGATGATCCCGGAAATCCCCTGGGCGAAAACGGCCAGGGCCAGGAGTATCCGGTACATGCCCCCTAGGGGGTTCCAACCGAAATGCAGAGTGCTCAAGATCTTGTCCAACTAGGCGGCGCTGCCGCCTGGCTTCATTCCTTCGATGGAGAGGATCAGGCCGGTGAGCGTCTGGCCCGCCAGAAACCAGACGACGATAATGCCCAGAATACGGTGAAACTTCCGCACTTCCACTTCTTTCATGCCCGCTCTCCTTTGCCGGATTTTTGAATTATCCTTGAAATAGTCCTCGTCCAGCTTTGTTAAAGATAGAATTGCCTTGGGGGTCAAGCCAGAGTGGATGTGAGGGGAGAATCAGTTATAAGCAGTCATTCATGGACATGCGGCGCACCCGCAAATTTATGAAAAGGTCTCGATGGCATATTGTCATTCTGAGCGCAGCGAAGAATCTCCAAATACGAGATTCTTCACTCCGCTTCGCTCCGTTCAGAATGACAGCACAATATTAGTTCTTTGATCGCAAC
This sequence comes from Deltaproteobacteria bacterium, assembly GCA_016208235.1. Lineage (GTDB taxonomy): Bacteria > Desulfobacterota > Desulfobaccia > Desulfobaccales > 0-14-0-80-60-11 > SURF-52. The sequence continues at coordinate 1,027 of JACQYN010000027.1, forward strand.
TCGGCATAATTTGGAACCTGGAACTTGGAACTTGGAACTTTTCAAGGCAGCCATTCATGAGCCATCGGCTCACCCGTAAATTATGAAAAGTTCCCGGGATTCACAGCCTTTACTTTGAACCTTGAACTTTGAACTATTCTAAGCAGTGAAAAAGATTGGCTCGATAATCTTGTTTTTTCAGCTCACTGCTCACTGCTCACCGCTCACCGCTCACTATCCAAATCCAGGCGATAGGCGATGGGACCGGGGTCCCGGTCAAACTCCGGAACGCGCCGGAAGCCCAATTTTTCATAGATATGCCGGGCCGCGTGCATGAACTCCCCGGTGCATAAAAAAATGGTGGAGATCTGCATCTCCCGGGCCCGGCGCAGGCACTCCCCGGTCAGGAGGGTGCCGTAGCCCCGGCCCCGGGCCGCCGGCGACACCGCCAGAATCCTGATGGCCGCGGCGCCTTGCGGCCACTGGCCCATACCCGACTGGGACGCATCGGGGTAGAACTTGATGACCCCTAGAATGACTCCGCCCACGACGGCGATAAGGAGCATGCCAGCAGGCGTGCGGACGGTCTGGCTGACGTTGTCCATCCAGGCCTGCCAGACTTTTTCCGGAAAGAGGGGGCGAAATTCCAGGTAGGCCGCTTTCACCAGGGCGTCGATATCATCCAACTCCTCCGGTGCAGCGTCTCTGATTACTATTCGGTTATCCATGCAAATTCACCTCCCTGCGCCAAACCTTATGCGGGTTGGGGAGGGGGGGGTGGGGGGAGGGGCAGGGTCCTCAGGACCCTGGCCCCTCCCCCCAAGAATTCACTTCCGCAGCGGCGCCTTCAGCGCGGCGATGAAGTCGCCCACCTCTTTGATCAGTTCCGGCCCCTTCAGTCTGGCCACCCGCTGCACGATGGCGCTTCCCACCACCACCCCGTCCACGTAAGGGGCCAGGCCTTGCACCTGTTCCGGGGTGGAGATGCCGAAGCCCACGGCCAGTGGGCATTTCACTAGAGTCCGCACTTCTTTCAGCGCGGCCACCAGGTCCGCGGGTAAGGCCTGGCGCGCCCCGGTGATGCCGGTGACCGAGACGTAATATAAAAACCCACGGGTAAGGTGGCCTGCTTTCTTGATGCGCGCCGCGCCGCTGGTGGGCGCAGCCAGGAAGATGGGGGCCAGTTCCGCGGCCATGGCCGCCTGCCGCCAGGGTCCGGCTTCCTCCAGGGGCAGATCCGGGATGATGAAACCGTCCACGCCCAGGCGTTTGGCCTCCTGGGCGGTGCGTTCCAGACCGTACTGCAGAATGGGGTTGTAATAACCCATCAAGACCAGGGGAATCTCGGTCTCTTGCCGTATTTGCCCGGCTAATTCCAGAACTTCCTGGAGATGCACCCCCATTTTCAAGGCCCGGTTGCTGGCCGCCTGGATGGTGGGGCCGTCGGCCAGGGGGTCGGAGAAGGGGATGCCCAACTCCAGCAGGTCCGCGCCCCTCTCTGCCATCTCCAGGGCCAGGGCTTTGGTGGTCTGAAGATCCGGGTCCCCGGCGGTGATAAAGGGAATCAGGGCCTTTTCGCCCTGCTTTTTTAATCTTCTAAATGCCGCTTCGATGCGTTTCACAATTCGCCTCCGAAATATCACAGTGGGTTGGTGGGGTGAGAGCCAGGCTCCTGAACACCGGCGAGAATGCCCGTGCGACTGACACTCCTCCACACCCCCTCTCCAAAACGCATAATATATGGGATTGTGGGAGGGGGTTTGGGGGAGGGGGTAAGGGCCCACTGGCCCTTAGCCCCCTCACCCAATAGCCTTCTTCACTGCGCGTCACCGGACACCTCCAGGGCCTGGGCCACGGCCTCCATATCCTTGTCCCCCCGGCCGGAAAGATTGACGATGATTATGTCCTCCGGCCCGTATTGGGGCGCGAGTTTTTGCAGATAAGCCACCGCGTGCGCGCTTTCCAACGCGGGGAGGATGCCCTCGGTCCGAGAGAGCAGCTTGAACCCTTCCAGGGCTTCCAAATCGGTCACGGCCACGTACTCCGCCCGGCCCGTATCCTTAAAGAAGGAGTGCTCCGGCCCCACTCCGGGATAATCCAGCCCCGGGGCCAGGGAGTGGGCCTCCTGGATGTTGCCCCAGGGGTCCTGCAAGAGATAGCTGAACGCGCCGTGGAGCACCCCTTTGCTCCCGGCCACCAGGGTGGCGGAATGGTAGCCGCTCTCCAGACCGTGGCCTGCGGCCTCCACCCCCACGAAGCGCACCGGGTCCTGGTAGAAGGCATGGAACAGGCCCATGGCGTTGCTGCCGCCACCCACGCAGGCCACCAGGCACTGGGGCAGGCGGCCGGTGTCCCGGTGCAATTGAGCCTTGGCCTCCCGGCCGATCACCGCCTGAAAATCCCTAACGATCATGGGATAGGGATGGGGCCCCCACACCGAGCCCAGGACATAATGGGTATGGCGCACGTTGGTGACCCAATCCCGGATGGCCTCATTCATGGCGTCCTTCAGGGTGCAACTGCCCGACTCCACCGGGATCACCCGGGCCCCTAACAGGCGCATGCGGATGACATTGAGGCGCTGGCGGCGGATGTCCTCGGTGCCCATGTAGATGTCGCACTCCTGGCCCAGAAGGGCCGCGACCGTGGCTGTGGCCACCCCGTGCTGGCCCGCGCCGGTTTCGGCAATGATCCGCCGCTTATTCATGCGCCGGGCCAGCAGCCCCTGGCCCAGGGTGTTGTTGATCTTGTGCGCGCCGGTGTGGGCCAGGTCCTCCCGCTTGATGTAAATCTGGGGGCCGCCCAGGGCCTCCGTCAGGTGCCGGGCGAAATACAGCGGCGTGGGTCGGCCCACGTAATCCTTCAAGTACCAGGCCACCTCCCGGCGGAACTCCTGATCCCGGCTGATGCGCCGGTAGGCCTCCTCCAACTCCAACAACGCCGGCATCAATGTCTCCGGCACAAACTGACCCCCATAGGGGCCGTAACGGCCATGCCTGTCGGGTAACAAATTAACCTCCTTGAGTAGTCTTTAGGGGAAGGGGTAGGGGCCTGCGGTCCCTATTATTGTGTCTCAAGGATACCTTACAAGATGATGGTCCTCATAACTCCCCCTCCCCTGGTGGGAGGGGGTTGGGGGGAGGGGGATAACTTGGTGCAATGTCGAGAAATTTCACCCCCACCCCAGCCCTCCCCCATCAAGGGGGAGGGAGAAAGGACTTCAAAACCTAGTTAAGATAATCTTGGCGCTTTACCCTATCTCCTTCCCTCAAATTCTTTTTATTGCTTCAATAAACGCCCGGAGTTTTTCCGGATCTTTCTTCCCCGGCGCGGCTTCCACGCCGCTGGCCACGTCCACGGCCTGGGGTTGGGCGGTGGCGATGGCCTGGGCCACATTTTCCGGGGTTAGCCCCCCGGCCAGGATGATGGGGCCGTATTTTCGGGCCTGACGGGCCAGGTCCCAATTAAAGGTTTCGCCGGTGCCGCCCACCTGCCCTTTTTTGTAGGTATCCAGCAACAGCGCCTGAACTACGCGCCGATAAGCCGCCAGGTCAGCCAGGGAATCCTCGTCCCGGATGCGAAATACTTTGATTAGCCGCCGGCCCAGGCCCCGGCAATACTCCGGTGTTTCCCTGCCGTGGAACTGCAGCCAATCCAGGCCCACCTGGGCAGCCAATTCTTTCACCGTAGCCGCGTCTTCATCCACGAACACTCCCACGGTGGTCACAAACGGCGGCAACTGGGCAATAATAGCTTTAGCCGCATCCGGTGCAACAGAGCGGGGACTGGGTGGATAAAAGATAAACCCCAGTGCGTCCGCGCCCAGGTCCGCGGCCAATAATGCGTCTTCTATATTGGTAATGCCGCAAATTTTGATACGTACCATGTCTTTAATTCCATCATCTGTTAACCAATTTATACATGTTTATTTTAATTCTATATTACAATTTGGACATTTCTTAAGGTTCATTTCTTTGAATAATTGCTTACCACATGAAGAACATAATATAAAATCAATATCATCTTCTTCCTCTTTTGCATTCTTATCTCCTAAAATGTGATCAAAAGGTGATCCTGTTGGAGCTTTTACCGCTTCTCCAAAAATAAGCTTCCATATACCAATCAAAATCATTATGGGTGGAATACCAAGTATTAACTTAATAGTTTGATCTTTAGAGTTAAAATTATCAGGAGCATAACTTGGTAACCAATACAACAATGCAACAATGCCAAATAAGATCATCATCAAACCACTAAATCTATTTTTCTTTCTCCTTTTCGCTTTTACTAAAGAAATTTCATCTAAATTTGGTTTAACAAAATTATAGCCACATTTACATATTTCTTTACTTATTTCGCTCTTCATTTCACAATTTGGACAGTCTTTAAATTCTTTTTGAGGAGGAAGATCAACCTTTCTTTCAATTAATACTTCTCTTATAATTCTAAATGCATCATCTGAGTATGAATCTCTATCATTCTCTGATAAGATTTTAAGCAATTGGTCTGTTTCCATTGACTCCATATTTTTTCGAATTCTTTTGGACAAATTTTTTTCCATTTTTCTAATCTCCAGCTACATCATTTCCTAAACAAAATTGAATTAGTCTCCCATAAACTCTCTTAGCCTCTTTCCCGGGTCCCCCGAAGTCACCAGCGTCTCCCCGATGAGAAAGCCTTTAATGCCCGCGGCTTGCAGGCGCTCAATATCCGCCCGGGTCTTCAGGCCCGACGCGGCCACCAGGGTCACTTCCTTGGGAGCCAGGGGGGCCAGCTCCAGGGGCCGGTCCGGGTACATCTTAAAGGTTTTCAGGTCCCGGGAATTGATGCCGATGACTTGGGCTCCGACGCTCAGAGCGGGTGAGCATCAGGAGCGCCCGGAGCTTACTGCTCTCGAGCAGATGCACAATCAGGAGCAGCGCGTCCGCGCCCAGGGCCGCGGTTTCGTAAACCTGCACCGGCTCCAGGATGAAGTCCTTGCGCAGGATGGGGATATTAATCACCGGCCGCATCCGGGGGATGAATTCCGGGTCGCCTTTGAAATATTGAACCTCGGTCAACACGGACAGGGCCGCGGCCCCGTTATCCTGGTAAATTAGCGCCAGCTCCACCGGGTCCCAATGCCTGGCGAACTCGCCCTTCGAAGGGGAGGCCCGCTTGATTTCGGCGATGATGGCCGGGGCGGGCGCGGCGTCCAGCGCGGCCTTGAGGCTCAAAGCCGGGGGCCGGGCGGCGATGGCCGCCTGAAAGCGGGCGGTGGCCTCCGGCGTGAAGAGCGCCTCCGACTCCTTCAACTTATGTGCGACAATCTTGGCCAGGAAGTTCATTCTTGCCTTGTAATGATTAACCACAGAGAAACAGAGAACACAGAGAGGCACAGAGATTTAAATCCATTTGTGCCTTGGCAAGCCAAGGCACAAATATATTTTCTCTGTGAACCTCTGTGCCCTCTGTGTCTCTGTGGTTAATCTTTTCAAATTATGTCCCTTCCCCAAAGCTCTTGCTTTTGTGGATCAGGTGTTCCAGTTTCAGCAGTGCCTTGCCCGAGCGGATGCTCTCCCGGGCCAGGCGAATGCCTTCAATAAAATCCTCACAGAGGCCCGCGGCGATGAAGACCGCGGCCGCGTTCAGGGCCACCATGTCTTCCTTGGCCTCCCCGCCGCCCTGCAAGACCAGGCGGACGACGCGGGCGTTTTCGAACACATCTCCGCCCTTGATGTCCTCCAACGCGGCCCGCTTCAATCCGCCCTTGATGTCCTCCAACGCGGCCCGCTTCAAGCCAAAATCTTCGGGGGCGATGTTGTAGGTGCGCACCATGCCGTCCTGAAGCTGGCTCACCCGGGTGGGGCCGACGATGCTGATTTCGTCAAAGGAGCCTTCGCCGAAGACCACGAACGCGCTGCGGCAGCCCAGGCGGCCCAGCACCTGGGCCAGGGGTTCGGTGAGCGCGGCGTCATAGACCCCGAGGACCTGGACGTTGGCCCCCGCGGGGTTGGTGAGCGGCCCCAGGATGTTGAAGATGGTGCGGATGCCGATCTCCCGCCGGGGGCCGATGGCGTAGCGCATGGCCCCGTGGAGCTGGGGCGCGAAGAGAAAGCCGATGCCCACTTCATTGACGCATTGGGCCACCTGTTCCGGGGTGAGGGCCAGATTGATGCCCAACGCCTCGATGACGTCCGCGGAGCCGCAGCGGGAGGAGACCGCGCGGTTGCCGTGCTTGGCCACCCTTAGCCCCGCGGCGGCCACCACAAACGCGGTGGTGGTGGAGACGTTGAAGGTGTGGGTGGCGTCACCCCCGGTGCCGCAGGTGTCCACCACCGTCTCCCGGTCCACGTTGATCTCATCCCGGTCCAGGTCCACCAGGCTGTCGCCCACCGGGATGCGGGTGGCCTTGGCCCGCATCACTTTGGCTGCGGCGGTGATTTCCGTAACCGTCTTCCCCTTCATGCGCAGCCCGGTGATAAAAGCTCCGATCTGGGCCTCAGTGGCCTCCCCGGTCATGATCACCTCCATGGCCCGGGTCATCTCCTCTTCCGTCAAATCCTGGCGGGTGACTACTTTGAAGATGGGTTCTTTGAGCATCGAGCAACTCCCTTTGATTTATATCCGAACCATACTCTTGAGGTCACAGATTGTGATCTCGAATTCTGCTCCGAAAATTCTAAGCGGTAGCACAGGCTTTCCAGCCTGTGCGGATTACCGAGGCGGGCGAGACGCCCGCCCTACCACCTTTTCATGATTTATGGGTGAGCCAACGGCTCATGAGCGACTTCCTTGAATAATTCTATTTAAACTGCGTATAAACCGCGGCCAGGGCTATGGGAATCAAAATCCAGCCCGCGATTTTATGAAAGTGATAGTACAGCAAAGTGCCGAAAGAGATTTGGGAAATCTGCCATAGTTTGGCCAGGCCCAGGTCCACTCCCGGCAAAAATTCATCCAGACTGAGGAAGAA
>JACQYN010000172.1 GCA_016208235.1 Deltaproteobacteria bacterium
CTTCATCACCCAGGAGTACATGGACCTGGCCCTGGCCATCGTGCAGGTGACCGAGGAGATTGTCCTGCGCCTGGCAGAGACCGCCAAGAAGCTCACCGGCTCTGATAATCTGGTGATGGCCGGGGGGTGGCCCTGAACTGCGTGGCCAACGGCAAGCTCTTGCGCCGGGGCACTTTCAAGGATATCTGGATTCAGCCGGCCGCGGGGGACGCGGGCGGGGCCCTGGGCGCGGCCCTGGCCGCCCGGCACATCTGGCAGAACCAGGAGCGCCTGCCGGGTAATCCCGGGCACGACCAGATGCAGGGCGCGTATCTGGGGCCGGAGTTCGGGGACGGGGAGATACTAAAGGTGGCCCGGCGCTACCAGGCGCCTTACCGGCATTACCCGGATTTCGAGGGGTTGATTAAAGAAGTGGCGGCCCTCCTGGCCCAGGGGCAGGTGGTGGGCTGGTTTCAAGGCCGCATGGAATACGGCCCCCGGGCCCTGGGCAACCGCAGTATCCTGGGAGACGCCCGCCACTCGGAAATGCAAAAAAGGCTAAATTTAAAGATCAAATACCGGGAAGGTTTCCGGCCCTTTGCCCCTTCGGTGCTCATGGAAGATATGGGGGAATATTTTGACCTGGATAGAGAATCCCCCTACATGCTGCTGGTGGCTCCGGTCCAGGAAAAAAGGCAGAATCCCCTGCCCCCGGGATATGACAGCCTGCCTCTCTTTGAACGGCTTTATCATCTCCGTTCCGATATCCCGGCCATCACCCACGTGGACTACTCCGCACGCATCCAATCCGTGCACCAAGAGACCAATGAGCGTTATTGGCGGTTGATTGCGGAGTTTAAAAAGCAAACGGGTTACGGGGTGATTGTGAATACCAGTTTCAACGTCCGGGGCGAACCCATCGTCTGCACCCCGGAAGACGCGTACCGGTGTTTTATGCGCACGGAGATGGACTACCTGGTGATGGGAGACTATTTCTTCGACAAAAAATCTCAACCCGCCTGGCAGGAAGAGAAAGACTGGCGGGAGACGTACGAGTTGGATTAAGCGTAAGAGAATCTGAGCGCTCCAAGCCTAAACTTGAATACACTAGAGGCTCTTGCAAAAGTTTGGCCTAACGAGTACTGGCTTCTTTAACCCCCTCCCCACGGGGGCACAGGCGCTAACTTAAACAATATTTGTCATTCTGAACGGAGCGAAGCGGAGTGAAGAATCTCGTATTTTCCTACGAAAAGAGAGATTCTTCGCTGCGCTCAGAATGACAAAAAAGCCTTATGTTAACGCTTATGCCCCCACGGGGGGAGGGGGGCGTCTGTCGTTTGGAACTATTGGATAACCCAACACTAAATTTACTCACCCCCACCCTAACCCTCCCCCCTCAAGGGGGAGGGAACCGGACCAATATCGTTGATTCGGTCATTGAAAAGACTTTTGCAAGAGGCTCACTAGAGAGGTTATTTTTAACACACTGGGCTGATTGTTAAGACACAAGGGAGGGGGCCAGGGGCCGCGGGCCACTTTACAATCCCTCCCTCAGAATCCCTCCCCCAACCCCTTAAGGTTTTTAAAAGCAGGAAACGCGGGCCAAAGGCCCGCGTTTCCTGCTTTAATATGCGGGTTGGGGAGGGCAGGTCCTGGTGGGGCGGGCCTCCGTGCCCGCCTTTAATCCCTAGCTCCTCCCCCTGCCAACCATCTATCCTTCAATGTCTGGCTCATCTGCCGGGCCACCATCATCCTGCCGGCGTCCTGCAGATGCACCCCGTCGGGTTTGTACAGCGGCGCGGTCCGGGAACAGAGAATATTCTGGAAATCGATGTAATAGGGCTTGTCCCGGAGGCGCTCAGCCAGGGCCTGGTAGGTCACCTGAAAATTTTGGCGCACCGCCGCAAAACGCACCTTGTTAATCGCATAGTCTTTTTCGATCTCCCGCACCCGCGGCGCTACCTCGCAGGTCTCCACCCATAATATCGGCTGCCAGAAGAGCAGGAACCGGGCCCCGTAAAACCCCGCCTGTTGGTTCACGTAATCGTATCTCTGGACGGTCATCTCCACGAAATTGCGAAGTTCTTCAGAGTCTGCGCGGATGGGAATGACGGTCTGCCGCAGCTTGTCGTATATTTCCCGGGTGAAGGAGGCATAAACCGCGGCATTTATGGTTTTAAAGAGGCCGAAGAAGCTGCGGCGGTGGCTTTCGATCAGGGCTTGCAGCCGCTGGTAGCCGTGATGGGCGTAAGCCGTGCGGTTTTGGGAAAAATAGACGCATTCGTTGGCCCCGTCCATGAAAATGATCAGATGCGGACGGGTGGGGCTCTCGATTAATAATTTTTGGAGATACTTGGTCTCCAGCAGGGAGTTGAAGGAGTTCTCCCCGAAATTTGAGACCGTGAAGGACCGGGGTTTTCCTTCCCGGTTGAGGATGGCCGCCAGGAAACTGGGGATAGTCTTGGCGTCGTCGTTGGTGCTGCCCCGCATGGTGGAGCCCCCGAACATCCAGATGGCGCGATGCTGTTTGTCGGCCTCCGGGGCAGGAGGATTATTGGCGGTGGGCCGGGGGCCTTCCTGAAAGAGGGTGTAGGCGTCATAATTGACCCGGCTGCCCTCCCAGACGCTGCCGTAGATAAAGAGATTGCCCAGAGTGAGGACCAGGAAGCTCATGACCTCCACGGCCGCCAGGGTAATGACCGCCCATTTGAGAACAGAAAGAACCAGACGCAGGGGTTTTTTCACTGCTTTTCACTCCGCGGCAGGATTGTAACAAGCAGGGCAGGCGGTTGCAAGCGAGAGCTTATACCAAATTGCTGTCAAAGAAGTAATAATGATCTGTCATTCTGAACGGAGCGAAGCGGAGTGAAGAATCTCGTATTTTGAGATTCTTCGCTGCGCTCAGAATGACAATGCTACTGTTTTGACCCCAGCTTGGTATTAGGGTATTTCTCCCCTTAAAACCACCCGCAATCATAAAACAGGAAGGCGGAGTCGTTGGCTCCGCCTTCTCTGTTTTCCGTAAGGAGGGTGGAGGGGCTAAGGTCCACAGGCGAGACGCCTGTGCTACTGCCCTTAGCCCCTTCTCCGGCATATTTTACATCACAACAATCTCTTCCAGTCCTTCCTGCCAGTTGTCCCAGAGGAGGGCGTCCAGGCGGCCGTCGGCGATGACTTTGAAGGCGTAGCGGGCCTGGGCCGCGTAGAAGTCGCAGAGCGGGGCCGGGGCGTTGAGGTGGCCGTTGAAGGCGTAAACCTCCGCGGGGCAGGGCGCGCCGCAGACGTGGCGCACCGCGCAACGCTTGCAGGGGTCCAGGTTCTCCACCATCCGGGTGGTCACCTGCTTAAAGGCCGGGGTAGCCAGCAGATCTTTTACGGGGTCCTTGAACAGGTTGCCCCCGTGAAATTCCGGCAAGCCCAGGAATTCGCTGCACGGGGCCACTTCGCCGCCTGCGCCCACCGCGAAGAAGCAGCGACCGCCGCCACAGGGCGAGATGTCGCACATCAGCCGCCGCGCGCCCGGAGCCACCAGACCCAGGAGCAGGTTGGCGAAGTTGCCGATGACCAGTTTGCGCCCGGTTTTTTCGTATAATTCAAAGGCGCGGTCCAGGGCCTTGAAGAAAAAGTGGGCCAGCTCCGTCTGGTCGGGCATCAGGGCCCGCCCTCCCGCCTGGGTCCCCCGGACCGGGTTGAGCAGGGCGTTGGTCACCCCCCGGGCGTGATAGAACTCCACCAGCTCCGGGAGCGACCGGACGTTTTCTTTGGTGACGGTGGTGATGACATTGAGGCCGGGGTAGCCGACCAGCTCCTCCAGGACCTTGACGGTCTGGGCGAAAACGCCGCTGCCGCCCCAGGTGCGGCGGGTGCGGTCCGCTACCTCCGGGGTGGGGCCGTCTAACGAAATGCCGATGCCCGCACCCTGGGCCTTGAGGAAGTCCAGGGCCGCCCTGTCCAGCAAAACCGTGTTGGTCTGCACCCCGAAGCGGAAGTAATCACCGTACTGCTCGATTCCCTGGAAGACCGCGTCCTTCGCAAGCAAAGGTTCGCTGCCGTGGAAGACCAACTGGGGCCGGGCCCCCTCCGGCAGGGTGCTGACGAAGAAGTCTTGGAGCCGGTCCAGAGCTTCCAGCAGCCGCGCGGGGTCCATGTCCTGGCCGGTTCTACGGGCCTCCCGGGGGAGGTAGCAGTAGCCGCAGTCCAGATTGCAGCGCTCCGTGGGGTTGAAATAGACCGCGGAAACCAGCAGCTTGAAGCGCACGGTCTCCAGGTCCCCGGCCAGCTTCGCCTCTTTTTCCAGATATGATTTAGGGAGCTCCGCGCCCAAAAGATAATCCAGGGCCTTGGCCCGGGGGGAGAGCACCCAGAATGCGGTGTCCGCGTTAATCAGGGCCACGTAATCTTTGTGGCCCACTTCCAGCACGTCGAAATGGGGCCCGGCCCCGGCGTTGACACAAGCCGAAGACGGACCCCATAAAGGTGAAATTGCCTGGGTCATGTTCCTACTTCTTCTTGGCGTCCGCCATCAGGTAGTGGGACAGACCCACCTGGTCGCCGTTGGGCGCACAGGTGTAACGGATGCTGATGGGTTTCTTGGTACTCTTTGCTTTGGCCATGTATTGTCCTCCTTCCTCCGTGGTTTACCGGCCGGCCGGATTATCATCAACGGCTGCCGGGGGGAAAGCTGTTAAATACAGTTTTCGGTTTTCGGTTTTCAGTTTTCGGTTAAAAAGCGGGTGCTCGGTGAACTTGTCGCACCAATATGCTTATCCAAATTTTTCTATTCCCTTTGTATTTCTATGGTTCGAGGTACGAGACTTTTTTGCTTTTACCGAAAACCGAAAACTGAAAACCGAAAACCAATAAAAAAGGAGTCCCACCTTTCGATGGAACTCCCTTTACCATCAGGAGTAGCCTAATTTTCCCAAGGCAGGTCTTCTGGCTCTCGGATCAACCGGATTAGAGTCAGCCTTCCCACCGGGTTTTTTTATAACCCGGCAGTGGCCGGCGTTAGCCTTTCACTCTCTTCCGTCCCCGATTACAGCGGCGGGACCGCCCCGGATTCGCACCGGGTTCCGGATTGCCTGGGGAGTTTTTCTTTTGCGTTAATTTATCGGTCCGCCCCCGGCTTGTCAAGGGGAAATTGGAGAGGTAGGGTGGGCATGGCCCACCATGGATTAAGGATTGATAGGGAGTAAACACGGGGGGGCATGCCCACCCTAAGTGGCTGCCGTCTCCATGCCGTTCAAAATGAGCCATGTCCCAGGGGAAATCACCTTGACAGCACCTTAATTTAAAGGTTATTTTTATCTTTTTGGAAGTGAGTTTGCAGATGGCGGGGAAAATCAAAGCCATCCGGGGCATGCGGGACATCCTGCCGCCGGAGACGGGGCGTTGGCAGGCCGTGGAGAGTGCGGCCCGGGAGGCCTTTGCCCTTTACGGCTACCGGGAGCTCAGGCTGCCTCTGATCGAGCGCACCGAGCTCTTCGCCCGTTCCATCGGCCAGGACACGGACATCGTCGCCAAGGAGATGTACACCTTCCCGGATCGCCACGGGGAGTCCCTGACGCTGCGCCCCGAAGCCACCGCGTCGGTGCTCCGGGCGGTGCTGGAAAACGGCCTGGACAAGGGCGGAGGGGTCAAAAAATTTTATACCCTGGGGCCCATGTTCCGCTACGAGCGGCCCCAAAAAGGGCGCTACCGCCAGTTTTACCAGATCAACTGCGAGGCCCTGGGGAGCGACGCACCGGAAGTGGATGCAGAAGTCATCCTGCTCCTCATGGAGATTCTAAAAAGGGTGCAGTTGGGGGCCTCCCGCCTGCTGGTCAATTCCCTGGGCTGCCCCGAGTGCCAGGTGAAATTCAAGGCGGGCCTGGGCCTCTTTTTGATCAATAAGGAAGGGTTGTGCGAGGACTGCCAGCGCCGGCGCAATTCCAACCCCTTGCGGGTGTTGGATTGCAAGTCCATACACTGCCGGGAGATATTGAAGGACGCGCCGGTTCTCCGGGATTATCTCTGCCCGGATTGCGCCGGGCATTTCACCCGGGTGCTGGCTTTACTTAGCCGGTTCGGGGTGACCTACGAGGAGCAGCCCCGGCTGGTCCGGGGTCTCGATTATTACACCCGCACCGCGTTCGAGGTGGTGGCCGTGGGTTTAGGGGCCCAGGACGCGGTGGCCGGGGGCGGCCGTTACAACGGCCTGGCGAAGGAACTGGGGGGGCCGGATCTGCCGGCCATCGGCTTCGCCATCGGCGAGGACCGGCTCCTGGAGGTCTTGCCGGAGAACCTGGGCCAGGGTGATGGCAAGAAGGTTTTTCTGGCTGCGTTAGGCCCCGGGGCCCGGGATAAGGCCTTTTCCCTGCTGCAAACCCTCAGGCAGGAAGGCATCGCCGCGGAGATGGATTTTGGGGAGCGATCTCTTAAGGCCCAGATGTCCCAGGCGGACCGCCTGGGCGCGGCCTATACCGTGATCCTGGGGGAGCGGGAGCTGGAAACGGGCCAGGTGGTTTTGCGCCGCATGGCCACGGGCGACCAGCAGCAAGTGGCGTTGTCTCTCCTGCCCATGGTTTTGGCGGGATTGTGATATTGAGTTGAAATGTAGGGGCGAACCTTGTGTTCGCCCAGCATCCGGGGCGAACACAAGGTTCGCCCCTACGAAAAAATATCCTGCCTCATCTCCGAAGGGAAGGAAACGAATTGTTTGATTCACTATCGGGGCTAAAACGCAGCCATTCTTGCGGGGCATTACGGGCCCAGGACGCGGGCGCGGAAGTGATCCTCATGGGTTGGGTGCAGCGCCGCCGGGACCACGGGGGGCTTATTTTCGTGGACCTCCGGGACCGGGACGGCCTCACCCAGGTGGTCTTCAACCCGGAGGTCAACCCGGATGTCCACAACAAGGCGGGGGTGCTGCGGGACGAATGGGTCATCGCCATCCGGGGCGTGGTCAATCTCCGGCCCGCGGATATGGTCAACCCCCAGTTGGACACCGGCGAGATTGAGATCCTGGTGGAGGAACTGCGCCTGCTCAACGCTTCCAAGACCCCGCCCTTCCAGTTGGAAGACTACCGGGTGGATATCTCCGAGGCCCTGCGCTTGCGTTACCGCTACCTGGACTTAAGGCGCCCCGGCGTTATGAAGAACATCCTCTTCCGGCACCGGGCCGCGCAAGTGGCCCGGCAGTTCTTGAACGGCCAGGGTTTTGTGGAGGTGGAGACCCCCATCCTCACCAAGAGCACGCCGGAAGGGGCCCGGGACTATCTGGTCCCCAGCCGGGTGATGCCGGGGCATTTTTTCGCCTTGCCCCAGTCCCCCCAGCTCTTTAAGCAACTGCTGATGATGTCCGGCCTGGACCGCTACTATCAGTTGTGCCGCTGTTTCCGGGATGAGGACCTCCGGGCCGACCGCCAGCCGGAGTTCACCCAGATCGACCTGGAGATGGCCTTCATCACCGAAGAAGATGTGATGCGGGTGGTGGAAGGCCTGATGGTGGCGCTTTTTAAGGATTTGTTGGAGGTGCACCTGAAGCCGCCTTTTCCTCGCCTGACGCATCAGGAATGTATGGACCGCTTTGGGCTGGACCGGCCGGACCCGAGGTTCGGACTGGAGCTGAAAGAGGTTACGGATCTGATCCGGGAATCGGAGTTTCGCCAGTTCCGGGAGGTGGTGGACCAAGGCGGCATCGTCAAGGCCCTGAACGGCCCCGGCCTGGCCAAGCTCTCCCGGAAAGAACTGGACGATCTCACCGGCCTGGCGGGAGTTTACGGGGCCCGGGGGCTGGCCTGGGTGAAGATGCAGCAGGATTGGCAATCTCCGTTAGCCAAGTTTTTCCCTGCGGGGTTGAAGCAGGCCTTGAATGACCGCCTGGAGGCCAAAGAAGGGGACCTGTTGCTTTTCATCGCTGATATTCCGGCAGTGGCCAACACCGCGTTGGGGCAACTCCGGGTCCACCTGGGGCAGCGGGAAAATTTGATCCCCCCGGACACCTTCCACATGGTCTGGGTGACGGATTTTCCCCTGCTGGAATACGACCGGGACGAAGGGCGCTTCGTGGCCGTGCATCACCCCTTTACCGCGCCCAAGGAAGAGGATATACATTTATTGGAGGCTGAGGAGACCCGGGGGCAGGTCCGGGCACGGGCCTACGACCTGGTGCTGAACGGCCAGGAGATCGGCGGCGGCAGCATCCGCAACTGGCGCCGGGACGTGCAAGAGCAGATCTTCCAGGTTCTGGGGATGGCTTCCGAAGAAGCCGAAGAAAAATTTGGTTTCCTGCTGGAGGCTCTGGAATATGGCGCCCCGCCCCACGGCGGCGTGGCCTTCGGGTTTGACCGCCTAGTGGCCATCCTCTGCGGGGCCCGGTCCATCCGGGAGGTCATCGCCTTCCCCAAGACCCAGAAATCCGCGTGCCCGGTGACCCAGGCGCCTTCCCGGGTGGAATTGGAACAACTCTTGGAATTGGGATTAAGGCTGGAGAAATAGTTTTTAGCTGTCAGCTTTCAGCTATCAGCGGTCAGCTAAAAGCCTGGCGGCAAAATCACTTGAGAGGCTCGATTAGGCCAGAGCAGGGTAACAGCAGGGTTAGATGATTAACGGGCCTTTAATAAAAAAAACTAAAAACTAAAAACTAAAAACTAAAAAGCTGAAAGCTGATCGCTGACAGCTGACAGCTAAATAAAGGGCAGGCTATGGCTCGTTGGAACAGAGAGCGTCGTTTGTTGGATCATGAGCATTCTTCTATCTGGCAGCATCGGTTGCAGGAGGTGGAAGAGCCCAATTTGATGCGGCAGATCTTCCCGTACACAGAAGTGGCCCGCATCGATTTTGATTACAAGTTCGTCATGCCCCAGCCGCCGGAGGAGATGATCATCACCGACACCACCTTCCGGGACGGCCAGCAGGCCCGGCCGCCTTATACCGTGCGGCAGATGGTGGAGATCTTCGATATGCTCCACAAGCTCTCCGGGCCCAAAGGCATCATCCGCCAGAGCGAGTTTTTCCTTTACAGCGCCAAGGACAAGGAAGCGGTGGAGCGGTGCCGGGAGCGGGGTTATCTCTATCCGGAGATCACCGGCTGGATTAGGGCCGTCGCCGCGGATTTGAAGCTGGTGAAGGAGATGGGGTTGCCGGAAACCGGCATTCTCACCTCGGTTTCGGACTACCACATTTTCCTGAAACTCAAATGGAACCGGCGCAAGGCCATGGAGGATTACCTGGGGATCGTCAAAGCGGCCCTGGAGCTGGGAATCGCGCCCCGCTGCCATTTCGAAGACGTGACCCGGGCGGATATCTACGGATTTTGCGTCCCCTTTGCCCTGGAGTTGATGAAGCTCAGGCAGGAGAGCGGCATCGACATCAAGGTGCGCCTCTGTGACACCATGGGTTACGGGGTGCCCTATCCCGGGGCGGCCTTGCCCCGGAGCGTGCCCAAGCTGGTGCGGGCCATGATCGAAGACGGCGGGGTGCCCGGCCACCTCCTGGAATGGCACGGCCACAACGATTTCCACAAGGTGTTCGTGAACGGCATAACCGCCTGGCTTTACGGCTGCGCCGCGGTGAACGGCACCCTCCTGGGGTTCGGGGAGCGCACCGGCAACGCGCCCATTGAGGCCCTGATCATGGAGTACATCTCTTTGCGGGGCTCCACGGACGGGATCGACACCACGGTGATCACCGACATCGCCCAGTATTTCGAGAAGGAACTGCATTATCATATTCCTCCCAACTATCCTTTTGTGGGCAAGAATTTTAACGCCACCAGCGCCGGGATTCACGCGGACGGCTTGCTGAAAAACGAAGAGATCTATAACGCCTTTGACACCGCCCGCATCTTGAAGAGGCCGATAACCATCACCATCACCGACAAGTCCGGCAAGGCGGGCATTGTCCACTGGATTAACGCCCGGTTGGCGCTGGAAGGGGACAAGCAGGTGGACAAAGGCCATCCCGGAGTGTCCAAGATCAATAAGCGCATCATGGAGATGTACGAGACGGGGCGCTGCACTTCCATTTCCAATGAAGAAATGGAGAGCCTGGCCCGGAAATATCTGCCCGAGCTCTTTGTCTCGGAATTCGACCGCCTCAAAGAGAAGGCCTATCAACTGGCGGCCCACCTGGCCGAGGATTTGGCGGAACGGGACGAGATCCGCTCCATGGACCCCGCCCAGACGGAGCCGGTGATGCAGCAGGTGCTGGACCTCTACCCCTTCATCCAGTTCATGTACGTCACCAACCTGGATGGCCGCAAAATCACCCGGAACATCACCCATATCATTGACCGGGCCAAGTACGAGACCATGAAACTGGACGAGGACCTCTCCAACCGCAATTGGTTCATCGAACCCATTAAGTCGGGGAAGGTTTTCGTGTCGGATTTCTATACCTCCCGGTTCACCAGCGCGCTGTGCATCACCGTGAGCGTGCCGGTGCGCAACGAAAACGACGAAATCCAGGGGGTTTTGGGCATGGATATCCGCTTCGAAGCCCTGGCCAAGATGGAGCAGGAAGGGGAGATTTAGGGAAAGTGGCCAGTGGCCAGTGATCAGTGATCAGTATCGAAATAAAGAGTTTCCGCTCAAAACTGACCACTGGTTTATACTGCTCTCATCAACAAAAACAAACCAAAAGCATTCCTATGGCTGTGGAAATAATAGGGGCCGGCGTTTTAGGAGTGGTGGTGATCCTGGTTTTGGGGGGATTGCTGGCCCTGAGCGCGGTCTATTTACCCCGTCTCTTAAGGTTGGGAGAGGCCGGTTTGGAGGGAAAATGGGGTATGGGGGAGATGGAGCCCGGTCTTTTTGAGCAGGCGGAGCCGGTTCCCCCCCCGGAGCGGGAACGGCCGGCTCCTGTCCTGCCGCCCCGGGAGCCTCTGGCCGCCAGGCTGGGGACCGGGCCGGAAGAGCCCCTGTTGGCGGCGGCCATCGCCCTGGCCCTGACTTTAGATCAACAAGAGCAAAGACCGGTCCGCCAGGCGGAGACCGCATTGCCCGTGGGCTCCCCCTGGGCTTTGTCCGGGCGCTGGCAAGCCATGCAGGCCCGGATCAATATGCAGAAAAGATAATTCCAGGTTGAGACCTCTGCGAAAATGCATAAATTGTCATTCTGAGGGAGCGAAGCGACCGAAGAATCTCAAAATACGAGATTCTTCACTCCGCTTCGCTCCGTTCAGAATGACAGACTTTCGCAGAAGTCTCAAGTTCGGTTTCTGCTGCAACGGATCAGATTACTAAGTCATTGATAATTTAAATTATTTAACCGAAAATTGAAAACTGAAAACGGTATAATTTATGGGGCGTTATCGGCTGACCATCGGTGATAAGACTTTTGAGGTGGAAGTCCTGGGGGTCCAGGGTGAGCAGGCCCGGGTGCTGGTCAATGGCCGCACTTATGAAGTAAAATATCAACCCCTGACCCCGGGGGCGGCCTTGGCCCCGTCTGCTCCGGCCAGGGTGACGCCGCCTAGGCCTGCGGCCCCTGCCCGACCCGCGCCGCCGGTCTCCCCTCCGCCGGAAAAGCCGGCCGCGGCCGCGGAGCCGGGGGAGGTCATGGCCCCCATGCCCGGCTGCATCCTCGATGTCCTGGTAAAGGTGGGGGACCGGGTGCAGGCCGGGGATACGGTGGTGAAGCTGGAGGCCATGAAGATGGAAAATGACCTCCAGACGCCCATCGCCGGGGTGGTCAAAGAGGTGCGGGTGAGCAAAGGCGACAATGTGTCCGTGGGCGAGGTTTTGGTAGCAGTTTCCGCTTAACTGAGGCGGTCCGGGTTGATGCCGGGGGAGATTACCCTTATACAACTGGGTCTTTGGGTCCTGATGACCGTCTTGGCCCTGGGATTGATCTATGTAGCCGTGGTCTTCCGGTTACACCCGGTTTTTCTTGTCCCTCTGGCCGCGGGTCTGCTCTTTGTCAATATTCCCATTCCCAGTCTGACCGCGTCCCTGGCGCCTTTCTTCCTCACCCTCCAGGGGGGGCTGACTTCCGGCCTATATCCCGCCCTGATTTTCCTGGGCTGGGGCGCGGGCGCCAATCTGACTTACCTCATCGCCCACCCCCGGCTCCTGGTCCTGGGGCTTCTCACTCCCATCGCTTTTTTCATGGTCCTTTTTCTGGGGTGGGGCCTGGGTTTGCCGCTCTCCCAGGCCGGAAGCGCCGCGCTGGTGGGCGGCGGGGACGGTCTGGCCGCCACCTTTCTGGTAGCCAAGATCGCCCCGGAACTCACCGGCCCGGTGGCCCTGGCGGCCTTTACCCTTACGGGCCTCTATTTCTTGCTCCAACCCTACCTGGTGGACCTTTTGGTCAGCAAACAGGAACGCATGTTGCGCATGCCTCCCAGCCGCAAGGTGAGCAGACGGGAGAGCCTGCTGTTCGCGGCCGCGGGCCTGGTCCTGACCCTGATCCTGATGCCCTGGGCGTCGCTGCTCACGGGCATGTATTTCTTGGGCAACATCCTAAAGGAAGCAGGGGTGGCGGACCGCCTGGCCCGCACCCTGTCCAACCGCCTGGCGGATATCCTGGCGATGCTTTTGGGTCTGGCGGTGGGCAGCCAGTGCCATGCGACCCTGATTTTCTCCCTGGCTTTTGCAAAAATCATTATCCTGGGACTGGCGGCGCTGCTTCTGGCCACTGGGGTGGTGATCCTGGCCATCAAGGTGCTCAATCTTTTTTCTTCCCAAAAGATTAATCCCTTGATCGGCGCCGCAGCCCTGGGACTGATACCTGATGCCGCCCAAATGGTGCAAATCATGGGCCGCCGGGAAGACCCCCATAACAATCTCTTCTACCATGCCCTGGCCTCCAGCCAGGCGGCCTTGCTCGCTTCCACCTTGACCTCCGGCCTCCTCTGGAGTATCTTGGGCGGACGCTGAGGCAGTAAGATTTGGCGTAAGCGCTAATTTAAGGCTTTTTTGTCATTCTGAGCGCAGCGAAGAATCTCTCATTTCGTCGGAAAAGAGAGATTCTTCACTCCGCTTCGCTCCGTTCAGAATGACAAACATTGTTTTAGTTAGCGCCCATGGTAAGATCGGGAGCGGCGGAAGGGTAAACGCGGTGTAAGAGAATTTTTGACAAGAAAATCAGAAATTTTTTGATTTTCACCCCTTCCCGCAGTTGTTAAATATGCTCCAGGTAAATCCCTCTTCAACATTTAGGGTAGAAAGGCCAGGGAGCCCGCCCCCTTGCCCCTCACCTAACCCATTTCCTATGATCCAAAAAGAGGTGCCCTTTTATGTGTGATCCCCAGAAGATGGCTTCCCTGAAAGAAGCCGTAGCCAAGTATGATGAGAAGGTGGCGAAGGTGTTGCAGAAGATCCCGGAGAGAAAAAAGGATTTCGTCAACACCTCCGGTATTCCGGTGAACCGGGTCTATACCCCTCTGGATATGGAGGGCTTCGACTACCTGAAGCAATTGGGCCTGCCCGGGCAGTACCCCTACACCCGGGCGGTGCAGCCCACGGCCTACCGGGGCCGCTACTGGACCATGCGCCAGTACGCGGGCTTCGGCAGCGCCGAAGAGACCAACGAACGTTACCACTTTCTCCTGAAATCCGGCCAGACCGGGCTATCCGTGGCCTTTGACCTCCCCACCCAGATCGGCTTCGATTCCGACCACCCCCTGGCCCAGGGAGAAGTGGGCAAGGTGGGGGTGTCCATCGACTCTCTTTGGGACATGGAACGGCTTTTCCAGGGTATTCCCCTGGACCAGGTCTCCACCTCCATGACCATCAACTCGCCCTGCGCCGTGCTGCTGGCCATGTACCTGGCCATCGCCGAGAAACAGGGCATTTCCTTTGATAAACTCCGGGGCACGGTGCAAAACGACATCCTCAAGGAGTATTCCTCCCGGGGCACCTACATCTTCCCGCCCCGGCCCTCCATGCGGCTGATCACCGACATCTTCGCCTTCTGCACGTCTGATGTGCCCCAGTGGAACACCATCAGCATCAGCGGCTACCATATCCGGGAGGCGGGCTCCACCGCGGTCCAGGAAGTGGCCTTCACCCTGGCCAACGGCATCGCCTACGTGGACGCGGCCATCAAGGCGGGGCTGAAGGTGGACGAATTCGGCCCCCGGCTCTCCTTCTTCTTCAACTCCCACCTGGATTTCCTGGAGGAAGTGGCCAAATTCCGGGCGGCCCGGCGCCTCTGGGCCGAGATCATGAAGGAACGCTTCGGAGCCCAGGACCCCCGCTCCCTGATGCTCCGCTTCCATACCCAGACCGCGGGCTGCAGCCTAACGGCCCAGCAGCCTTTGAACAACATCATGCGCACGGCCTTCCAGGCCCTGAGCGCAGTCCTGGGGGGCACCCAGTCCCTGCATACCAACTCCTTTGACGAAGCTCTGGCGTTGCCTTCGGAAACCGCGGTGCAGGTGGCTCTCCGCACCCAGCAGGTCATCGCCTACGAGACCGCGGTGGCCGACACCGTGGACCCCCTGGCCGGGTCCTATTATCTGGAGAACCTCACCGACCAGGTGGAGGCCAAGGCCCAGCAATACATCGACCAGATCGACCGCCTGGGCGGGGCCGTCGCCGCCATCGAGCAGGGTTTTGTGCAGAAAGAGATCGGGGCTGCCGCCTACCGCTACCAGCAGGAAATCGAAGCCGGCTCCCGGGTGGTGGTGGGTCTCAACAAATTCCAGGTAAAGGAAGAAAGGCCAACGGACCTCCTGAAAGTTGATCCCGCGGTGGGCGACCGCCAGGTGGCCCGCTTAAAGGAACTGAAAAGCACCCGGGATAACGCTGCGGTCAAACAGGCCCTGGCCGAACTGAAAAAGGCCGCAGAAGGGGACGCCAATCTCATGCCGCCCATTCTGAAGGCGGTTAAAGCCCTGGCCACCCTGGGGGAAATCTGCGACACCCTCAGGGCCGTGTTCGGCGAATACGAAGCCCCGGCGTTGGTTTAAGTGAGCAGTAAGCAGTGAGCAGTAAGATCAAACTGCTCACTGATAAAAGGAGAGCAAAATGAGAAAGATCAGGGTATTGGCTGCCAAGCCGGGTTTGGACGGTCATGACCGGGGCATCAAGGTCATTTGTGCGGCCTTAAGGGATAGCGGCATGGAGGTGATTTACACGGGTCTCAGGCAGACGCCGGAGCAGATTGTGGCCGCGGCCATCCAGGAGGATGCCGACGTCATTGCCATGAGCGTGCTCTCCGGGGCCCACAATTACCTTTTCCCTAAGGTGATGGAGCTTCTCAAGGATAAGGGTATAAAGGACGTCCTGGTAATGGGGGGCGGCATCATTCCCGACGAGGACGTGGACCCGCTGAAGGAAGCGGGCATCGCCGCCATCTTCGGCCCCGGCACGGATACCAAGGACATCATCGGCTTTATTCAGGAAAACGTGCGCAAGCAATAAGATAGGAAAGAAGATTAAGAGAGGGGCAGGCCTCTGGAGGCCGGTGCCCCTCTTTTGCGTTCTCCTTCAGGATTGCCCCTGCCTCCGGGGGGCCTCCCCGTAAACCTTGCGGACCAATTCCAATTCTTCCCTCCGGGTCTTCACTTCTTCGGTCAGCCGCGCCTCGTGAAGGCGATCCAGGATTTCTTTGATATGGGGTCCGGGGGGAAAGCCCAGGGCCAGCAGGTCCCGGCCCCGGAGTTCCGGTTTCAGATGCTTCAGGTGGGTGAAGTAGAGGGAAATGGCCTTCTTGGAGGCATCCTGCTTGGTTTTGGCCAGCATATAGAGGAGATACTCGGTGCCCAGGGGGCTGAGCAGGCGGTAAATCCGCACCCGGTCCGCCTCCCCCAGCCGGTAGAGCTGCATCAGGGTCTGGTCCGCGGCTTCCTTGCCCCGGGTAATGGCCGCGGCCTTTTTGGGGGAGATTTTAAACCGCTGCACCATCTCCGCCAGTTCCTCCGGATTCAACGGCTCCACCAGTCCCAGGAAATAAACCAGCCAGCGTTCAAATTTCTCTTCCAGGTACAGGAGATCGAACCAGGAGAGAACGCCCTGAATCCGCTCCAGCATGCCCTTGGTGCCTTCGTCGTAGCGCAGCCGGGGGTGGATGGGGGTCAAGAGATTGAATTCCGCCAGGCGGGAGATGGCGGGCAGCGGGTTGGTCTCCTGGAGAATCAGCCTCAGTTCTCCGAAGAGGCGGGCCCCGGAAAGACGGTCGAAGAAATTGTTTTTCACTGCGTTGGCAATGAGGTTGGCGGTGAGTTTGCTGACCCGGAATTTGAAGCGCTGCTCGAAGCGGATGGCCCTAAAGACCCGGGTGGGGTCTTCCACGAAGCTCAGGTTGTGGAGGACGCTGATCACTTTTTCTTTCAGGTCGCGATGGGCTCCGAAGAAGTCCATCAAGGTGCCGAAATCCCGGGAGTTGAGTTTTACCGCCAGGGTGTTGATGGTGAAGTCCCGGCGGTAGAGGTCCATCTTGATGGAGCTGTATTCCACCACCGGCAGGGCCCCGGGGGCTTCGTAATACTCGGTGCGGGCGGTAGCCACGTCGATCTTGAAGCCGTCCGGGAAGATGATCACCGCGGTCTTGAACTTGTGGAATTCCCGGGAGCGGGCCTTATAGCGGCCGGCGAAGCGGCGGGCGAAGACGATGGCGTCTCCTTCAATGACGATGTCGATGTCCAGGTTCTCGTGCCTCAGGAAAAGATCCCGGACGAAGCCCCCCACCGTATAGGCGGTGAACCCCAGCTCCTCGGCCACCTGGCCCACCTGCTGCAGGATTTCCAGGATTTCTTTGGGCAGCCGTTCCCGCATCAGGCTCTGGATATTCTTGGTGCGCAGGGGCTGGGTCCACTGGGTCTCTTCCTCCGCGGCGATGAGCAGGTGGAGGAGGTCGGTGCGGCTGATGACCCCGATGACCTGGTCCTCTTCCATTACCGGCAGCAGCCGCTGTTTGTTGATCACCAGTTTTTCCCGGATTTCCGCCAGGATGGCGTCCGGGGGCACGGTGGCGATCTCCGTGGTCATGTAGTCCCTGGCGGGGTGATGGCGTAAGCCGTGGTAGATGCCTTTCTCTATGGTTTGCCGGGAAATCAGGCCCGCGAGTTTGCCGGCGCTGATCACCGGCAGGGCATTGATGCTGTAACGGTTGAGCAGGAGTTCCGCTTCTTCCAGGGTCACCTCCGGGGAGATCCATTTGACGGGAAAGGACATGATCTCCCGGGCCCGGCGCTGGGGTTGCACTTTAGTCTGGATCAGGCGGCGAATTTCTTCCTCCACCTGGGTCAGAGGGGTGCCCTTGATGGCCGCGGCCGCAGCGTAGCTGTGTCCCCCGCCCCCCATTTCGGCGAGAACGTCGGCCACGTTCACCTCCGGCACCCGGCTGCGGCCCACCACGTAAACCCGGTCCTCCATCTGGGCCAGGG
>JACQYN010000173.1 GCA_016208235.1 Deltaproteobacteria bacterium
AAATTAGAGATTCTTCACTCCGCTTCGCTCCGTTCAGAATGACAAATATTGTTTAAGTTAGCGCCTGTGCCCCTCAAGGGGAGGGAGAAAGACACATTATTTATGCAGTCAACTCCCAACCTTGAACTTGGAACCTGGAACCTGGGACTTTTCTGGCCGCGTCGTTCATGGGGTCTTGACCTTCACCCGGGAGCCGTCCTCCAAGGAGGCAGGCGGCTTCAGCACCACCTTATCCCCTTCTTTAAGACCTTTTTCGATTTCCACCACATCGCCCATCTCCGGGCCCAGGGTCAGCGCCGTCAGCTTCACCCGGTTGCCCTCCAGGAGAAAGGCAAAGACGCGGCCGTTCCGGGTGACCACCGCCGCCTTGGGGACGGCCAGGCGGGGCCGGCGTTCTCCGGCCTCCAGGGGCCTGGACAAAAAAGCCACCTTGGCGCTCATTTCCGGGAGGATGCGGTCGTCGAATTCCAGAAATTTGACCTTGGTAAGGACCGTGGCCTTGGAGCGGTCCGCGGTGGGCACGATCATGTGCACCTGGCCGGGGAAGCGCTTGTCGGGAATGGCGTCCAGGGTGATTTCGCAGGGTTGTCCCGGTTTCACCCGGTCCAGATTGGATTCGGCCACGTCCGCCTCCACCATCAGGGAGTTGAGGTCGGCCATGGTCACCACCGCGGCCCGGGCGTTGACCGCCGCGCCGAAGGGGGCCACCACCTCCCCCACTTCCGCGAACTTGGTGAGCACCACCCCATCGAAGGGGCTGCGGATATAAGAATATTCCAGCGAGGCCTGGGCGTTGGCCAGGGACGCCTGGCTGGTGTTGATGCGGGCCCGGGCCGCGGCCACTCCGGCCACGGCCTTGTTCCGGCGGGCAATCGCGGTATCGTAATCCTGGCGGGCCACCAGGTCCTTGGCCACCAGGGTCTTGAAGCGATCATACTGCAGGTTGGCGTCGTGCAGTTCCGCCTGGGCCTGGGCCAGACCGGCCTGGGCCTCCTTGATCTGGGCCGCGGCCTGGTCCCGGGCGGCCACCAGGTCTTCATTCTCCAGGGTGGCCAGGACCTCCCCCTTTTTCAGGCGGCTGCCTTCCTCCACCCCCAGGAAGGCCAGGCGGCCGGTGCTTTTGGAGGAGACCGCGGCCTTGCGCTGGGCCACCACGTAGCCGCTGGCGTTGAGCACGGCATAAGCCTGGGCCGGATAAATCCGGGCCACCACCGCGGGAGTCACTTCCTGGGCAGGCTGGAGAGGCCCCCAAAGGTAAAGGACGAGGAGGAGCAGGAGCGCGCCTCCGCCCAGGATTAGGCCGAGTCGGAGCCGCCGGGACGCGGCCGGAGGCCGCTCTTCCCCGGAGCGGGAGATGCGCAGTTTGTCCAGGTCTGGAGGCACTTGGGATCCCGAGATAAAAATAGGCCTGGCCCTTAAAAGGGCCAAACCTAAATTAACATATGGCCGTAACTATGGCAACCTCCCGGCCCGGCCCGGAAGGTTGGGGGGATGGCCAGGAGGCCGTGAGCAGTAAGCGCACAAAAAACAAAAACTTTCAGGCCACTCTTTTTCACTTCTCACTGCTTACTGCTCACTGCTTACTGCTCACTGTTAATTGCCCTGGCCCCTCCCCCCACAACTCTTCCTAAACCTTCTTCACTCCCGCGGCGGTGATGGTGAGGAAGTGGAAGGGCGGGCCGATGTATTCGTCCTGGCCGGCCAGCTTCTCCATGGCCGCCTTGGCGACGCCGGCGATCTCGGCCAGGGGCGCTTTCTTGGCGAGCATCTGGGTCAGTTTGAATTCCAGGCCCAGGCGCCGGGGCAGGGTGAAGATGTTGGTGACCCGGTTGAACTCGATCTTGGGAGGTTTGGGCCGGTTCCAGATGATGAACAGCCGGGCGGGGTCCGGGGCTTTCCCGGAGAAGCCGGCCAGGACCAGGTACATGTTGTGCAACGGGTCCACCGGCAGCTTTTCGCACATCTTCCGCATAACTTCGTCATAGCGGCCGGTGAAGAAGGGCATGGCCGCTTCCATCAAGGCGTCGATGTCCGTCAGGCCTTCGTCTTTGGCGAACGCGGCGAAATCCCGGCAGAGTTCGTGACCCTCCTGGGCGCCGGCGGAGGCCAGGACCGCATGGGAGCCGACTGGTATGAGGCGCTCCACGGTGATGAACCGTTCTTCACCGCTGGGCTCAAAAAACTCGGTGCGGCTGTCGGAGGCCAAGAGGATGCCTTCGGGCGCGGCGAAGGCAATCAACTGTCCCATGGGATTCTCCTTTAAAGGGCAAAAGATGTCCGTTTTTATTTTAGTTAGGTAATCATCCCGGGGACAGGGATCAAGGGTGAACGTAAAAGCGCCGCAGGTTTCCACCCCGGAGGATTGGAATCACTAGGATGCGCACCCAAGGGTCGCCTAAAACCGATGGCGGACCCACGTCCGCCATCCATAAAAATAGAAAATATGGATTATCCAGTTGAGAGGAAATCTTGTGCAAAGGAAGGGAACCCTGGCGGTCTTGCCAAGGCCAAGCGCGGCCGCGCGCTAAGATGGCTCCGGGACTAAAGAATCTCCCTGTCCCGAAGTGCGGGATAATCTCGGTTATTTTACCGGTTTCCCCCCATCAATGGAGGATGCGGGGTTTTTTCAGCAGCTCCAAGC
>JACQYN010000174.1 GCA_016208235.1 Deltaproteobacteria bacterium
CCCGGGGTGGGGGCCATCAAGAACAACATCATCCTCATCGGGCCCACGGGCGTGGGGAAGACCTACCTGGTGAAACTCATTGCCAAAAAGATCGGGGTCCCCTTCGTCAAGGGAGACGCCACCAAGTTCAGCGAAACCGGCTACGTGGGCGGCGACGTGGAAGACCTGGTGCGGGACCTGGTCCAGGCCGCCGGCGATGACCTGGAGATGGCCCAATACGGCATCATCTACCTGGACGAAGTGGACAAGATCGCATCCAGCGGCACTCTCTGGGGCGGGCCGGACGTCTCCCGGGCCGGGGTGCAGCGGGCCCTGTTGAAACCCATGGAAGAGACCGAAGTGGACCTGAAGGTGGCCCATGACCCGGTCTCCCAAATCCAGGCCATTGAACAATACCGCCGCACCGGCAAAAAAGAAAAGCGGATTATCAACACCCGCCACATCCTCTTTATCGTCAGCGGCGCGTTCAACGGCCTGGAAAAAGTGGTCAAAGAGCGTCTGAGCAAGCAAGGCATCGGGTTTCAGGCCGTCATGGAATCCAAGGAGCAGGAACGGGATTTCCTGAAGCAGGTGACCGCCGAGGACCTGATCAAATACGGCTTCGAATCGGAGTTCGTGGGCCGCCTGCCGGTCATCGCGGTGCTGGATGAACTCACCGCCGAAGATCTTTACGAAATTCTCCGGAATCCCAACAATCCCATCATCACCAGCAAGAAGCGGGACTTCCGGGCCTACGGCATCGACATCAAGTTTGAGGATGAAGCCCTAAAACTCCTGGCGGAGCGGGCCGCGCTGGAAAAGACCGGGGCCCGGGGCCTGGTGAGCGTCATTGAACGCATCCTCATCCAGTTCGAGAAGCGCCTCCCCTCCACCGCCATCAAGGAATTGGTGGTTACTCCGGAAATAGTGGCCCGGCCCGCAGTGGAGTTGGCAAAAATGCTGGGCCAGCCCGACGATCCGGAACGGCGGGAGCGGTTTCAGCGGGCCAGCCGGCGGGAAGGGGATCTCCTGAAGGAATCCATCTGGCGCCGGGAACAAGAGCTGCGGCGACGCTACCGCCTGCCCTTGACCGAAAACCGGGTGGAATTGATCGCGGCCCAGTATCTCCGCTGTGACTGCGACCTGAAGACCGCGTTCGAGGAAGTGGGGCGTTGCTATGAGCAGGTGCTGGCCTTTGCGGAGCTCTTTTTTGACGAACACCAGATCCACCTGGAGTTTGACGCCGAGGCCATCGACGAGATTCTGGGCCAGGCCCTGGAGAGGGGCTCTTCCGCGGCCAGCGTTTGCCAGGAAATGTCCCAAGACCTGGAATACGCCTTAAAACTGGTGCGGGACCGCACCTCCCAGGACCAGTTCCTTCTCACCCGGGAGGCCATCAGCGACCTGGACGGTTACCTGAACCGGGTAATCCGGGACTATTATCAGAAGACCCTGTTCCGGGAAGGGGAAGGAACCGTTAGATGATCGGCGTCTCCAAGCTTTACTGCGGCGCGGTGGAGCCGGGGGACGTGCTGCGTTATCACGGCCGGGGCGCCAAGGATCTGCCCTCCCACCTCTTACAATTTTCCGCAGACAAGAAGCCGGTGGTGGTCTGGAACATCACCCGGGCCTGCAACTTGAAGTGCGTCCACTGCTACGCCAAGGCCACCTTCGGCCCCGCGGCCGATGAGTTGACCCATGAGGAGGGTTTAGCCCTGCTCCGGGACTTCAAAGACTTTGGGGTGCCCGTGGTTCTTTTCTCAGGGGTCGAGCCCCTGATGCGCCCCGACCTGTTTGAATTGGTGAAATTTACCGTGGCCCACGGCATGCGCGCGGTGATCTCCACCAACGGCACCCTGATTACCCCCGACGTGGCCCGGCGCTTGAAGGACCTGGGCCTGTCTTACGTGGGCATCAGCCTGGACGGCACCGAGGCCACCCATGACCGCTTCCGGGGCGAACCGGGGTCCTTTGCCAAGGCCATGGCCGGGGTGACCAACTGCCAGAAAGCGGGCCTGAAGGTAGGTCTGCGCTTCACCATCAGCCGCCTCAACTTTCAGGAGGCCCCGGCCATCTTCGACCTGGTGGAGGAATATAATATTCCCCGCATCTGCTTCTATCACCTGGTCTATGCGGGCCGGGGCACCAAGCTGGTGGAGGAGGCCTTAACCCACGGCCAGACCCGGGCCCTGGTGGACCTGATCTGCACCCGCACCCGGCGTCTTTTTGACTCCGGCCGCCAGGTGGAGGTGCTCACCGTGGACAACCATGCGGACGGCCCCTACCTCTACCTGAAGCTGCTCCAGGAGGACCCCCGGCGGGCCGCGGAGGTGCTGGCGCTCTTGCAGATGAACGAAGGCAACAGCTCCGGCCGGGGCTTCGGCTGCGTCAGTTGGGACGGTGAGGTCTATGCCGACCAATTCTGGCGGCACCACTCCTTCGGCAACGTCCGGCGCCGGCGGTTCAGCGAGATCTGGACAGACATGACCGACGAACTC
>JACQYN010000166.1 GCA_016208235.1 Deltaproteobacteria bacterium
CAGATCACCCCCTTGACACCGGCTAAGCGGGCGGCGATGCGGCCATAGAGATTGGCCCGCACCAGGTGGCAGTGGAGGATGTCAGGCTTCTCGGCTCGCAACTGAAGCACCAGGGGCCATAAAACCCGGACGTCCAGAAAAGAGGGACCCATAGGGAACACCCGGTAAGTGAGACCGGCTTCCCGAAGCAGATTTTGGGGGTCCAGAGCCGGCGGCGGCGGGTACAAAGACCAGACGGAAAATTCAAAATCCCGGGTCTCGTGGCCCCGGACCTGGGCCAGAATGCCACTGCTAGGGCCGTGTCCCGTCCAGAAGGAGGTGATGAGATGGCAAACTCTAATTCTTTTGGCAATCATAGGTTCGCCGCCAGCACTTTGACAATCCGCTCTGCGGCCTTACCATCCCAAAGCTCGGGCACCCGCCCTTTTTTCCCACCCGTGGTTTTAAATTCTGCATATGCGGCCATGATCCCGGAAAAGGTCGTTCCCGCCAGCAGATTGGTGCCTTCGGTGATGGTCACCGGCCTCTCGGTATTCTCCCGGATGGTGATGCAGGGAATCCCCAGAGCCGTGGTTTCCTCCTGCAGTCCGCCGCTGTCGGTCAGCACCAGGGCCGCGTCTTTCCACAGGCGCAGAAAGGCTTGATACGGTAAAGGCGGTAAGAACTCGATGCCGCTTTGAGGCAACCGGGTCAGCAGCCCGGTGGCCTCCAGACGTTGCCGCGTCCGGGGATGGACGGGGAAATGCACCGGCAGATCCCCGGCGATCGCCGTTATCGCCTCCATGATCTCCCGAAGCTTGGCGTCATGATCCACGTTGCTGGGGCGATGCAGGGTCATCACGGCAAAGGGGCCGGCAGGTTTATTGTCTTCCGGCTTGGCCAATCGGGCCAGTTGCAGATAGAGGGTATCCACCATCACATTGCCCACAAAAAAAATGGCGCTTTCGGGTTTCCCTTCCTGCTGCAAATTGGCCACCCCGCTTCTCTCGGAAACGAAGAGAAAGTCGGAGAGAACGTCCGTCACCAGGCGGTTGATTTCTTCGGGCATGCTTAAATCTCGGCTGCGCAACCCGGCTTCCACGTGGGCCACCCCGATTTCCAACTTCTTGGCCACCAGGGCGCAGGCCACCGTGGAATTGACGTCTCCCACCACCGCCACCAAGTCCGGCTGCTCCTTTACACAGACTTCTTCGAAGGCCATCATGATCCTGGCGGTCTGCACCGCATGGCTTCCGGGCCCCACCCCCAGGAAGTAATCAGGTTGCCTGATCTCCAGATCCTCGAAAAAAGCCTGGGACATTTCGTAGTCGTAATGTTGGCCGGTATGCACCAGAATCGCCTGCAGCCGCGCGGCATAAGACCGCTGCATCGCCCTCATCAGGGGCGCGATTTTGATAAAGTTCGGCCGGGCGCCGGAGACCAGAACAATTTTTTTAGCTTTTTTTGCCATTTCCCTTCTCA
The DNA here is from genome assembly GCA_016208235.1 of Deltaproteobacteria bacterium. Taxonomy (GTDB): domain Bacteria; phylum Desulfobacterota; class Desulfobaccia; order Desulfobaccales; family 0-14-0-80-60-11; genus SURF-52. The sequence goes on from JACQYN010000166.1 coordinate 1,462, forward strand.
GGAGGCCCGTCTTCCTTCAGACGGCAGACCCGCCGCTGGCCTCCAGCCAGGCCTGGAACATCAGGATATTCCATAAATGGTGGTGCCACCAGGGTTTGCCTGTTAAATGTTCCCGCCATTTGCGGCGGATAGGCTCCGGATGGAAAAAGCCTTCCTGCCGGAGGCGGGGTTCCGCCAACAGGCTTTCCGCCCAATCCCGCAGGGGTCCGGTAAGCCAGGCGGCGAGGGGCACGGCAAACCCCATCTTGGGGCGTTCCACCAGCTCCCGGGGCACATAGCGGCAAAGCAATTCCCGGAGCAACCATTTCCCCTGGCAGTTCCTGATTTTCAGGGAGAGGGGCAGGCGCCAGGCAAATTCCACCACCCGGTGATCCAAGAGCGGCACCCGGGTTTCCAGGCTGACGCCCATGGCCGCGCGATCCACCTTTACCAGGATATCATCCGGGAGATACAGCCCCAAATCAAAGTACATCAGCCGCTGGACGAGGTCGGGCAAGGAGGCCCAACGACTTTGATCCGTCACTACGGTGGGGTATTCCTCTGCCCCCCGCACCACCTCCAGGGGCTGCTGCCACTGGGAAATCAGCCTATAATAAACATCCTCGGGACTGCCGGCATTTAAATATTCTGCCAGTTTATAAATTTTTTCGCCATAAGGTTTAACGCGCAGACTTGGGGGCAAAAACGGCTCCAGAACCGTCAGGAGCCGGTCCCAGAAAGATACCGGCATGCCGGTAAGGAACTTGCCGGTGATCCGCCGCCACCCGGGAGGGATACGATTGACCAAACGCCAAATTTCCGGGACCAGAGTATAGCGGGGATAACCGCCAAAGAGTTCATCGCCTCCATCCCCGGAAAGAGCTACGGTCACCTGGCTCCGGGCCAGGCGGCACACCAGGGAGGTGGGGATTTGGGAAGAATCGCCGAATGGTTCGCCATAGAGTTCCGCCAGCTGGGGAATTACCCCCCGGGCCACGGCCGCGGTCACATATAATTCCGTGTGGTCGGTCCCCAAATGGCGGGCCACCGCCCGGGCATGGACGGCTTCGTTGAACGCGTCTTCGTGAAAGCCGATGGTAAAGGTCTTAACCGGGCGGCTGCTCTGGGTTTGCATCAGCGCCACCACCGTGGACGAATCCAGGCCCCCGGACAGGAGCGCGCCCAGGGGCACGTCGGCCAGCATTTGGTTTCTTACCGCGTCCTTAAGCAGCCGCTCCAGCTCGTCAATGGCCTCGTCTGCATTGCCGGGGAAAGGGGATTGTTGTCCCTGTTCCGCCACTTCCCGGGCCGACCAGTAGGGGAGGGGGGTGGGGACTTCTCCAGGAGTCAGGTTTTTCCAGGGCAAGCGCAGAAAGGTTCCCGGCAGAAGTTTGTGAATCCCCTGATAAATGGAATAAGGCGCGGGGACGCTATGGAGGCGGAGAAACAGGGCCAGGGCGTTGCGGTCAATAACCCCGGAAAAATCCGGCCAGCGGCGCAGGGCCTTGAGTTCCGAGCCGAATATAAAAACCTTTCCCTGCCAGCCGTAATAAAGGGGCTTTTCCCCCAGGCGGTCCCGGGCCAGGAACAACACCCGTTCCTCCCGGTCCCAGAGGGCAAAGGCAAACATGCCGATAAAGCGCGGCAGCGCCTCTTCGAGGCCCCAGCGGTCGATGGCGGCCAGCATTACTTCCGTGTCCGAGGTGCTGCGGAATTTCTGCCCCTGGCTCTCCAGTTCCTGCCTTAGCGTGGGGAAATTGTAAATCTCGCCGTTATAGGTGATGAGGTAGCGGCCTCCGGGGGAGACCATGGGCTGCCGCCCCAGGGGAGATAAATCCAGGATGGACAGGCGGCGGTGTCCCAGGGCGAGTCCCAGGGCTGCATCCACCCAAACCCCGGAGTCGTCGGGCCCCCGATGGTGCAAGGCTTCGGCCATGGCCCGGACCACTGCCTCCAGTTCCTCCGGGGAACGTCGGGTCTTAAGATCGATAAACCCGGTTATGCCGCACATGATGGAGATATTTGGGAAAGGCTCAGTGAGGGGAGGGGCCAGGGTCTAACGGCAGGCACGGAGGCTCGTCTTGTCAAAATCCCGATATCGTGTCCTGGAATATCTTAGCTGTATATTCGTCATTATTACTCCCCCTCCCCTGGTGGGAGGGGGTTGGGGGGAGGGGGATAACCCAGCGCTTTCACCCCCACCCCAGCCCTCCCCCC
>JACQYN010000028.1 GCA_016208235.1 Deltaproteobacteria bacterium
GGCTATGGGAATCAAAATCCAGCCCGCGATTTTATGAAAGTGATAGTACAGCAAAGTGCCGAAAGAGATTTGGGAAATCTGCCATAGTTTGGCCAGGCCCAGGTCCACTCCCGGCAAAAATTCATCCAGACTGAGGAAGAAACGGATCACCCCGGTCTTGGTCGGGTCGCCGTTCAACAGCCAGCCCCAGCCCCCCAGAAAGGAGGGGTCGAAATTTTTGGGATCAAAGAAAAGCATCCCCAAAAAAACTATGGATAGACTGATCCACAGGGTGCGGCTGGGCTTGCGCCCATAGCCCGCGAGGAGGTCCCAAAAAATGAAAGTGGCCATACTTGAGGGCCGCCACCATTTCTCCAAGGTTTCCCGGCGCTTCCCCTGAACATAAACCTCGTCGGCCCGGTCCTTTTCCCCCCGGCGCTGGAAATAGGATTCCAACTGGCTGTAATTCTGGGTGTTGAACCGGCTGATCTGCAGCAGATGCAGGAGTTTACGCCAATCCTGGGGCTTTTCCTCAGCAACGTTATCCCGGGCATGGATGGCCTGGTAGGTCATTTCATCGAGCCACACCTTATCCCCGGTCTGCGGCCAGGCCATCTTTGTCAACATCAGGATGAAGAAGGTGCTGCTCTCCAGATGGGCTTCGTCCTTGACCCGGACGTTGTCCAGAAACGCCAGGTCTTTGGCGGTCAATTTCTTGGCCGAGAGATTGTCCACCTGCAGATTCCGGAGGTCCAGGACCCGCTCCACCACCGCGTAGTCCAGGGTCAGCCCTTTATAGCCGATGGTTTGGGCCTGGTCGGTGCTCCCCAAAAACAGGTCCCGGAATTGGGCCATGGCCAGGGAGATGCCCCCCTGGGACTTGAGGTTGGTGAACAGGCCCATCTGCCCCACTTTCAGGTTGACCAGGTAAACCGGGGCCTGGGGATGGGAAAATTGGGCATTGATGCCGTTGAAATCCCCCCCCACCTCAGTGCCGTCAAAAAAGACCTGTTTTTCAAAAACGCTGTTAAAGATGGAGAAGTTGCCCTTGACCCGCATCCGGCTGAAAAAGGTGTCGGCCTGGAAGAGGGCTTGGGAAAAATCCGCGTCGCTCCCCACCTGGAGATTGGTGAACTGGCCCCCCAGCTTCCCGGTGAGCCTGGCCTCCCGGGCGCTGACGCGCCCCAGGATGTTGGCCCCCTCGAAGAAGACCCCGCCCTGAAACTCGGTCTGGTTGAAAGAGGCGTCGCTTTCCACCTTCATACCGTTGAACATGGCCATCCCGGCGATGATGGAGCCGTCCAGGGACAGGGATTTTTTAAACAGGGCGTAGCCGAAGTCCACCCCGGCCGGGAACCGGCAGGCCTGGAGTTCCACCGCCTGAGACACCTCCGCGGACCGCAGGCTGACATAATCCGGGATGACTGCGTTCTTGATGGACACCCCCCGGCGGTGGGCCTTGAAGCCCGACATCTCGCCGGTGAGGAGCGCCTCCAGGAAGCGGCCCCTGAGATGGCGGGACTTGTCCTCCGGCCCGAATTTCTCCCGGAGGTCCGCGGTGTACCCCGCAGCCACCTGCTGCAGCACCCAGGTCTCCTGGGGGCTCGGGCCCTGGGCGCTCACCGCCCCGCCCGTTAACCCGGACAGGATGAATACCAGCATTACCGCTAATTGTATGCGTTTTCCCACGGCGCTTCCCTCAGGTCGATCTCGTCATGCTGGTTCTTCTCAGGTAGATTGTGCCTGCGGTGATCAAGGCAAATACCATAATGCTCATAATTGCAATAATGAGGACCAGTTCTGGTAGTTCCAGAGGCGCCAAAGACTGGATTCTCATTCCCCTGGCGCAGATTTTTCCCCCTGATTTCCCATGAGTTTGTGGGCGGCTTGGACCCCCGCGGCCAGGGCCTTCTTATTCAATTCCTCCGTGCCACTGGGCACCCGGGCCAGGACCGCCTTTTCCATACTCTCCAGAGTTACGGCGCCGCTCAAGGCCGCCAGGGCCCCCAGGGCCACGATGTTGGCCACCATCTCCTTACCTAATTCCCGGGCAATCTGAGTGAAGGGAATGGCAATGAACCGGTCGAAGGGCACCTCCGTCACTAAAGTAGCGTCCACGATGAGCAGTCCCTCCGGCTTGAGGTCGCCTAGATAAGTGTCCAGAGACTTCTGGTTCATGGCCAAGAGCACGTCCGGCTGGATGGCCTTGGGATAATCGATCTCCCCGTTGCTGATCACCACCTCCGCCTTGGAAGCCCCGCCCCGGGCCTCGGGCCCATAGCTCTGGGTCTGGCAGACGAACTTGCCGTCATAAATCCCCGCGGCCTCCGCCAGGATAATCCCCGCCAGGATCAACCCCTGGCCCCCGGACCCGGTCAACCTGATTTCATAGCGCTTTCCCATGTTGTTCTCTTGAAAAGCTTTAACCACAAAGACACAAAGAGCACAAAGGTTCACAGAGAAATAATATTTGTGCCTTGGCATAGCCAAGGCACAAATATTATTAATTCTTTGTGTCTCTTTGTGCTCTTTGTGTCTTTGTGGTAAATCATTTCGCTTTTGCCGCCTCCCGGATGCGGCGGTATTCCTGGGTGTAGATGGGAAGTTCCCGATCCACCAGGGTGCCGATGGTTATTTTGCCTTCCAGTTCTTCCGGGGTCATGGTTTTCGCCTTTTCCACCCGCACCGCCATTTCCTTTTGTCGGCGCATCATCTCCACCGGGCCCCCCAGCTTGTTTTTCAGGCCGAACTGGGTATGGCAGTGGCTGATGACCTCCACCACCGCGAAACCCCTTTTCAAGATAGCCGCTTCCATCAATTGGTCCAGGAGGTTGGCGTGATAGACCGTGCCCCGGCCCACCATGGCCGCGCCCGCGGTCACCGCCAGTTCGGCGATGGAAAAGGGGTGTTCGATGTGGCCGTAGGGCGCGGTGGTGGCCCAGGCGCCGTAGGGGGTGGTGGGGGAGTACTGCCCCCCGGTCATACCGTAAATGTTGTTGTTGATGATAATGGCCGTAAGATTGAGGTTGCGCCGGGCCGCGTGGATGAAGTGGTTGCCGCCGATGGCGGTGGCGTCGCCGTCGCCCATGACCACGATGACCTGGAGCTTGGGGTTGGCCAGCTTCACGCCGGTGGCAAACGTCAACGCCCGGCCGTGGGTGGTGTGGAGCGTATTGAAATCCACGTACACGCTCAGGCGCCCCGAGCAGCCGATGCCGGAGACCAGGACGATTTCATCCTTGGTGAAGCCGGTGCGGTCAATGGCCCTAATCAGCGCGCCCAGGACGATGCCGTTCCCGCACCCCGGACACCAGACGTGGGGGAACTTCTTCTCGTGGCGCAGGTATTTATAGATAAGTTGGGTGAATTCGGCCATGGGGTAAGCTCTCAGCTGTCAGCGGTCAGCTTTCAGCTTTTGAAAATATTTTATTCATTTCCTCAATGAGAGTTGGCAGATCATTTTTCAGGATTTGCCAGAGAATGTCCATATCCACCGCATCATAGCCATGGATGAGCCGATTACGAAGGCCGATAATCTGAGACCAAGGAATTGAGGGATGCAGCGATTGAAACTCAGGCGAGACCCGGTTGGCTGCTTCACCGATCATCTCCAGGAGGCGAACCAATGCCAAACCTAGGAGCCGGTCAGAATCCAGGTCTTTTTGAGCTTTTCCCTGAACCAGTTCCAATGCCTCACGGGAATAATCCAGCATGTGACGCAGGCGAACCAAATCTTTAGGCGGCGACATACTGGGGCTCGGCCTCCTTCATTACCTTGTCTCGGAAGTATGGGCTAAGAAATTGGGGAGTGTGTAGCTCCACCTTCCGCCCCAGAATTTCCGAAAGTTCCTGTTCCATTGCGAAGAAGGCGAGGCCAGGAATATGGTCCGGAGAGAACTCCACCAGGACGTCGATGTCGCTGTCCGCCTTAAAATCATCTCGCAACACGGAGCCAAAAAAAGACAGCTTGTGGATGTGGTGCTGGCGGCAGAACTCGGCCAGCCTGCCCTTCGGAATCTTGATTATTGCACCCATGGTTTAGCCCACATTTCGGCGGCAGTGCCCACCCGCCCTATTACAGAAAAATATTGGTGGGGCGGGCCTCCGTGCGCGCCATCAATCACATCCGCCAATATGAAAACCGTAGTGGCACCGGCTTCCAGCCGGTGCAGCACAGGCCGGAGGCCTGTGCCATTTGTCCCTTTCTTTTTCTTCTCGTTCCCAAGTTCCAGCTTGGGAAACGAGGAAACAGCCTTTCTTTTTGAATGTCACACCCAACTATGATCGGGGTCTGGCAGGAACACGATGAAGTCCGATTCAGATAGCGCTTGGCCATCCAGCCGATGCCTTCCTGTTTGATTTCCTCCCATACTACCGTAGCCACGGCCATTCTCCTTTTCTCGCGTTGCCCCTTGCGGGGGCATATAGGGTGCGCACCGCGCACCGAAGAAATTCCAGCTTATTTTATAATGCGCAGCCTTAGTTGCGGCGGGCGGTGCCGCCCTACACCACTTTGTCCACACAGCCTAAGGGGCCTTAAAAAGATTCTTCCCGTTTTTATCCATTAGAGTCAAAAGCGGGGAACCATCATCCAAAACACCTAATTGAATCCGTCGCTTAGCATCCTTATCCAATAGGGATAGCCCCGGCAAACCATTCGGCAATAAAACCATGCCCATGCGAGGCTTTTCGTCTTGATCCATAAAGGTGAGACCTGGCCAACCATCGTTTGCAACTGACAGAGTGATACCTGACTTCTGGTCTTTGTCCGTTAAGGCGAGGAATGGCGATCCGTCATCTTTTGCGTTCAGGACCATCCGCGTCTGCCCTTCCTTATCTGATATGTATAGGCCCGGCTGACCATTATCCGATACTCGCATTCTGATGAAAGACTTACCGTTGTTATCCGTTAGCTGTAAGTCTGGAGAGCCATTGTTCTCCAATCCTAGTAGCCCACGAACCTTGCCATTTTTGTCCCATAAGACTAGGCTTGGTGAACCGGAGGGCAATATTCTCATACTTATGCTCCCGTTTCCGTCCAATAAGGTTATTTCAGGTGAACCTTTCTCTGATACCTTAAGTCCCATGCGGGGCTTCCCGTTTTCGTCAAGGAATCCCAAGGCTACTGACCCATTATCCGTTACACCTAACCCTATTCGAACTCTGCCTTTTTTATCAACCAAGTGAAATCCTTCCGCCGACACAATTCGGGCTTTTGGCATAGCCTGTCCCATCAAAAAGATAGCGCTAACCAATAACAAGACCAAACTTGCTATGAATTTTAATCTACGGTTTTGCTTCTCTACCTTCCTCAGCCGTTTTGCCAATGTCCGCAAATCTAAGGTTGGTTCAGACATATTAATCCTCCCCCTATCTTCTACTTTCTAATCCCAATCACAGGCCGGAAACCTCTGCCGCTTGTCATCTTTCTTCTTCCTCCACAACATCATGATAGAATTAGTAAAAAACCTACATAGTTCTCATCTCTAATAGATTATCCCATGAATATTTTTAATATAGTCAAAAGAATACCGATTACACCTACTACAATTCCAATTATTTTAATAAGGCTCTCGTGCTCGTTATAAATCTTTTTAAATATAGATGGTGTTTTATACATTGCATTCTCAGCCTGCACACGAGCATCGATAAATCTATCCATCTCTGCAATTTCACCATTTACACTTCGGTTTGCAACACTTTGCGGGAATCCACGGCCACGTAACCGCCGATCAACATCCGCCATCAAATCATAGGTCTTTCGGACTAACATCTTCAGCAAGTCTGCTGTCTCTGTCAGAGGTTCCTTGAGTCTTTCCTTTTTTTCATTACAAAGCCGGATAGTTTGATCAATCGCTCTAAAGGAGATGTCCTCCAGAAAAGGTTCAATATAACGTCCCCAAAATACTACACGAGGTGAACCTTCAAATAGAACTCCTTGATACTGAATCATCCTTCCATAAAAGTCTTGGCAACGAAAAACTTTCCCACTATTTAGGAAAACCCAAGGGGTAATCTTATCACGACGCAACTTCTCCCATTCATCATTTATAAATTTATTTGTGACCGGATACAAATTTGTTTTTTTCCCTGCTCTTCCTTGAAAAGTTTCGTTCATTATCTTAGTCGCACCCAAGGAATTTAATGGTGCGTACAACGCACCCTACGCTTCCTATAATTTAACCAACCTCTCCACAATCTCCCCCGGCATAATCAAACTCCCATCAATCCGATTCAACGTCTCTACCCTCGTCATCCCCTGGTTCACCCGTTTCACTTCCCGGGACATCTGGCCCATATTCAGCTCCGGCACCAGCACGGCCCGGACCCGCTGCAGGTGCGGCTCCACCAGTTGCCGGGGGAAGGGCCAGAGGGTGACAAGTTGAAGCAAGCCCGCTTTGATCCCTTTCTCCCGGGCTTCCTTCACCGCCCTCTTGGCGGCGCGGGCCGCGGAGCCGTAAGCAATGACCAGCACTTCCGCGTCCTCTGTCAGTTCCTCCTTAACCATCATAATCTCGTGGAAGTGCTGGTCGATCTTGCGGAAGAGCCGGTTGAGGAAAGGCACGATCTCGTCGGCCCGCTCCGTGGGGAAGCCCCTGACGTCGTGGATCAGGCCGGTGACGTGGTAGCGGTAGCCGTCCCCGAAGATGCCCATGGGCGGCACCCCGCTGGCGGTGTCCGCGTAGGGGATGTACCAATCCGGCGGCACCGTGGGCCTTAACCGCTCCACCACCTCCAACTCCCCCGGCAAGGGCAGCGCGATCTTTTCCCGGGTGTGGGCCACCACTTCGTCGGTGAGAAGAATCACCGGGGTGCGGTATCTTTCCGCCAGATTAAACGCCTTGACCGTAAGGTCAAAGCACTCCCGGGTGGTGGCCGCGCTCAAAACGATGATGGGGTGGTCGCCGTGGGTGCCCCAGCGGGCCTGCTGCACGTCCCCCTGGCTCACGTGGGTGGCGGTGCCGGTGGAGGGGCCGGCCCGCATGACGTTGACCACGACGCAGGGCACTTCGGTGATCACGCCAAAGCCCAGGTTCTCCTGCATCAGGGAAAATCCCGGGCCGCTGGTGGCGGTCATGGCCTTGGCCCCGGCCAGGGACGCGCCGATGATGGCGCCCATGGACGCGATTTCGTCCTCCATCTGGATGAAGGTCCCCCCTACCGCCGGCAGCCGCCAGGACATAACCTCGCTGATCTCCGTGGCCGGGGTGATGGGATAGCCCGCAAAAAAGCGGCAGCCCGCATAGAGCGCGCCCTCCACCACGGCTTCGTTGCCTTGCAACAGTCGGGGTTGTCCGGTTTCAGTATTCATAGTCGCTCTAATTATTCACCACAAAGACACCAAGACACAAAGAGACACAAAGAACTATTTTTATTTATGCCTTGGCATTGCCAAGGCATAAATAAATATTTTCTCCGTGAACCTTTGTGTCTTTGTGCCTTTGTGGTGAATCTTTTCATTTTTCAGTCCGCTTCTTCGGCCTTTTTCTTAGCCGCCAGTTCCCGGACGCAGATGGCGAAATCCGGGCAGTGCAGTTCGCACCAGCCGCAGCCGGTGCAGCGGTCGGCCCGATCCACCACCGGCTCTCCCGCTTCGTTCATGCGGATGCATTTTTTCGGGCAAAACTCCGCGCAGATGCCGCAGCCTTTGCACCACTCCCGGAAGATGTCAATAACATATTCCTTTTTCAGGCCCTCTTTCGGGGCCTCCTCCGGGGGGACATCTTTTCCGGAGGGCGCGGGGGCGCGTTCACTCTCTGTTTCCGGGTTTGATTTGGGTTCCTGGCTTCCGTCGCTTTCCCGATCCATCTTCATCCTCATCGGAAATCAATTAAACCTGAACTTAAATCCGCCACTTCTTCCCGGAAGCCATGAGTTGCTTCGGGAGACCACCACCAATCCCGGCTCGCCCTTCTTCTTTGCCTCCCTTCCCTCACTATTGATGGGACAGGATATGGAAAATGATATTCCCGGCATACAGAAAAGCCAGCAGAAAGGCCCCCAGGCTCATCCACCGTAAGAATTTTTTTGGGGGCCGGTAGATCAACTCCGCCACCGTGATACCCACCATAATGATGGCCAGCAAACCGGTGCCGGCATGTTCCGGGGCCGCCGCCAGGAGCAGGGGCCCATCGAAATAAAAAAAATCCAGGAGCCCCAGCATGGCCGTGTTGATCATGAGGCTCCCCAGCAGGTCTCCCACTGCCAGGTCCACCGCGCCCAGGCGCAGGGCGCTTAAGGTTACCACCATCTCCGGCAGAGTAGTGACCAGGGCCACAAAGACGGTGCCCACCAGGCTGATATGCCACCCCATAAAGACGGCCAACTGCTCCGCCACCCGGGGGAGCCAGAGACCCGCGGCCACCACCACCAGGGCGTGCAGGCCGAATCTTACCACCGCGTCCCCCACCTTGTGATCGGGATAAAGAATCTTTTCGATCTCTTCCGGGTGCTCTTGCAGATACTCGGCCCGCTCCCGCCGCTGGTAACGGAAGGTGGCCTGCATCCCCACCAGGTAGCATACCAGCAGCACCGGGGAACTCAGGCTCACATACCACATGCTTGCATATGCCAAGGGGGTCCGGGTGATCAGGGCCAGGGTGGCCACCCCCAGAAGGACCGCGCCGAAGGCCGCGGCCAGGATATGGCCCCGGTCCGCAGCGGTGAGCACCGGCCCCGGTGGATAAAACAGGTCCGCCACCGCCAGGATGGCCAGGTTTAATACCCCGGCCCCCAGCAGGTTCCCCACTGCCAGGTCCGGTACCTTTACCCACAGAACCGCGCTAAATCCATTGGCCAACTCCGGTAGGGAAGTAACCATTGCCACGACCACCAGCCCTATCCAGGTGCGGCCCAAGCCGGTTTTTTCCGCCAGCACGTCCGCGTACCGACAGAGGCGGCTGCCGGAAAAGGTGATGACCCCGGCGCATAATAGAAACTGAAGCCATAGGGTTCCCCCGGGCAACTTTCACCCCCGCTGCCGCATCAGGAAATTGCGCAAAATGTTAATCCCTTCCGCGGTCAAGATGGATTCCGGGTGAAACTGCACCCCGTAAATGGCGAATTGCTTATGGCGCAAGCCCATGATCTCCCCCACCGCGGTCTGGGCCGACACCTGGAGGCAGTCCGGCAGGTTGTCCCGGTTGACGATCAGGGAATGGTAGCGGGTGGCCTCAAAAGGCGAAGGAATGCCCTGAAAGATGTCTTTGCCGTCGTGATAGATGAGGGAGGTCTTGCCGTGCATCAGCCGGGGGGCCCGGATAACCTCGCCGCCGAACGCGGCGCCGATGGCCTGGTGCCCCAGGCAGACCCCGAGGATGGGGATGCTCCCGGCAAAGTGGCTGATCGCAGGCACTGAAATCCCCGCCTCATTGGGGGAGCAAGGCCCCGGGGAAATCACCAGCCGGGTGGGCTTCAGCCTTTCCAGTCCCTCCAGGTCTATCTGATCATTGCGGTAAACCGCAGCCTCCACCCCCAACTGGCCGAAATACTGCACCAGATTGTAGGTAAAGGAATCGTAATTGTCGATCATTACTAACATAATTACCTCTTAGCACAACTACTTGTCTTAGTCACCCCTTATGTTTTTGCAGGAGGGGGTGTGGGGGAACCTCGATGGTTTCTGTAGGGGCGCACCCATGTGTGCGCCCGAGGCGGGGCGGACACGCGGGTCCGCCCCTACGGAAAAGCGGGTTCCCCCACCACAAACTCACACCAACCCCTCTTCCGCCCGCTCCAGGGCCCGCATCAAGGCCATGGCCTTGTTCACGGTCTCCTGGTATTCCCGGCCCGGGTCGGAGTCGGCCACGATGCCTGCTCCAACCTGGAGGTAAATGCGGCCCCCGTGAATATAGAAACTGCGGATGGTGATACAAAAATCCAGGTTGCCGCTGAAGCTGAGGTAACCCACCGCGCCCGCGTAGGGGCCCCGGCGGGTGGGCTCCAGTTCCTCGATGATCTCCATGGCCCGCACCTTGGGCGCGCC
>JACQYN010000168.1 GCA_016208235.1 Deltaproteobacteria bacterium
GATGGTATCCTGAGTGAGGCCCGAAATGCCGGTCAGGGACTGGAAGTTTAGAATTAGAGACATCCTGGAGGCGGTAGAGGATTCCTTGGACATCACGCGTGGCATGGATTATGAAATTTTCTGCCAGGACAAGAAGACCTCGAAGTCCGTGCTTTACAACTTGGTGGTTATTGGTGAGGCCGCCCGTAAGGTGCCGGAAGAGGTCACGGCCAGGTATCCGGCGATTCCCTGGCGGGAAATGGGCGATATGCGCAATGTTGTCATCCATGAGTATTTCGGCATTGACACGAAAATCCTTTGGGAGACCATCAAAAATGAGCTTCCGCCGCTAGTGAATAGGCTCAAAGAAATCCTGGTCGATAAGTAAAAAATTAGAAGCAAACACCCATTCCTGGACCTGCGGAGATGAGAAAACCCTTAATTATCATCTCCATCCTCATCGTGGTCGCCGCCCTCTTCTGGGCCGGAAATTTTTATTGGCGTTATTTACGCGGCATCGGCCCCGCACTCCAAGGCCCGCCCCAGGACATCTCTAAGCTGCTGGTGCCGGAATCGAACGGGGCTGACAAGTCCCCCCAGGCCGTCAACTTTCCCTTAAAACTTCCCCCCGGCTTTGCCATTTCCATCTTTGCCAAAAACGTCCCCGGCGCCCGAGTATTGGCCCAGGACGCGGACGGCAACCTGCTGGTGAGCCTGACCCGCGCCGGCAAAGTAGTGGCCCTGCCGGATAGAAATAAGGACGGGGTGGCCGATGCCGTGGTCACCGTGCGGGAGGGCCTGGACCGGCCCCACGGCCTGATCTTTCACCAGGACGGACGCAAGCTCTACATTGCGGAAACGAAGCAACTGGCGGTGTATGACTATGACCTCAAAACTCTAAAGGCCGACCGTCCTAAAAAAATCCTGGACCTGCCCCGGAGCGGGCGGCATTTTACCCGGACCATGGTCTTCCTGCCGCCCCCTGACGGCCGGCTGCTCATCTCCGTGGGCTCCTCCTGCGACACCTGCGCGGAGAAGGACTGGCGATGCGCCAAGGTCCTGGCGGCTAATGCTGATGGCCGTAATTTTAAGGTCTTTGCCTCGGGGCTCAGGAACGCGGTCTTCATGGCCCTCCACCCCTTAACCAAGCAGGTTTGGGTCACGGAGATGGGTCGGGACTTCCTGGGGGATAATCTGCCTCCCGATGAAATCAATATTTTAGAGGAAGGGAAGGATTACGGCTGGCCCTACTGTTACGGCAAAAGGGTGCATGACAGCCAGTTCGACCCCAAGGGAGCGAAAAAGGATTTCTGCAAGCAGACGGTCCCCTCCTATATCGACCTCCCGGCCCACTCCGCGCCCCTGGGCCTGGCCTTCTTCCCGGCGGCAGGCTGGCCCCCGGAGTACCGCCATAACCTCCTGGTTGCCTATCACGGCTCTTGGAACCGCACCATCCCCACGGGCTACAAAGTGGTGCGCCTCAAGCTGGACGATAAAGGCAACCACCTGGGCCTGGAGGACTTCATCACCGGCTGGCTGACGCCTCAGGGGGCATTGGGAAGACCGGTAGATATTTTAATTAAGCCTAACGGAGAAATGTATATTTCGGATGATAAGGCGGGGGTGGTTTATCGGGTGGTTTTAAAAAAGACCCCGTCTCCCTAAATTGAGGAGGGCAGCAAGATGACCCGCAAATACCTGTCAGTCATGTTCGCCATCTTAGCTCTCATCTTGGCGCTGGCCTGCACCGCCCACGCCGCGCCCGTGGGCCGTTTCCTAAAGCTGGAAGGCCATGTGGACCTCCTTAAAGGCGGGAAGCTTCCGGCCAGGGCCGCCAAGGTTACGGAGCCGGTGGAGCTTAAAGACGTAATCCGCACCAAGTCCAAATCCCGGGCCCAGGTGCTGTTCGTGGACGACACTATCCTCACGCTGGCCCCGGAGACCCGGGTGGCGGTGGCCGATTATTTTTATGACGGGGCCCAGGGCCGGCGCCGGGCCCTGCTCCAGGTCTTCCGGGGTCTGGCCCACACCGTGGTGAAGCAAGTCCTGAAGCTACAAGAGCCTGACTTTATCATGCAGACCCAGACCGTGGTTATCGGCGTCAGGGGCACGGAGTGGTACACCCTGAACCTTCCCAACGGCACCAATGTCTATAATATCGACGGCCTCCTGGAGCTAACTTCCAGTAACCGCCTCATCCCCGGCAGCCTCCTCCTCCCGGCCCTGAAATAC
>JACQYN010000169.1 GCA_016208235.1 Deltaproteobacteria bacterium
GGGGGCCAGGGGCCGTGGGCCCCTGCCCCCTCCCCCAAACCCCCCCCCCCAACCCCATATTGGGAGAGAGATAAATTGCCCTCAGGGGATTTGCTAGCGATAGAGGTGCTGCTAGCCGCTTTGCATCAAGGGATGCAGGTTCCCCCGGAAACGCAGGACGCGGCCGCGGCTCTGCGGCCTCTTCTGGCCTTTCAGACAGCAATGAAAAGCCAGGGGCAGGAAGAGCTTTTTTGCGGAGTCAAAGAAGTTTTTGCCGTCCAATTAGAAAGCTGGCTTAGAGCAACGAGGTAAAAATAAATGAGTTTCTGGGAAAAGAATCTGGAAGTATTGCAAAAAGTAGCCCCGGACCTGGCGGCCACTTTAGCCGCGACTGCCGTCCCTGAGGACCACCAGGCCCGGCCCTCCCGGTCCGGCCCCCCTTATCTCCAGGTGGGCAAGCAGCGCCTGACCTCCTCTTATGATCCGGTCAAGGAGGGCCATGATTGGGCCCAGGCTTTGGGAGAAGCCGATGGCCCCCTGGTCGTCTTCGGTCTGGGACTGGGGTATCATGTCCTGCCCCTGCTGGCTCAGGAAAGGCCCCTGTGGGTGGTGGAGCCCTCGGCCGCGGTGGCCCGCCTGGCCCTGGAGCATCAGGACCTCACGGCGCTCCTGGATAAAAACGGCCTGCGCCTGGGATCGGATTTCACCGGCCTCCCTAAAGACGCCCGGCTGGTGGACCACACCCCCACCCGCCGGCTGCACCCCGGCCCCCACCGCCGCCTTCTCCGTTTTCTGGCCGGGGAGGAAGGCGAACTGGGGGCGCTGCGCATCCTGGTGGTGGGCCCCCTCTACGGCGGCTCCCACCCCATCGCCCGTTACACCACCCGGGGCTTTAAGGAGTTGGGGCACGTGACGGAGTTCCTGGATTTCGCCCCCTTTTATGCCGGTTACCAGGCCCTGGCCCGAGTCACTAAGGACCAGCGGGCCGAACATAAGCTGAAGCAGGAGCTGCTGCGCCTTTTGGGAGAGACCATTCTCATCCGGGCGCGGGATTTTAAGCCGGACCTGGTCTTCGCCCTGGCCCAGTCCCCGGTGGCCCCGCCCCTGCTCAAGGCGCTGAAAGCGGAAGTCCCCCTGGTGGCCTACTGGTTTGTGGAGGACTTCCAGGTGCTCACCTACTGGCAGGAGTTGGCCCCGGAAGTGGACGTCTTTTTCACCCTGCAGAAGGAGCCGTTTTTCTCCGAACTCAAACGCCGGGGCGTCAAAAATTACGCCTGCCTGCCCCTGGCCGCGGACCTGGAGGCTTATCATCCGGTGGACTTGACTCCGGAAGAAAAACGCCGCTTCGGCGCGGCGGTGTCCTTTGTGGGCGCGGGCTACTACAACCGCCGCCAGTTTTTCCAGGGCCTCACCGACTTCGATTTCAAAATCTGGGGCTCCGAGTGGGTCCTGAACTCGCCTTTGGCCCCCTGCATTCAAAACCAGGCGGCCCGGGTCTCCGAAGAGGATTCGGTCAAGATTTTCAACGCCACCCGCATCAATCTCAACCTCCATTCCTCTCCCTTCCACGCGGGGATCAACCCCCAGGGGGATTATCTCAACCCCCGGGTCTTTGATCTGGCCGCGTGCGGAGCTTTTCAACTGGTGGATTGGCGGGCCCAGTTGCCCGAATTTTTTACCCCCGATAAGGAGCTGGCCACCTTCACCTCCCTGGCCGAGGCCCGAGAGAAGATTTCGTATTACCTGGCCCACGAGGACGACCGGCGGCGCCTGGCTGCGGCCGGCCGGGAACGGGTCCTCCGGGAGCACACCTATGCCCGGCGCCTGGCTACAGCCCTGGAGATTATCCAGGACCTCCATCCCGGGGCCCTGCCGCACCGCCGGCCCCAGGAGAGCGCCGCGGCCCCGGTCCAGGCCTGCTTCCCCGCCGATCACCCGGTGCAGGCCCTCCTGGACCGCCTGCCGGAGGGAACGCCCCCCGATCTGGAGGGTTTGGTGAGCCGGATCAAGGAAAGCGACGAACCCCTCACCGAACCGGAGGCCATTCTCTGGTTTCTCCATGAGTTCCGCCGGGGACTGCAAGGCCGCGGCGCCAACGGAGGGAGCTGATGCACATCCTGGTGATCAACCTGTTGCGCCTGGGGGATTTGGTTCAATGCTCCCCTGTGCTCCGCTCCCTCAGGGCCCGCCACCCGGAAGCCCAAATTACCCTGGTGGTCCAGGACGTTTTCCAGGAAACCGCGACCCTGCTTCCCGGCCCGGACCGGCTGCTGCCTCTCCCCACTCTGAAACTGGCCCCCTTGATGGACCAGGAGGGGACCTGGCCGGAAGCCTATCGGGTTTTGGCGCAATGGCTGGCGGACCAGGTCCAGCCCCGGCCGGACCTGGTGATCAATCTTACCCCCAACCTCCTAGGGGCCATCCTCACTTTCCTGAGCGGCGCCGCGGAGGTGCAGGGCTTCACCCTGACCGGGGACCGCCAATTTCTCACCCAGCCTTCCTGGATGAATTATTTGATGGTGATTTCCCGGGCCCGGCGGGCCAATGCCTTCAACCTGGTGGACGTCTTCCTCAAGGGCGCGGGCCTGGAGCCCGACGGGGCCGGTCTAACGGTGCAGATCCCGCCAGGGGCCCAGGACGAGGCTGCGGCCTTGCTGGCGGGATTATCCCTCACTCCGGGGACGGCCCTGGTGGGCCTGCTCCCCGGCGCGTCCCAGCCCCAGCGCTGCTGGCCTCCGGAAAAATATGCCCAGGTGGGTCATAAGCTTCTTAATACCCGGCCTTGCCACTTCTTTATCTTTGGCAGCCGGAGCGAGAGGCCTTTGGGGGAGAAAATTGCCTCCCTCCTGCCTCCGGGAACCACGACCCTGTGCGCCGGGGGGACCTCCATCGCCGGGCTGGCGGCCCTGCTCTCCCGGCTCAACCTGCTGATCACCAACGACACCGGCCCTATGCACCTGGCCGCGGCGGTTCAGACCCCGGTCCTGGCCTTCTTCCTGGCCGGGGCCCGGGTGCAGGATACCGGGCCCGTGGGGGAAGGCCACCTGTCCCTGGAGCCCCGGCTGGATTGCCATCCCTGCCATTACCCGGATTCCTGCTCCCTGTTCAAATGCCACGCCGCGATCTCCCCGGAGGCAGTGGCGGCCTGGGCCTTGCACCTCCTGGAGAAGAGGCCCCTTACCCCCATCCCGGACGCCGCCCCCTGGCGGGACCTCCAGGTCTATCTCTCCACCTGGGACCCCACGGGCCACCATGCCCATCTGCCCCTGATCCGCCGCCCCCTGGACCGGAAACACTTCTGGACCCTGGCCCACCGGGCCGCCTGGCCCCGGTTCCTGGACGGGACCGGGGCTCCCGGGGACGCCCTATTTCGCTGGCTCCGGGAAGTTTTGACCGGCTACTTCCTGCCCCCGCAGGATGACCTGGGATTGGCCACCGGCTACAAGGACCTCCACGAGCTGCTGGATCTCACCGCCCACGGGGAACGGCTGGCCCGCCGGCTTCTGAGCCTGCCCCAGGAGCGCTGCTCCCCTTCCCAGCTCTGGCAACAGGCCGAAGCCATCCGGGGGATCGACCCGGAATTGCACCGCCTGGCCGTGGGTTCTCCGGAGACGGCGGCTTTTATTGAGTTTTATTTTCAGGAACAGCGAGGCAACGCGGAAACGGACGTCAATCTTTTGGCGCGGCAATTGGCCCAGGCTTACCAGCGCCTGCACCAGGCCGGTAAAATCTGCCTGCAGGTAATGGAGGAAATGGCGGGCAATTTTCCAGTATTATCTCAATATATCAGCACCTTACCAGAAATGGCACATCTTGTGCAGCCACCCCTTAAAAAGACCGACACCCATCAAATTTTCGAGGTGGCCCCATGCAAGTAACCATCAATGATCAGACCTTACCGGTGGATTTATCTCACCTGCGTAACCTGGAAGAAGCCCTGGTGGAGCTTAACGAAAAATTCATCCCTGATGGACAACAACTCTTCCAGGTGGAGGTGAACGGTCAGTTTTTCACAGAGCGCTACCCCCGGGAATCCCGCTACGTCACCCTGGGAGAGGTTTCCAGGCTGGACTTGAAGACGGTGTCCGACGGGGATCTGGCCCGGTCCATCCTCACCGACGCCGCGCGACAGGCGGAACCCCTGATCCAAGCCCTGGAAAAGAGCGCGGCGCTCTTCCGCCTGGCCGCGGAAGATGAGGCCAACCATTATTTCGCTCAGGTGTTGGAGGCCCTGCGCTGGCTGCTCCAGACTGGGGAAGGGGCCTGCCAGGTCCTGGAGGTGGACCTGGGGCAGGTAACCTCTCCCCAGATCGGGGATGTCTCCGATTTCCTCAAACGTTTTCAAGATCTGCTGGAAGAGATGCTCCAGGTCTATGAAGAAGAAGACTACATCCTGCTGGCGGATTTGATGGAATACGAACTCTTACCCATGGTGTTGCAATGGCAAAAGATTCTCTCGCTGCTCTCACGCCCCTAACCCGGAACCGGGTGGCCCTGCTGCAAGACCTCACCCGGGCCATCACCACCGCGGTGCTCCAGGACGACCTGGACCGGGCCACCAATCTCCTGGAGCAACGCCAGATGGTGCTGCAGCACCTGGACTGGTCCACTCCCGCAGAGGATCTGGGGGATGACCTGGAGGCCCTGTGGAACCTGGATCAATCCCTGATGGCCTTCTGCCAGTCCTGGCGGGAAGCCCTGGATGAACGCCTGAAAACCCTCACCCTCTGCCAACATCTGCGCCATAAATACGCGCCGCCAGCCTACGAAGCCCGTTTTATCGACCTGCATAAATAAGAAGGCGGAGCTTAGACCAAATTGCAGTCAAAGGAGTAATATTGAGCTGTCATTCTGAACGGAGCGAAGCGGAGTGAAGAATCTCGTATTTTGAGATTCTTCGCTGCGCTCAGAATGACAATGTTACTTTTTTGACCGCAACTTGGTATTAGCCTGCGGCGGCACAGGCTGATACCAATTCGCCATCAAACGCCTATTTTTTCGGTAGGGGCGAATCTTGTATTCGTCCTAAATTGTTGGGCGAACACAAGGTTCGCCCCTACAATTTGATACCTTTTGAATGCGAATTGGTATGAAAAGCCTGGGCTACTTTTTGAATGATATAAGGATGCGAATTTAAGGCAACTTCGTCTGCTGGTCAATTTTGGCATTCTGGAGTTGACTCCTGGAGAAGCCCCGCACCCCGGTTAAATCGGCCCCCGTCAGATCGGCCCCGGATAAATCCGCCCCCTGTAGGTTCGCCCTCCGCAACTCGGCCAAAGACAGGTCGGCCTTCCGGAGGTCGGCGCCTTTAAAATCCGCCATCACCAAGAATTCATTCTTCAAAGTACCGTCCCGGAGGTCATAGCCGCTCAAGCGTTTCGTCCAAATTACCACTGCGCGTCAAAGAGGTTGGTAATCTGGTAAAGAAACCCGCTTTGGGGTTTACTGTCGGCTTCGGCCAGGTTTTTCTGACACTTGTCGATGTATTCTTTAACCTCCACCTGCTTGGGGAAGTCCGGGTATTCCTGGGCCACCACCTGGAAGCGGTCCAAGGCCGCTTTATAGCGTTTGGTTTTAAAATAAAATTCCGCCACGTAATATTCGTGTTCCCCCAGGTCCTTACGGCATTGGGCCATATATTTTTCGGCCTTAGTGACATATTCAGATTGGGGATATTTCTGCTTCAGGCGGCGAAATTCCTGGAGAGCCTTAAAGGTATAGGTCTGGTCACGGTCGATGGTGGAGCGCTGACGGTAATAGCACAATCCCTGGCGGTAGATACAATAAGGGACGCCCTTATTAGTGGGGTGCAGTTTTTCGAATTCCTTATACGCCTGCAGGGCCTCGTCGTATTTCTTTTTATAAAAATAGGAATCCGCCAACTTGATTTGGGCCAGCATGGCCTGCTCGCTATAAGGATAGCGGTCCCGGACCTTTTCGAAGGTCTCGATGGCGTCATCGTATTTTTTCTTTTTCAACTGGTTGATGCCTTCCTGGGCCATCACGTCGGGTGGCTTTTCCGGCTTCTTGCTCTTGAACCAACCTTTGACGGTGCCGCAGCCGCCGATCAGGGCGGCCAGGGAGAGAACCAGCAAAAATTGCATGGATTTTTTCATCATAAGTCTTACCTCGGATGATGTTCCGCCAGATATTCTCCCGCGGCAAACGCGGCGATGGCGCCGTCGCCCACCGCGGTGGCGATTTGCCGCAGGAGTTTGCTGCGCACATCGCCGGCCGCAAAGATGCCCGGGATGGAGGTGGCCATATCGGCGTTGGTTAAAAC
Organism: Deltaproteobacteria bacterium; assembly: GCA_016208235.1. Lineage (GTDB taxonomy): Bacteria > Desulfobacterota > Desulfobaccia > Desulfobaccales > 0-14-0-80-60-11 > SURF-52. Next base: position 6,263 of record JACQYN010000169.1, read on the forward strand.
AAAACCCCACTCATCCACCGGGACGCGGCCCTGGAGCCAGGCAGTGTTGGGAGTGATGCCCACAAAAATGAAGACCCCGGCCACCGGCAGGCGGGACAGCTCCCCGGTCTTCACGTTCTTCAGCTCTACAGCCTCCACCGCCTGCTGGCCCTGGATTTCCTGCACCACCGTGTCCCAGTGGATCTCCACTTTCCCCTTTTTTTCCTGGGCAAAAATCTGTTCCTGGAGGAACTTCACCCCCCGGAAGGCGTTGCGGCGGTGGATCAGGTGGATTTTCTCGGCGAAGCGGCAGAGAAACAGGCTATCCGTGAGTGCGGTATCGCCGCCCCCCACCACCGCGATGGTCTCGCCCCGGTACAGGGCCCCGTCGCAAGTGGCGCAGAAGCTGACCCCTTTGCCGGTGAACTCCTTCTCCCCCGGGACTCCCAGGCTCCGGTAACGGGCGCCGCTGGCGATGATCACCGCGCCGGAGCGCAGCTCCTCCCCTTCCAGGCGCAATAAATGGCCATCCGGACCGGGTTCCAAGTCCAGGACTTCCCCACTGCGGAACTCCAGGCCGAAACGCTCGGCTTGCTTCCGCATGCGGTCGCTCAACTCGAAGCCGGAGATGCCTTCCGGAAAACCGGGGTAATTCTCCACCAGGTCGGTGGTCATGACCTGGCCGCCGTGGATGAGTTTTTCCAGAAGCAGGGTTTTCAACCGGGCGCGGCCGGCGTAAATGCCGGCGGTGAGGCCGGCGGGGCCGGCCCCCACGATGACGATATCATAATCCCACGCAGGCATACCGATCCAGGGGATTAGAGGGCTTTTTTCAGGGCGTTCTCTATCAGGGAGCGGGAAACCGCGCCGGTGATCTGCTCCATCACCTGTCCGCCCTTAAAAATAATCAGGGTGGGAATGGCCCGGATTCCATATTTGGCGGGAGTTTTAGCATTTTCATCCACGTTCATTTTGGCCACTTTCACCTTACCCTGATAGTCCCGGGCCAATTCTTCCACCACCGGGGCAATGGCCCGACAGGGGCCACACCAGGCCGCCCAGAAATCAACCATAGCGGGAATATCGGATTTCAGGACTTCCTCTTCAAAAGTGGCGTCACTAACCTGGAGAGGTTCAGAAGACATCATTCCCTCCTAAGTTGAAATGGGCGCTACAGATTAATAATCTTTAACCATTTCTCCCATGCTTGTCAATCTCTTTTCCTCAAGGGGCTTACCGGGCATCCAGCCCCAGGGCCCGGCGTTTGCCTTCCACATGGCTAATTATTAAGGCCGCGGCCTTTCCCGGGTCCGGCTCCACCGCGAATTTGGCCCCCAGGTGCGCCTCCAGGCCGTTCAAGAGCAAATCCGTCACCGCCGCGCTCCCCAGGACCGGGGGCGCGACCCCCAAGACCGTGTAAATGCCGCTGGCCACCGCGTAGCAGGCGATGGTTACGGCCTTCTCCGAATACCATTCCGGCGCGGCCGCGGCCACCGGCAGCATATCCAGGTCCACCCCCAGGGCCCCGGCCAGGACCGCGCAGAGGTTGATGATCCGGGTGTTGTCCACGCAGGAGCCCATGTGCAGGACCGGCGGGATGCCTAAGGCTTGGCACACGGCTTTCAGGCCCGGCCCCGCCAGTTCCGCGGCCTGGGGCTCCTTGAAGCCCGCCTTGGCGTGGGCCACCGCGGCGCAGCCGGTGTCCAATACAAGAATATCCGCGGCGATGAGGGCCTTGGTCAAGTTGACATGGCCGTAGTCCTGGGGGATCTTAGGATTGTTGCACCCCACCACCCCCACCGCGCCCCGGATCTGCCCGGCCTTGACCGCGTCCAGCAAAGGCCCGGGGCTCCCCCCTAACGCGGCGACGATGGCCTCGATGGAAAAGCCGGTGACCTGGGCCTGGGGCGCGGCCGGAATGGAAACCCGCTTCAGGTCCCGCCGGGCAAAATTCTCCACCGCCTGGGAGACCACCTCCCGGCCCAGGGCCGCGCCGTTCTCCGGAGAAAAGGACAGGTGCCGGGCCTTGGGAAACTTGGCCTTGTCGTAGGTGGTGAAAAAGAGGGTATGGTAGCAAGCGGCCAGGTCCGGCAGGGAGGGCATGATGCACTGGTAGTCCACCACCATGGCCTCCACCGCGCCGGTGACCAGGGCCAGTTCCTGGACCAGGTGGTTGCCGGCCATGGGGATGCCTTTACGCATCAGCACTTCGTTGCCGGTGCAGCAAAGGCCCGCCAGGTTGATGCCCTGGGCTCCCAAATCTTTCGCCCGTTTGAGCAGCGCCGGGTCCTGCGCGGCCTGGGCCACCATCTCCGAGACCAGGGGACTGTGGCCGTGGAGGAGGATGTTCACCTGGTCCGGTTTCAAGACGCCGATATTTACCTGGGAGGCTATGGGTTGAGGAGTGCCGAAGAGAATGTCGGACACCTCGGTAGCGATCATGGAGCCGCCCCAGCCGTCGGCGAGCGCGGCCCGCAGGGCCTGGAGGAGAATATTCACCGCATCGTTGTCCACGCCCATGTGGGTGCGATGCAGCATTTCCGAGATTTCCCAGTCGATGCCTCGGGGCGCGATCCCCAGTTTTTGCCATCTCTCTAGGCGGGCCGCGGGCAGGCGTTTGGTGAACTGGAGATAGCCCTTCTTGATGCCGTATTCCTCCATCAGGGCCAGGGCCAGTTCTTTGGCTTGGGCCGCAGGCGGCAGGTCCGCGGCTACCCCGAATTCGGCGGCCACCCGGGAGAGCTTCTCCAGGTCGGTGAGCTTATAGCCCGGAGCCTTGCCTTCGGCCACGGCCAGGAGCGTCTCCACCAGGTCCCGGCCATGGTCGGAGTGGGAGGCCGCGCCCGCGGCCACCATGCGGGCGAGATTGCGGGCCACCATGATGTCCGCGTCCGCACCGCAGATGCCTCGCTGCGGTCCCTCGCCAAAGGGATCGATGCGGCAGGGCCCCATGACACAGATACGGCAGGAGAGCCCCAGATCGCAAAAGCCGCACTGCGGCTGCTGTGCGTCAAACCGATCCCAGACCGTCTCCAGCCCCTCCTGGCGGGCTTTTTCTTTTAAGGCCAGGGTATCGGGTTGGATGGAGATGTTACCTTTCTGAGTATCTTGGTGATCCATCTCTGACTCTCCTCTTCATTAACCCTCACAAATAAAAAAACAAATAACCCGTAGGGCTTTTCCACCATACTACAACTCTGCCCATAAAAAAAGCCCGGTCCGCGGGGGACCGGGCTGTGGTTTTTCTAGAAAAGTCCAGAGGTGGTGCGCGGGGCGCACCCTACGGCATTCGGAGGTTAATCCACCTTGGGCCGGGGCAATAGGCCCGCGGCCTTGACGATCTCCGGGACATGGTCTTCCCATTCGATAGCCATGAGGTGGATGCCGGAGATGCCTTTCATGGCCAGGCACTCTTGGATCTGCTCCACCGCGATCTTGATGCCTTCCGCGGCCACGTTCTCCTTGGGGACGCCTTTAAGGCGGGTGATGTAAGAGTCCGGGACGTCCAGGCCGGGGACGAATTTCTTCATATAGTTGGCCATACCCACGGATTTCAAGGGGGTGATGCCGGCCATGATGTAGCACTTCTCCGTGAGGCCCATGTCATTGGCCATCTCCATGAACTTCCGGAAGCGCTCCATGTTATAGATGCACTGGGTCTGGATGAACTGGGCCCCCGCGTTGATCTTTTTGCCCATGCGGATGACCCGGAATTCCGCGGGGTCGGCAAAGGGGTTGGCGGCCGCGCCCAGGAACATCTTAGGCCGGCCCTGGACCTCGGTGCCGCTCACCATCTTGCCTTCGTCCCGCATGGTCTTCACCGTGTGGAGCAGCATGACGGAGTCCATGTCGTGGACGTTCTTGGCCTGGGGATGGTCGCCGAAGGACTGGTGGTCGCCGGTGAGGCAGAGCAGGTTCTTGATCCCCAGGGCGGAGGCGCCCAGGACGTTGCTTTGGAGGGCGATGCGGTTCATGTCCCGGGTGACCATCTGCATCACCGGCTCCAGGCCCATCTCCAAGAGGATCTTGGCGGCGGCCATGGAACAGAAACGCACCACTGCGGTCTGGTTGTCGGTGACGTTCACCGCATCGACGTTGCCCTTCAAAAAGCTCGCCTTGTGCTTAAAATGCTCAACGTCGCAGCCCCGGGGCGGGCCGCATTCGCCGGTGACCGCCTTCTGGCCGCTTTTAAAGATTTTTTCCAGTCTGCTTCCCGCGGTATATTCGGCGGTCATTGTTTCAACTCCTCCCGTATAGTTGTGCGTAGCCCGCCGTCTCTGCTGGTGGACCAGTTTTTATAAAGCTTTACTTCCTGCATTTTGTGGAGCTGCCCCAGGTTTTTCAGGCGGTCATAGATGAGCTGCCAGATGCAGGGGATGCTGCCTTTGCCCACTTCGCAGATGCCCTCGGAAGAGCCGCCGCAGGGGCCGTTCAATAATTGCTTGGCGCAGCGGGTGATGGGGCAGAGTCCACCGAATTCGCCGATGATGCAACTGCCGCAGGCCTGGCAAAATTCTTTCCACACGCCGTGTTCCGTAGCGCCGCCGATGGAGATGGTGTTCAGGCCCGGAAAGACCGGCACGAAGGGATAACGGGCCGTTACGTATTGGGGGCCGACGCTGCAGGCGATGGAGACCACGGCCTCCGCGTCCTTCACCAAGTCGTCCAGGGGCTCGATGTATTCCGGATCGCACTGCCGCTCGCAGGTGTACTCCAGGGTTTCCAGCTCGTTGCCGGCAGCCTTGCGGGCGATGCGCAGTTCCGAGGCCAGGATGGCCACTTCCTTTTCACCACCCGCATTGCAGACGGTGACGCAGCCTTTACAGCCGGCCACCACTACTTTTTTGAAATCCTTGATCATTTCCAGGATTTCCGCTAAGGGTTTTGATTCCCCGATGACCATTAAGGCTCCTCCTCTCCCAATATTCCGAAGCGGATAAAAGATTGCTCCAGGCCCCGCCGCAGTTCTTTAGCACATTAGTGCGGCAGGGAGAGCCCCTTGCCGCCACGAAAAGCCTTCACAGTAAGAAGGCTGGGATATGATAATCCCCCGGAGACCATGGAAAACCAGGGCATTGCCGGGAGATATATTGTACATCTATTCACAAGTTTACTTCCAGAAAAAAATGATGTCAAACAAAATTCCCGTAGAAAAATTTGTCTGCTCTGACTGCCGCGCAAAAATATTTGTTGACAAACCCTGGTGCGGTCGTTTAAATGGGGGACTATGTGAAAAATAGTATGAGCCCTGGCGAAGGCTCACCCAGAGGCGAGCCCCATAAGGGCTAACTCTGCGACCAACCCGGCCAGCGCCGCATGCCGGGAATTAACTAGTAATTACAAACCATTAAGGAGGCTTGGTTTATGGCGAAGTATGATCCGGTTAAACAGAAAGACTGGCAGATTGCTGAAATTGCCGAAGCGGAGATGATCCCCTTTGACGACATGTGCGATAAACTTGGAATTCCCAAGGAAGAGCGCATCCCTCACGGTCAGAAAATCGGCCGCGTTGACTACGTGAAGTGTTTGGAACGCCTGAAGAGCAAGCCCGACGGCAAATACATCGAGGTCACTGCCATCACCCCCACTCCTTTGGGGGAAGGCAAATCCACCACCTCCATGGGCCTCATCGAGGGCCTGGGCAAACGGGGCATAAACGTGGGCGGCTGCATCCGCCAACCCTCCGGCGGCCCCACCATGAACATCAAGGGCACCGCGGCCGGCGGCGGCATCTCGTTGCTTATCCCCATGACCGAGTTCTCCCTGGGCCTCACCGGCGACATCAACAACATCATGAACGCCCACAACCTGGCCATGGTGGCCGCCACTTCCCGGCTGCAGCACGAGTTCAACTATGACGACGCCCAGTTGGCCAAACGGAAGCTGGTCCGCCTGGGCATCGATCCCAAAAACTTCGAAATGGGCTGGATCATGGACTTCTGCGCCCAGGCCCTGCGGCATATCATCATCGGCATGGGCGGCAAGATGGACGGCTTCATGATGAAGTCCTCCTTCGGTATCGCCGTGTCTTCCGAAGTCATGGCCATTCTGTCGGTGTTCACTTCTCTGGCAGACTTGCGGAAACGGCTGAACGAAATGGTGGTGTGCTACAACCGGAAGGGCGAACCCATCACCACTGGCGATCTCGAGTGCGGCAACGCCATGACCGCCTGGATGCTGCCCTCCATCAACCCCACCCTGATGCAGACCGTGGAGAAGCAGCCCTGCTTCGTGCACGCCGGCCCCTTCGCCAACATCGCGGTGGGCCAGTCCTCCATCGTCGCCGACCAGATCGGCCTGAAGCTGTTTGACTACCATGTCACCGAGTCCGGCTTCGGCGCCGACATCGGCTTTGAGAAGTTCTGGAACGTCAAATGCCGGTTCAGCGGCCTCATTCCCCACGTGTCGGTCCTCACCGCCACCGTGCGGGGCCTCAAGCACCATGGGGTCAAGGCCGGCGCCCTGCCCTGCCCGCCAGGGAAACCCGTCCCCAAAGAGTACTTCAGCGCCTCCAAGGAGACCTTCCCCTGGCTGGAAGAGGGCGTGGAAAACCTCTGCCACCACATCCGCACCATCAAAAAATCCGGCATCAAACCGGTAGTGTGCATCAACTCCTTCCATTTCGACAGTGACGAGGAGCACGCCCTCATCCGCCGTCGGGCCGAAGCGGAAGGCGCCCTGGTGGCCGTGTCCCGGCACTGGCAGTATGGCGGCGAAGGCGCCCTGGAATTTGCCGATGCCGTTATTGACGCCTGCAAGGCGAAACCGGAATTTAAGTTCCTCTATCCCAACGAAATGCCGCTGCGCCAGCGCGTCGAAACCATCGCCAAGGAAGTTTACGGCGCGGATGGCGTGGACTTCGCCCCCGAAGCCGTGGCCAAGGCCAAAAAGTTTGAAGCGGATCCCAAGTATAACGAATACGCCACCATGATGGTGAAGACCCACCTGTCCCTCACTGCCGATCCCACCAAGAAAGGCACCCCCAAGGGCTGGCGGCTTCCCGTCCGGGACTTCCTGGTGTACGGCGGCGCCAAGTTCATCTGCCCGGTGTGCGGCGCCATCTCTCTGATGCCCGGCACCAGCTCCGACCCGGCCTTCCGGCGGGTGGACGTGGATGTGAAGACCAGCAAAGTGACCGGCCTGTTCTAAACTGAGACCTGACCCCCAGACCCATCCGGGTCTGGAAATCCTGCAGCAACCTGCCGGCTTCCGGAGGCCATCTCCGGAAGCCGGTTTTTTTATGCCGAATTATTGCTTCCCAATGGCACAGCCTTTCCAACCTGGGGCTTGGGGCAATACCCGCGTTTACTCCCCTCCGTCATTGAAAACCGAAAACTGAAAACCGAAAACTGCTTTTGTGATATTTATCACTTGATTCTTTCCCCGCAGCCGTGATAAGAATTCTCGGTTATGGAGGGTGAGAAAGGCGGGCGGGAGCAGAGCCTGCTGGGAAGATACCGGAAAAATTAAACAATTATACGAGTTGAGGAGAGGCGCTTATGTTTGAGATAGTGGAACGCCAGGAAATGGCCCAGGGGACCATTATCAGCAACTGGATTAAGGCCCCTAAGATTGCGGCCAAGGCCAAGCCCGGGCAGTTTGTCATCCTCAGGGCCAACGAGAAGGGGGAGCGCATTCCCCTGACCATGGCCGATACCGACCCGGCCAAGGGCCTGATCAACATTATCTACATGGTGGTAGGCAAGAGCACGGCCCTGTTCAAAACCTTACAGGTGGGCCAGGGCTACCTGGACGTCATCGGCCCCCTGGGGCAGCCCACGCACCTGGAGAAAGTGGGCAAAGTCATCTGCGTGGGCGGCGGCACCGGCATTGCCGTGCTGTACCCCATCACCCGGGGCCTGAAGCAGATGGGCAATTACGTCTATTCGGTGGTCGGCGCCCGCAGCAAGGACCTGCTCATCCTGGAAGACCAGATGAAGGCCGCGTCCGATGAGCTGATGATCTGCACCGACGACGGCACCTACGGCCATAAGGGGTTCGTCACCGACAAACTCCGGGAGACCCTGGAAAAGCACAAAGACATCGCCCTGGCGGTGTGCATCGGCCCGGTGCCCATGATGAAGTTTTGCTGCAAGGTCACCAAGGAATTCAACGTTAAGACCCTGGTGAGCCTCAACCCCATCATGGTGGACGGCACCGGCATGTGCGGCTGCTGCCGGGTGAAGGTGGGCGGCCAGATGAAGTTCGCCTGCGTGGACGGCCCCGAATTTGAAGGCCACGAAGTGGACTGGGACGAACTGAATCTGCGCCTGCGCTCCTATGTGGCCGAGGAAAAGGTCTCCTTCGACCAGTTCAAGGGAGCCCATGCTCCGGGATGTTCCTGCTCCCGTTAATATTGATTTTGCCCTCTAAGACGTAAACCGAGAAGGAGAAAGATAATGACCGAAGAAGTCAAAGCTCCGAAAAAAGAGAAGATCCCCCGGCAAAAGATGCCGGAGCAGGAACCCAAGGTCAGGGCCCGCAATTTTGAGGAAGTGCCCCACGGCTACACCCCGGAGTTGGCCCAGAAGGAAGCGGAGCGCTGCATCCAGTGCAAGGACCCCCGCTGCAAACAGGGCTGCCCGGTGGAAATCGAAATTCCCCAGTTTATCGCCAAAATTAAAGAGGGCGATTTTGAAGGCGCCATCCGCAAGCTCTGGGAAAAGAACTCCTTGCCCGCGGTTTGTGGCCGGGTCTGCCCCCAGGAAGTGCAATGCGAAGGCTTGTGCATCATCGGCAAGAAAGACGAGCCCGTGGCCATCGGCAACCTGGAGCGTTTCGCGGCCGACCATCAGCGTCTCCATGGCCGGGACGTCCTACCTCCCAAGGCGGACCCCACCGGCAAGAAAGTGGCGGTGGTGGGCGCCGGGCCCGCGGGCCTGACCGTGGCCGGCGACCTGATCCTCAAGGGCCATGAAGTCACCATCTTTGAAGCCCTCCACGGCCCCGGCGGCGTGCTCCTCTACGGCATCCCGGAATTCCGCCTGCCCAAGGCCATTGTCGCCCAGGAGTGTAATTTCCTGGAGCGCATGGGGGTCAAAATCGAAGTGAATTCGGTAATTGGCCGCTCGGAAACCGTGGACGAACTCCTGGAACGCTTCGATGCCGTGTTTCTCGGTGTGGGCGCGGGCCTGCCCGTCTTCCTGAAGATCCCCGGCGAGCATTTCATCGGCGTGTATTCCGCCAACGAATACCTGACCCGCTCCAACCTGATGAAGGCCTACGAATTCCCCGCCTACGACACGCCCATCGTCAAGGGGAAAAACGTGGCCACTTTCGGGGGCGGCAACGTGGCCATGGACGGGGCCCGCACCGCCCTGCGCCTGGGCGCGGACCATTCCTATATCATCTACCGGCGCTCCCATGACGAACTGCCGGCTCGTTCCGCGGAAGTCCACCATGCCGAGGAAGAGGGCGTGGAGTTCCTGCTCCTCACCAACCCGCTGCGGTTCTTGGGCGATGATGCCACGGGCCGTCTCACCGGCGTGGAGTGCCTGCGCCAGGAACTGGGGGAACCCGACGCGTCCGGGCGGCGCCGGCCGGTGCCCATCCCCGGCTCCGAGTTTGTGGTGGACATCGACACCGCGGTCATCTCCATCGGCTCCGGGTCCAACCCGCTCCTCACCAAGAGCACCCCGGGCCTGTCCCTGAATAAATGGGGCTACATCGTGGCCGACCCCAAGACCGGCAAGACCATGAAACCCCGGGTCTGGGCCGGCGGCGACATCGTCACCGGCTCCGCCACCGTGATTTTGGCCATGGGCGCGGGCCGCATGGCCTCCAACTCCATCCATGACTATCTGACATACGGGTGGTAAAAATTCACCACAAAGACACAAAGAGCACTAAGTAGCACAAAGAAATAAATTAAAAAAAGGGTGCGCTGAGCGCACCCTTCTTTTTTATTTATCGATTATTCCCTTAACTCCGAAAAAATAGGAATTGCCCAAAGGCAAATGGTGTCCCCACTTTTTCCTCACCCTTGAGGGGGGAGGGTAGGGAGGGGGTGACGTCTTTGAACACTCGTTGCCCAAAGTCGCCACCCTCCCCCTAACCCCCTCCCCTCAAGGGAGGGGGGACTTTAGCGCCCGTTTTCTCAAAGTATTCGGTAGCTTCTTGGATTTCCCTGCCCTCTTGGTTGTGCTGGAAATGGGAACAATAGGAGAATAATCAATTACTTCTTTCTTGCGTCTTTGCGCCTTGGCGTCTTTGCGTGATCTCCCCAGCCCCGGCCTTATTTCTCCAAACCGCGCAGGCCGTTAAGGCTGGGGTAGTGGGTTAGGTCGTGGTGCAGGGGGGTGATGGAGATATACCCGGCCTCGAGCGCGGCGTAATCCGTGTCCGGGTCCAAATCCTTGCGGTCGTTGATCCCCGCCAGCCAGTAATAAACCCGTTCCCGGGGGTCCACCCGGCAATCGAAGTGCTCCACCAAACGCCCGGTGTCCTGGCGGGTGAGGCGCACGCCCTTGATGGCGTCCTCCGGTAGGGCCGGCAGGTTGACGTTCAGGCAAAGGGGCTCGGTTAGAGGCTGCTCCTGCAGCCGGGCCAGGAGCTTGCCCGTCACCCGGGCCGCGGTGGGGAAGTCCGCGTCCTTATAAGCATTCAGGGACACGGCCACGGCCTGCTTCACTCCCAGGATGGCCGCCTCCGTGGCCGCGGACACGGTGCCGGAATACAAGACATTGATCCCCACGTTGGGCCCCAGGTTGATCCCCGAGACCACCAAATCCGGGGCCCCGGGCAGCAGCTCCGCCAGGGCGATCTTGACGCAGTCCGCAGGAGTGCCGCTCACCGCCCAGCCGCAGCCGCCCCCGGCCAGGGGGGCCTTCTTCACCCGCAAGGGCGTGCTCAGACTGATGGCGTGGCCCACCGCGCTCTGTTCGCTCTCCGGGGCCACCACCGCCACCTCCCCCAACTGCCGCAGCTCCTGGTACAGAGCCGCCAGCCCCGGGGCGTAGATGCCGTCGTCGTTAGTTACCAGTATCAGCAATAGCTCAAATTCCTAATTTCTATTCGTGAAGGGGGGACCAGTTGCCAGTGGTCAGTGGTCAGTGGTCAGTGGTCAGTAAAAGCTATTTCAAAACCGACTCTTTCTTTCACCCTGAGCCAAGGGCGAAGGGTCTATTCTTTGAAATTACTAGATTCTTCGCTTCGCTCAGAATGACAAAATTTGTCGAAAATGAGAGTTTGAAAATGGCTTATCGTCAATAGTAGGTTTTTTTACTGATCACTGACCACTGACCACTGGCCACTACATTCTCTGGGTCTTCCCCTCAATCCTTCTTGCTTTTCGGTCCCGGAGCAGGCCCCTGGGGCGGGCTGGCCAGCCGGGTCATTTCCTTCTGCCATTCCAAGTAAGTTTTCGATGGCACTAGGCCCGTTTCCTTCTTGTCCCCCACTTTTACTTGCACCAGCACTTCCTGGTTCTTTTCCCGGCCCAACTCCTCCAGGCGGAACAGGGGCTTGCCCGCTCCATCGTCCAGTTCCAGCAGGTAAAGCGGTTTGGCCGGGGAAGCTTTGGGAGAGGCCGGACGGACAAATTCCAAAGCCTGCAACTTCCATAGGCCCACTTCCATACGGACTGCAGGCTCCTTGACTTCCTGCTTCTCGGGACCGGTGATCTTCCAGAAATCCTTCTCCTTAACCCCCACCCAGGTTTTGTCCGGCGGCCCCCAGACCATTTTTTGCACGGCTGCGGCCTGCCCCCGCCACAGGCGGCGGTCTTCCAGGGCGTTGAGGGTCCTGGTGACCAGGGCCAGCAGGTCTTTGTCCGTCACCACCACCGGGCCCCCCGAGGCCTTGCGGGCATACCCGCCTTCTTTGGCCTTTTCCCCCAGCAAGAGTCTTTCCGGCTCTTTATCCTGAACCACCGCCACCTCGCCCCGGGGGGGAGCCAGGCCATAAGATTTCAGGTCCTTGGGCGCATCAGCTACAAAATCCTTTACCCTGGAGAGGTGCAAAACGCGCACTAATTCCTCTACCCGATCCCCCCGCACCGGGAATTTCTCCCGGCCCACCCAGCGCCAGGAATTGGGGCCCAACTTGTCCAATTGCACGTCCCCGGCGCTCCGGGTCTTGAGATGCAGGGATTTTACCTTATCCAGGGAATAGGCAAAGAGGGTCTTGTCCCGGAGATCTTTCTCCGGCCGGTCCAAAGACTCCTTTTGGCCCGGGCCGATCACCAGCAGGTGGCGGGGGGCCTGGTCCTGGAAAGCGTAATATCCCATCTGACCGGGGGTGGCGTTGCCGATGGCCAGCCTCCGGCTCTGGTCCTTGGCGGTGAATTCCACCTCCAGGGCCGGCTTATCCAGGCCGTACGGTTTCAGGTCTTCGCTGCTCCCCAGGTCCCGTTCCTTTTGGACATGAGCCAGGGTGGAGAGGATGGAGTCCACGGTGGCCTTATCGGCCCGCATCTTTAAGGGTTTAGTGAGGAACCACTCCCCGTCCTCCTTGGCCAGGCGCACCTCTTCCTTGCCCCGCTTCAGAACCAGGGCGTTGATCTCCTCCTCTTTTACCGGGAAGATCTTTTTGGCCTCGGTTTTTTGGGCTTCCTGGCGGGTCTGGCGCCAGGTCAGCCCGTAGTACAGGCCCAGGAGCGCCAGGAACAGGGCCAGATAAGGCAGGAGGCGTCGGGGAATCATCGCCGGCTCCGGCGGCGGAGATAAGCCCGCACCCCTGTGACCAACATGATCAGCGGCAAGGCCACCAGGCTGGTAAGGAAGAGGAACCAGGCCTGCCAGCCTTTCAGGGTGAGGGGCTGGGCTTTGCTTTCCTCCCGGCGCACCACGATCTGGTGTTCCTCCGCGGCCAGGAAGTTCATGGTGTTCAGAAAGAGGTCCCCGTTGCCCGAGAGGTTAAAGTAGGTGTTGGCGGCAAAGTCCACGTCCCCAAAGACCACCAGGTAAGCTTTTTTGTCCTCCCCCTCCTTCTTGGCCCCCTTTTCCGGGGTTTTCCCCTTTTCTTCTTTCTTGGGCGGCAGCTTGATTTCCGCCAGGGCCGCCAGGGTAAAGGGGCCTTTCTTGTCCCGCGGCGGATCGTAGTTCGCCTTGCCGTCCTTTATCCACTCCTGGCCCAACTTCTCCCAACTGGTGTTGGTGCTGGTGACCAGGGGGAGCACGGTCACGTCTTTGATGCCGGGCTTCAGCATCAGAGGCCGGGCCAGGGGGTAGATGGTGACCACGTTGGTGAAATCCCGGGTAATGCGGTGGGGGCCGTACTGCATGGCCAAAGGCATGATGGCGTTGGCGCCGATGGCCTGGGTCAACTGGTTCATGTCCAGGATCATACCTTTATCCAGCTCCACCCCATAGCCGGTTAAAAAGTCTTTCAGGCCCGCGTCCTGGAAGGGCGCCAGCAACAGCAGCAGCCGCCCGCCCCGGGTAAGATAAGCCTTCAGGGCCGCGATTTCGTTGGGGAACAGGGTCTTGCTGGGCCCGGCCACCACCACCGCAGCCGCGTCTTGAGGAACTTCGGCCACGCTCAGGAGATTGAGGTTCTCCACCTGGTAGCCTTCATTCTCCAAGGCCTTGCCCGCGGTGCCGAACCCTTCCCGCTCTTTGTTCTGGGGGTTCCGCTCTCCATGGCCGGCGAGGAAATAGATCTTTTTCACCTCCGGCTTCAGGAGCTTGCGGATGGTGTTGGTTAAGGGCTCTTCCTCCGTCTTGTCCGCCATCTGCCGCCGCCCCTGGAACTCCAGCAGGGCGTTGCCGGGGTAGCGATAGCCCGCCTCCTTGGCCTTCAGGGGCTCCCTCTCCGGATCCACTATCCGGAAACTGATCTCCCGGTTGGCGTAACCGTACATCTGCAGGACCTCTTTGGCCCGCTGGCGTTCGGGGTTCCCCTCCGGGAAAAAAGCGGTGATGGCCAGGGGTTGTTTCACCTCGGGGAGCAGGGCCCGGCTCATCGCGGTGAGGGATTGGCTTTTGTCCTTGGTGATGTCCCAGCGGTAGGGGAAGCGATTTGCCAGCAGGCCCGCCATCACCAGGATCCCGGCTACCAGGGCTACGGCCGCGGCCGAGCTGCCGCCGTAAACCAGGGTGCGTCTTTGGAAAAAATCCCGCCAACTCACGTTATGCTCTCCAACGTCGAGATTCCAACTGTCTTTTGGTCAAAAACAGGAAAAAGTAGATAAAACTGAAATAATATACCAGGTCCCGGGTATCGATCACGCCCCGGATGAAGGCGTCAAAGTGGTCCATCATGGAGAGCGCGGCAAAAACGCCGCCCCAGCCCGGGGAACCGATCTCCTGCTGCCAGCCGATGATCCAGAAAAGAAGAAGCAGGGCAAACGCGGTCACCGCGGCGATGATCTGATTTTCCGTGAGGCTGGACGCGAACAGGCCCAGGGCCAGGCACGCGCCTCCCAAGAGCATCAGGCCCAGGTAACAGGAGGCCAGGGAGGCCCAGTCCAGGCGGGCCAGGGCGGTGAAGGCCAGGGGGTAAGCCAGGGTAACGGCCAGGAAGATGGCGTAGATGAGCAGCGCGGCCAGAAATTTCCCCAGGATGATGGCCCAGTCGGTCAAAGGGTAAGTAAACAACAACTCCGCGGTGCCGGCCTTCTTCTCCTCGGCCAGGAGACGCATGGTGAGCAAAGGCACCAGGAGCAAGAGCACTACCGCCAGGGTAGCGAACAGGGGCCTAAAGACCATCTGCAGGGGATTGAGCTGCCCCGCCAGCATCGGGTTCTGGGCCGCCTGGAAACTGACGAGGCTGTAATACAGGGTATTGCTGTAAAAGAAATAACCCCCCAACAGCAAGAAGAAAAACCCGGTGATATAAAAAATGGGGGTGGCGAAATAGACCGCCAACTCCTTCCTGAGCACCGCGGTAAAACTGCCCACGTTCTTCATGACTCTTCTTCCATCTTTTCTTCCGACTCTTCTTCCGTCACCAGATTGAGGAAGACTTCTTCCAGGGTGAACTCCTGGGCCTTGAGCTCCAGGAGGTCCCAACCCCGCTCCACCACCAGGCGGGCCAACTGGGGGCGCACGTCCAGGTCATTGGCGGCTACCACCAGGAATTTTCCTTCTCCCTGGCCGGCCACCTCCTGGACCTGGGGAATTTTTTGTAAAGCAGCAGCCACCTCTATCTCAGGACCCTGCACCGTCAGACGGACCCGGGAACCGTGGCCCAATTGCCGGGAGAGATTCTCGGGAGTGTCTCCGGCCACGATCTGCCCCCGGTTGATGATAATCACCCGCTGGCAGAGCTGGCTCACTTCGGGAAGGATATGGCTGCTCAAGATCACCGTGTGGGCCCCGGCCAGTTCCTTGATCAACTGGCGGATTTCCACGATCTGGGAAGGGTCCAGGCCGATGGTGGGCTCATCGAAAATGAGCACCGGAGGGTTATTCATGAGGGCCTGGGCCAACCCCACCCGCTGGCGGAAGCCCTTGGAAAGGGAGGCGATGAGAGTTTTTTGTACAGCCTCCAGGCCGCAGGCGTCCATCACCCGATGCATCTCGGTGGTTTCCGCCTTGGCCTCCACCCCCTTGGCCTGGGCCGCGAACCGCAAAAATTGGGTCACGGTCAGGTCGGTGTAGAGGGGCACCGTCTCCGGGAGATACCCCAGGGACTGCCGCACCTCCAGAGACTGGGTGACGCAATCCCGGCCGTTGATGCGCGCGGTCCCGGAAGAGGGCGACAGGAACCCGGAGAGGATCTTCAAAGTGGTGGTTTTGCCCGCGCCATTGGGTCCCAGAAAGCCCACGATCTCGCCGGCGGCCACCTCAAAGTTCAGGCGGCTGATGGCCAGGGTGGGGCCGTAATATTTGGTCAAGTCCTGGACTTCGATCATCATGTCCATTTTCGATCCCATATGACTGCATTGCGTTAATCCAAAAACATCAAACTACTATTTTAACCACTCTTACCCATCTGGCAAGAGTCAAATTCTTATACCAGTTTGCCTGCAAACGGCAATATTTGATAGCCGCAGACTTTAGCCTGCGCTGGCCCAGGCTGGAAAGCCCGTGCCACCTTTTGAATGGACCTTTGCATTAGAGGCTGAATTAATAAAAGAAGGGGACTTGGCCCCTTCTTCTCTCCGTATGAACCAAGCTTGACATCCTCATCCTATCAACTATAATGGTTATACTATCCATAACAATTAATAAAGAAGGTGATGCCCGTGCTGAAAAAAATCTCCGCCATGAAGGCCCGGCAGAACCTGGGCCAACTCCTCAACGAAGTCTCCATCCGAGGAGACTCCTATGTCATCGAACGGGCCGGCAAACCCCTGGCGGCCCTGGTGGACATGGAACGGTTTCAGCAGTTGCAGGAGGACCAGGAGGCCGCGTTGCAGGCGGTCCGCAATATCTGGAAAAAGATGACCGGAGCGGACACTCAGGAGATCCAAGGGGCCATAGAGGAGGCCAGCGACGCGGCCAGAGATGAAAAGCTAAGAGATCTGGCATGATCCGGGTTGTCCTGGACACCAACGTTTTCGTCAGTGCCCTCCTGGCGCCGGACAGCCCTCCGGCCAAGATTTTGGAGCTTGCCCTGGAAGGACAGTTACGGCTGGTCATTTCTCCCGGAATCATTAGAGAAATTGGCCTGGTGTGTCAATATCCCAGGGTTAAAAAATCCCTGAAAAAACACCGCCTCCGCGAAGAAGAAGTGGCGGAAGCCATGCTTAAAATCCTCAAGATTGCCACCATCACCCCCGGGGCAGACATTGCTAAAGGCGTTTCTCCAGACCCGGGCGACGACATGGTGCTTTCCTGCGCAGTGGAGGGCCGGGCCGACTTTATCATCTCCGGCGACCAGGACCTCACGGAACTTAATGCCTACGAGGGAATAAGGATTGTCACTCCGGCCACCTTTTTGAAGTTATTGGCTGAATAAGAATAAAAGACAGCTTCGTTGCCATTTACACGGAGCCTAAGACACTTCCTTCCCCCGCACCCCCCATAAGCGTTAACTTAAACAATGTTTGTCATTCTGAACGGAGCGAAGCGGAGTGAAGAATCTCGTATTTGAAGTCAATAACCGTGTGGATTTACCAAAATACCAGTATTTGAAGATTGTCTCCTTTAAATTATTGAGGACTTGGTTGTCGATAGGCACCAATATTTCGTCTACATTATGACGAATAAATCCGGAACACTTTATGTGGGTGTAAGTAATAATTTAGAAAGAAGAATATTTGAACACAAGAGCTCATTAATTGAAGGATTTACCAGGAAATATAATATAAATAGATTAGTATATTATGAAGAAACCAATGATATTCTTGCAGCAATTGATCAGGAGAAACAGATTAAAGGCTGGCTGCGTGACCAGAAAATTGCCCTTATTGAATCAATCAATCCACAGTGGAAGGACCTAAGCCAAGACTGGTTTTAATGGAAGCTTTTCTGTACTGGAGTGTCATTCTGAGCGAAGCGCAGAATCTCAAAATACGAGATTCTTCACTCCGCTTCGCTCCGTTCAGAATGACAGAATAACAAACAATTATAGAAAATTTATTTGTAAAAACTCATTAAGTTAGCGCCTATGCCCCCCCCTCCTTTTTCTGACCACTGGCTACTGGCTACTACTCCCCCCTCATCAACTCAAGCTATCTTTCCCGGAACGCGGCCACGGTGCGGGATAGACCTTCTTCCAGGCTGATGCGGGGTTGCCAGCCCAGGGTTTCCCGGGCCAAATCACAATGCAGGGCGCTGCGGCGCTGTTCCCCGGGTTTGGCAGGGCCGTGCACCGGCCCCAGGGGGGAACCCGTCAATTTTTGCAGAAGCAGGTAGATGGTGAGAATATCGGTCTCCCGGCCGGTGCCGATGTTAAAGATGCCTGCTTCGGGGTGGGCCAGGGCCAGGAGGTTGGCCGCGGCGATGTCTCCCACGTAGGTAAAGTCCCGGGTCTGGAGGCCGTCGCCGTTGATCACCGGCTGCTGTCCGGCCAGGAATTTTTCGATGAAGATGGCCACCACTCCGGCCTCTCCCAGGCCGTTCTGCCGGGGGCCGTAAACGTTGGCATAGCGCAGGCACACAGGGATGATGCCGTATTCCCGGTGGTAGAAATGGAGGTAGTGCTCCAGCGCCAGCTTGGCGATGCCGTAGGGACTCTCCGGCCGGGGGGGGTCCGTCTCCCGGGCCGGGACCGGGGCCGCATCCCCATAGATGGCGCCGCCGGTGGAGGCGAAGATGAATTTGCGGACCCGGACCCGGGCCGCGGCTTGCAGGATATTGAGGGAGCCCAGGATATTTTCCCGCGCGTCCAGGAGGGGGTCGCCCACCGACACCTGCACGCTCATCTGGGCCGCATGATGGATGATTACCTGGGGGCGCCAGTCCATAA
>JACQYN010000170.1 GCA_016208235.1 Deltaproteobacteria bacterium
CGGCCTCCCGCTCCCGGAAAGAAATGCTGACCACCTGGGCGTGGTGCTCTTCATCCTCCTCCAGGCGGGCACTCCAGCGGCCGCCGGCCTCCAGGGCCTGGAGCAGGGCCCCCAGCCGCTCTTCCTGGCGCAGGCTCTCTTTGGAGGTTATCCCCAGTTCCAGGAAAAGGCGCAGGATCTCCCTGGACAAACCCCGTTTTTCAAAGCGGGTGAGGTATTCCTGATAAGCGAAGACCTTTTCCAGGGCCTGGGACAGGGCCGGACCCTGGAGGGTGCGCTCCGGGCCGAGGCGTAGCCGCTTTTTCTCCATGCCCCGCTGGATCAGATAGGTTTTAAAGTCTCCGTCGTCTTTCAGATAAGTCTTTTCGCTGCCCCGGGTGAGGCGGTACAGCGGCGGCTGGGCGATATACAGGTAGCCCCCTTTTACCAGGGCCTCCATCTGGCGGTAGAAAAAGGTGAGGAGCAGGGTGCGGATATGGGCCCCGTCCACGTCCGCGTCCGTCATGATGATCACCTTGTGGTAGCGGAGGTCCTCCTCTAAATTAGGCTCCTCTTTGGAGAGATCCGAGCCCAAAGAGGAGATCAGGGTACGGATCTCCGGGTTTTCCAGCATTTTTTCAAAGCGGGCCTTTTCCACGTTCAGGATCTTGCCCTTCAGCGGCAAAATGGCCTGGAAGCGCCGGTCCCGGGCCTGTTTGGCGGAGCCGCCGGCGGAGTCTCCTTCCACCAGGTAGATTTCCCGGCGGCCCGGGTCCTTTTCCTGGCAGTCCGCCAGTTTGCCCGGGAGAGTCATGTCCCCCAAGGCCCCCTTCTTGCGCACCAGGTCCCGGGCTCGCCGGGCCGCTTCCCGGGCCCGGGCCGCGTCCAGGAGCTTGGCCAGGATGCGCCGGGCCACCCCCGGATTTTCCCCCAGGAAGGTCAGGAGATGCTCATAGAGGAGGTTTTCCACCAGGCCCTTGACGTCGCTGTTCCCCAGCTTGGTCTTGGTCTGCCCCTCGAACTGGGGCTGGGGCAGCTTCACGCTCACCACCGAAATCAGCCCCTCCCGGACGTCTTCTCCCTGGAGGTGGGAGTTTTTCAGGGCCTTGGGGAGCTCGGCGGTGGTCATGTACTGGTTAATGGCCCGGGTGAGGCCCGCTTTGAACCCGCTTAAGTGGGTGCCACCTTCCCGGGTATTGATGTTGTTGGCAAAGGTGAAGATCTGCTCGTTGTAGGTGTCGTTGTATTGGAAGGCCATCTCCATCTGGATGCCGCCCCGGGAGCCGGAGAGTGTTGCGATTCAGGTACTGGACGAAGGAGACGATGCCGCCTTCGTAGAAGAATTCGCTTTTGCGGCCGCTGCGCTCATCCTCGAGGAAAACGCGCAAGCCCCCGTTCAGGAAGGAGAGTTCCCGGAGGCGCTGGGCCAACAAGTCATCGCTGAAATTAATCTCCGGAAAGATCATCGGGTCGGGCCGGAAGAGTACCTTGGTGCCCCGGCGCTTGGTCTCGCCGGTGACGGTGAGGGGGGTTTTCGTCTTCCCCCGTTCATAACGTTGATGGTAAACCTTGCCGTCCCGGCGGATCTCCACCTCCAGGTATTCGGAGACGGCGTTGACCACGGAGACGCCCACGCCATGGAGGCCGCCGGAGACCTTGTAAGCGCCGCTGTCGAACTTGCCGCCCGCGTGCAAACGGGTCATGACCACTTCCACCGCAGGCAGATGCTCCGTGGCATGCAAATCCACGGGGATGCCCCGGCCGTTGTCTTCCACGGTGACGCTGTTGTCCGGATGGATCTTCACCTTAATCTCAGTGCAATACCCGCCCATGGCCTCGTCGATGGAGTTGTCCACCACCTCATAGACCAGGTGGTGCAGGCCCTCGGTGCCGGTGTTGCCGATATACATGGACGGCCGTTCCCGCACGCCCTCCAGGTCTTTTAAAACCTGAATCTGTTCGGCGCCGTATGCTTCGGGAGCGTTAGGGGTTTTCGCCAAAATGCTTCTCCTCTAAACCTAGTGCTTATTCTTGGGGGGTTTTTATATTCCCCCGGATCATGTCCGCCATGGTTTGGGGCGGGGCCAGGGTCTGGCAGAGCAGCTCTTTCACGCCCCGGCGAAACTCCTCTTTGGATCTGTTGGGCTGATGCGTGCCCAGGACGATTTCCAGGTTGGGAAATTTTTCCCTGATGACTTCCTCATATTTATGCACAAAGGGGCAGACCGCGGTCATACAGTACGACAGATGCAGGGCGTGCACCTTGAAGTCCGCGATCGCCTTCACCCGGCGCAGTATCTTTTCCGGCGCGGCCGCGGTGGGGCAGCCCGCGCAACTGATGAAGCCCACCAGGTTCAGGGGCTCGTCCTTGGGGTAGCGTTCGAAAAAACCCCGGCGCTTCCTTAAATCCGCCAGGCAAACCACCGCCGCACAGTTGGCGTCCTGGGTGCAATTGGCGCAGGTGATGATGCCGATTCGGGTCATTTTAAAGAATCTTCCTTCTCGTTCCCAAGCTGTGCTTGGGAACGTCATTGTCTGCCAGGCTTTAATTGGCTTTGCGAGTGCCCCCAAGCAAAGCTTGGGGCAAATTTGGGTTCCCAAGCGCAGCTTGGGAACCAGAGGTCTATGGTGGCACAGGCTTCCAGCCTGTGCAGACGCAGACTAAGCCGGCGGCCTCGTTATTTCACCCTAGGCACAACACTAACTTGCACCATCACTTCCCCATAGCCGGCGCACTCCACGCCCGCGTCCGGGCAGCGGACGTATTTCATGAAATGAAACTGGTTGGGGTCCAGGCCTTCGCTCAGGCGCTCGTTGATCAGGGCCACCGGCACCGGCATTTGCGCCACCAGGTAAACGCACATCCTTGGGGGGCAGAGCTTGGTGACAAAATTGCCGTCCACGTCCAGGATGAATTTATCCCCCACCTTGTAGCCGGAATTGCAATGCCTGGCGGCCACCACCTCCGCGGCGATGGAATAACGGGCCGCAGCCCGGGTCAACTTGGTGATCTGCCGCAGCCGCGGGTCCCCTTCGGGAATCTGCTCCATTTCCACATCGGTGTAACCGACCCGCTCCCCGAACCGCCGCAGGAATTTTTTCTCGTCCATCTATGTCTCCAGGCCAAGTTAGCGGTAGCCCAGGCTTTCCAGCCTGGGCCGGCGCAGTGACCGCCCTAAACTTCTTTCAGGGCCTCAAAGGAGGCCTTGGCCTCCGGCGAGAATTCGTGAAAACGCACGAGTTTTTCACACGGCTGTTCCGGGCAAACGGCACAGTGTTCCAGGCCCCTGTCGAGGCAACATTGCCGGATCTGGCAAACCCGGCAATAGCCGATTTGCCTTCCGCCCACGGTGAGACAACCGTCGCAGTTAATATCTTCCTTCTGCAAATCAAGCCCAAACTTCTGAGCATACAGGGCCACGGTCCTTTCCCTGGCGTCGTCATCATCGTTTTGGGTGGCCAAAAACGTGGAGCAGTTCGAGCAAACCAGCCCGCAATAAGCAATCATTTTAGACATGGCTTATTAATCTTTATTTCCTGAATATCCAGGTCAGAAGCGTGGAGCGCAGGGCGCATCCTGCGTTCTTTTTTCTTTTCACCAAAAACCAAAAACCCAAAACCGTCTTTTACAAACTCATGGGCATAATAATCGTGAAATACCCCGGGTCCCCCTTGGAGACCAGGCGGCAGGGCCGGTCCCGGTCGTTGATCTCCAACACCACCTCATTCGCGTCCATGACATTCAAAGGCTCCAGGATATACCGGGCGTTAAAGCCTATCTCCAGCGGCAGGTCGCCGGGGGAACCCTTCTCCAGGGTCAAAGGCAGTACCTCCCGCCCTTCCCCCACTTCCGGGTTGCTGAAGGAGGCCTCCAACTGCTCCGCCCCCATTTTCAGGATCACCCCCCGGAAGCGCTCCGTGGAGAGTAGCGAAATGCGATGCAACGTGTCCCGGAGGTCCCGGCGGTTGAGGACGAAATGGAATGCGGAAGCTTCCGGGATGATGCGCCGGTATTCCGGAAATTTCTTCTCCAGCAGGCGGATAAAGAGAAATTTCGAGTCGGCCTTCAAAGCCAGGCTCTGGCGGCTTAACCCCAAAGACACCTTTTCTTCCTCCGCCAGTAGGCGGGAGATCTCACCCACGCCTTTCCGGGGAATGAGAATGCCTTCTTCAATGGCGAACTGCTCGCTTTCCGGCAGGGGGCGCTCGATCAGGGTGAGGCGGTGGCCGTCGGTGGAGACCATGCGCAGTTGAAAAGCCCCTTCCACCTCCACCCGCTCCCAGAAGATGCCGGAGAGATGATACTGCAGGTCGTCCACGGACACGGAGAAGATGGTCTTTTCGATCATCTCCCGCAGGACGCGGCTTTCCACCTCCACCAGTTTCTGGTCGGTGATCTCCGGGATGGCGGGATATTGATCCGCGGGCAGGCCCAGGAGCTGGTAACGGGATTCCCCCACCGTGAGCTGCAAGTTGGATTTTTCCGTACCCTCCAGATTCAGGGATTCTCCCGGCAGTTCCTTGATCAGGTTGTGGAAGTAATGGGCCGGCAGGGTGAGAGAACCGGGCTCCTCCACCATGGCGGGATAAGAGCCCTGAAAGCTCACTTCCAGGTCGGTGGCGGAAATCTTCACGCCGCCGTCGCCGGCTTCCAGGAGAAAATGGCTCAAAATGGGCATGGTGCCCCGGCGATCCACCACCCCCAAAGTCCGGCTTACTCCCTTCAACAAAGTCTCCCGCTCCATCGTCAGCCGCATGGTCGATTTCTCCTAAAATATAAAAATTAAATATAAGTTTAGTTTTTTTAGTAGCTCCGGAAGGTTTTGTCGATAAGTAAGTTAACTGTTTAAAATTATATCATTTTTTATTATCAAAGGTTAGAGTTTGGTTAAACCGATTTTGCATTTTATCATTATTCCTAATTCCTACCGTTCCAGTAGTGTGTTGAAAACCCCCAGGCTTTGCCAAATAGCGACATAGATTTTCTTATAACTTTTTCCTCATTCACACACCGCGCCCTTGCTGCCGGAGCTGACGATGCGGCTGTAGCGGGCCGCATAGCCGTGTTTGATCCGGGGTTCAGGCGGCCGCCAGGATGCTTTGCGTTTGGCCAGCTCCGCCTCGTCAACCAATAAGGTCAGGGTCTTTTCGGGAATATCAATCTTGATGCGGTCTTCCTCCTGGACGAAGGCGATGGGGCCTCCCTCCGCTGCTTCAGGCGAAATATGGCCGATGGCCGCGCCCCGGGTGCCGCCGCTGAAGCGGCCGTCGGTCAAGAGGGCCACTTGCGTATCCAGGCCCATGCCGGCGATGGCCGAGGTGGGGGTGAGCATTTCCCGCATGCCCGGGCCGCCCTTGGGGCCTTCGTAGCGGATGACCACGATGTCTCCGGGTTTGATTTTTCCTCCCAGGATGGCCTGGGTGGCCTCTTCCTCGGCCCCGAAGACCCGGGCCGAGCCCTCGTTTACCAGCATCTTTTCGTCCACCGCCGATTGCTTTACCACGCCGCCGTCGGGGGCCAGATTGCCTTTGAGGATGGCGATGCCGCCCTGGGCGTGATAGGGGTTGCTCAGGGGCCGGATAACATCGGGATTAAGGACCTCCACCTCGGACAGGTTTTTGGCTACGGTCTGGCCGGTGACGGACAGCGGCGCGCCGGAAACCAAGCCTGCCGCTAGCAGCGTCTTCATCACTGCCGGGACCCCGCCGGCCAGGTCCAGATCCTCCAAATGATGGCGGCCGCCCGGGCTCATGGAGCAGAGGTGCGGGGTGCGATTGGAGATTTTGTTGAACAGGTCCAAGGGAAGGTCGATATTCGCTTCCCGGGCGATGGCTGGGACGTGCAGCACGGTATTGGTGGAGCATCCCAGGGCCATGTCCACTGCCATAGCGTTAATAAAGGCCTCCAAGGTGGCGATGTCCCGGGGGAGAATTTGCCGGTTCACCAGGTCCATGATCCTGAAACCGGCTTCCTTGGCCAGCCGGTAGCGGGCCGCGTGCACCGCGGGGATGGTGCCGTTGCCGGGGAGGGCCATGCCTAGGGCCTCGCTCAGGCAGTTCATGGAGTTGGCGGTGAACATGCCGGCGCAGGAGCCGCACCCTGGGCAGGCGCACTCCGCCAACTCTTTCAGTTCGTCTTCGCAGATCTTCCCGGCTTGCACCGCGCCCACGCCCTCAAAGACCGTGATCAGGTCCACTTCCTTCCCCTGGTAGCGCCCGGCCAACATGGGACCGCCGGAAATCAGAATCGCGGGAATATTGAGGCGCAAAGCCCCCATGAGCATGCCGGGGATGATCTTGTCGCAGTTGCACACCAAAACCAGGCCATCCACGGGGTGGGCCATGGCCATCACCTCCACGGAGTCGGCGATGAGCTCCCGGGAAGGCAGGGAATATTTCATGCCCTGGTGGTGCATGGCCAGGCCGTCGCAGACGCCGATGACCCCGAACTCCAGGGGCGTGCCCCCGGCCAGGCGCACCCCGGCTTTGGCCGCCTGGGTGATCTTGTCCAGGTGGATGTGCCCGGGAATGAGTTCGTTATAGGAATTGGCCACGCCGATTATAGGCTGGTCGATCTCCCGGTCGGTCAGGCCCATGGCCTTCAGCAGAGAGCGGTGGGGATACTTTTCCAGGCCTTGTTTCATCAGGTTGCTGCGCATGGGACTGCTCCTTTAGGCTGATTCGGGCTCCCCGAGGCGGGGGCCGGGCTCCGCGGCGGGAGCGCCTTCGGGGGCTTCCCCTTGAAGCTCCGCCTTGGGCTTGGGTTTCGCAGACCGCCGCCGGGGCCGGGAGGGGCGTTTTCTTTCGCCCGACTGTTTCCTCCTGGGGGCTGGTTTTGTCTCCGGAGCCGGTTGCGTCTCGACAGCCGCCTTGGCTTCGGCGGGAACCTTGCTCTCCTGAGCCGGTTTCGGTTCGGCCGCGGGCTTACTTTCCCCGGTCTCCCGTTTGCTATATTCCACCAGTATTTCCTCGGGGCCCAGACCCTCCTTGCCGGTTACCACGATCTTGAGGCCGTATTCCTCCTCCAGAATAAGGAGGTCGTGGCGCTTCTTATTGAGGAGAAAATGGGCCACTTCCGCGGGTGCCAGGACGCGCACCTCCTGGATCTGGCCCTGGGCTGCCTGGGTGCTGATCTGGCGGAGGAGGCCAACGCTCAAGGTATCCACCTTTTTGACGCGGCCCCGGCCCTGGCACGCGGGACAAGGGATATAGGCGCTGACTTCCGCGGTGGGGCGCAGGCGCTGCCGGGAAAGCTCCAGGAGACCGAACTTGGACAGGTGCCCCACCGTCACCCGGGCCTTGTCCTTTTTCAGGCTGGCCTTTAAGGTCTGTTCCACCTCTTTCTGGTGCTTTTTGTCCTTCATGTCAATGAAGTCAATGACGATGAGCCCCCCCAGGTCCCGGAGGCGGAGCTGCCGCGCGACTTCTTCGGCGGCCTCCAGGTTGGTCCGGTGGGCCGTGTCCTCAATCTCTTTTTGGCCGGTGCTGCGCCCGGAATTGACGTCGATGGAGACCAGGGCTTCCGTGGGATTGATGACGATGGTGCCGCCTGATTTCAAAGGCACACGCTCCGAGTAGATGCGGTCGAGCTGTTCCTCCAACTGGTAGCGGGTGAAGATGGGGAGCTTGTCCTTATAGAGTTTCAGAGCGTGCACGTGGCGGGGGGACATTTCCTGGATAAAGGCGCGGAGCGTCTGAAAGACCTCTTTGTTGTCCACCAGGATGGTCTTGATATCCGCAGAAAAATAGTCCCGGACGGTGCGGGTGATGAGGTCCAGGTCCCGGTGCAGCAGGCAGGGCGCCGGCAGGGACTGGGCGGCCTGTTTGATGTTTTCCCAGAGCTTGAGGAGGTAGTTCAGGTCCTTGGAGAGTTCCCGGGTGGCCGCGGTTTCGCCGGCGGTGCGGATGATGAGGCCCATCTCCGGGGGCAGGCCCAATTTCTGGGCCAGCTCCTTGAGACGCTGGCGCTCTTCTTCCTTTTCGATCTTCCGGGAGACTCCCAGGTGGCTCTGCCTGGGCAAGAGCACCAGGCGCCGCCCGGGCAGAGAAATGTAAGTGCTGAGATAGGCCCCTTTGGTGGCGGATTCCTCTTTATAGACCTGGACGATGATCTCCTGGCCTTTGCGCAGCACCCGTTGGATCTTGGTCTTGGATCTGCTCTGGGGTTTTTCCTGGTACCAATCCTCGTGCACTTCCGACAGGGGCAGGAAGCCGTGGCGCTCCCCCCCGTAATTGACAAACGACGCCTGGAGACTGGGTTCGATATTGACCACAATACCTTTGTAAATGTTGGCTTTAGTGGCCTCCCGGGACGCGGACTCCAGGGCCAGCTCTTCCATCTGGCCTTCTTCGACGATGGCCACCCGGAATTCCTCCGGGTCGGCGGCGTTGACAAACATCTTCCGGGGTGGACTCATTTGCCCCCCTCCTTGGTGCATTGCACAAATTCCCGGAACCCGGGCTGGCGGTCCTGGGCCGCCATGCGGTTAATAGCCAGGGGCAACGCGGCCGGCCTCTTTAAATTTTTAATGGCCGGCATCTCCTGGCGGCGGAAAAAAGCGGTGGGCACCAGAAAATTGATGTCTCCCTGGACCGGCTGGTAATATAAAAAGTTGTCTTTCACCGCCACGGGCATGGGCAATCCTTCGTCCCGGACCCGCCGCCAACTCTCGAAAGGCCGGGGATAGTGGTTGAAGTTCCGGTTCAGGAAAGAAATGCCATTATGAGGCAGGTCCCCCAACTGGAAGCTTTCGATCATCACGTCCCGGGAAAGTGTGGGGTCCCAGGCCAGCATGCCGCCCTTCTGGGGCTTTAGAGGGTTATTGGCCACCACCTCCATGACCATGCGGAAGCCCTTCTCCCCCAGCTCCAACACCAGCCCCAGACTGTGAAAATCCAGAGACCCGGTCAAATAGTCCAGGTCCTCGATATTATAGGAAATTTTATTGACGAAACCCTGGAGCCAGTCCCCCACCTCGTCTTGGGATTGATAGACTTTTTCCCAGGCATGGGCCCCGGGCAGCCTAAACAACTGTCGGTCCACGGCCTGCTGCATCACCATCTGCCCGTGATTGTGCAGGCGGCGGGGTGAGGTCTCATCATAGAAAAACCGCCCGTTTTTCAGGTTGAGGCCATGAAAGCTCTCCTGCATCATGAAATACACCCGGGCCGGATGGAAGCCGTAAAAATGCCATTGATAAAAATCCTTTTCTATTCCCCCGGCCATTTCCTCGCCAACGATGACCAACAGATGCTGGCGGCCCAGCATCTCTGCCGGGGATTCCCCCAATTCCCGGGCCAGCCGCGACAAATCAAAGGCCAACTGCAACATGTGCCGGGCGCCCAAGGACAGGGGCAGCAAACCCTGGGGCCGGCAATCCAACTGCGCGGCTGCGGCCTCCGGAGAAACTACCTTGCCGGACTCCACACTTAGCAGATGGGCTATGGTCTCTAGGCTCAAGTCCCTGGCAATATTGATGAAATATTTGGGCCCCAGGAAAAGCCGGGTGCCTTCCCCCGCGGCCGCGTGTTCAAAGAGCACTTCCCCCCGGGCCACCGCTTCCTTGGCCAGCCTGACCGGCTCCGGAGCCTCGGGCGACAAAAGGTGGATGAGATGGGGGGCTTCCAGTTGCTCCAGGCGGGGATAACGATTTATCTCCAGCTCCTGCGCGGCGATCTCGGCCAGGGAACCGAAGCGGGACAACTTCTCTTGGGCCAAGGCAACACAGGAAGCAATGTAATGTTCGCGGGACCGGAGATCCACCACCGGCATGGGAGCTTGAGGCATGAAAACCCTGAAATTTTGATTGGTTAGGTTATATTTTTTTATCATGTCCCCCACTTACTGTCAAGTTTTTATGCTGGAAAGGAGATTTTCGGGGGGAGGGCCAGGGGGACCAGTTCCCCGCCCTCCCCGATAAACCCCCTTCCCAACCTCCTTTATAGGACTGGGGAAGCGGGCCTCCACCCCGACTTCCCCGGCCAGCAAAAAACAATAAGGGGTTGGGGGTGGGGGTTTGGGGGAGGGGGCAGGGGGCCACCGGCCCCTGGCCCCCTCCCCCAATACCATATCCCCAGGCAGATGTTGGGACCGGGTATGAAGCTGGTGATCA
>JACQYN010000171.1 GCA_016208235.1 Deltaproteobacteria bacterium
GCCCCGGAGGTCGGCGATATGGTAGGCCAGGAGTTGCAGGGGGACCACCAGGACGATGGGGGAGAGTTCCAGGGGCACGGCGGGCACGGGGATGACGCTTTCCACCCGTTCCTGCACCTGGTAGTTGTCGGCTTCGGTGAGGGCGATGATGCGGCCGCCCCGGGCCGCGACTTCCTCGATATTGCCCTGGACCTTTTCCAGGACCGGGCTGCGGGAGGCCAGCACCACCACCGGCATTTTTTCATCGATCAAAGCGATGGGGCCGTGTTTCATCTCCCCCGCGGCGTAGCCTTCCGCGTGGATATAGGAGATTTCCTTGAGTTTCAGGGCCCCTTCCAGGGCAATGGGGTAATGCAGGCTGCGGCCCAGGTAGAGAAAATTGTGGGCGTTCATGTAACGTTTGGCGAGTTCCCGGATTTCGTGGTCCTGGTCCAGGGTCTCCTGGACCCAGGTGGGGAGTTTCAGCAATTGGGTCAGGCGCTGGCGCACTTCCACGCGGTTGAGTTTTCCTAATTGGCGGGCCAGGAACAAGGCGATGAGGTAGAGGGCCACCAGTTGGGTGGTGAAGGCCTTGGTGGAGGCCACGCCGATCTCCGGGCCGGCATGGGTGTAAACCACGCTCCCGGCCTCCCGGGCGATGCTGGAGCCCACCGCGTTGACGATGGCCAGGGTCTTGGCCCCCAATTCCTTGCCCGCGGTAAGGCCCGCCCGGGTGTCCGCGGTCTCCCCGGATTGGGAGATGGGGATGAGAAGGGTCTTCTCATCCACCAGGGGCTGGCGGTAACGGAACTCGGAGCCCAGGTCCACTTCCACCGGCAGGCGGCAGAGGCTTTCCATAATGCCTTTGCCCACCATGGCTGCATGGTAGGAAGTGCCGCAGGCCACCAGGAAGATCTTGTTTATGCCCTGGATGTCCTCCGGGGTCAGGTGGATTTCCTCCAAAATCACCTCCCCCATGTCCGGGTCGATGCGGCCCCGGAAAGTGTCGATGAGGGCCCGGGGCTGCTCGAAGATCTCCTTTTGCATGAAGTGCTTATAGCCCGCCTTTTCCGCCATGGCCGGGCTCCAGTTGATCACGTTCACCTGTCTTTCACACTTCTTCCCTTCCTTATCCAGGAGCAGGTAATGGTCGTCGCGTACCACCACCAGGTCGTGGTCTTCCAGAAAAATCACCCGGCGGGTGTAGGGAAGGATGGCCGGGATGTCCGACGCCAGGAAAAATTCTTCCTCTCCCAAACCCAGGATCAGAGGGCTCTCTTTGCGCGCGGCCACCAGCATCCGTGGTTCCTGGGAATTGACGATCACCAGGGCGTAAGAACCCTTGATCTCCATGAGGGTCAGGCGCACCGCCTCCAGGTAGTCCACTCCCCGATGCATGTGCTTGACAATGAGATGGGAGACGATTTCCGTGTCCGTCTCCGAAGCGAAGCGGTGGCCCTCTTTGAGCAACTGCTCCTTGATTTCCAGGTAGTTTTCAATGATGCCGTTGTGGACCACCGCGATCTCCCCCACCTGGTGGGGATGGGCGTTGACCTCGGAAGGACGGCCGTGGGTGGCCCAGCGGGTGTGGCCGATGCCCACCTGGCCGGGCAGGGGCTCGCTCCGCACCAGGTTCTCCAACTCCCGGAGCTTCCCCAGGCTGCGGCGGATGGCCATGCCGTTGGCGCCGATGACCGCCATGCCCGCGGAATCGTAACCCCGGTATTCCAAACGCTTCAGGCCGTCCAGGATGATGGGCATGGCCTCCTGGGGGCCCAGATATCCAATGATGCCGCACATAGTAACCTCTCTTGAAGTGGTCAGTGGCCAGCAGTCAGTTGCCAGTAAAGACTGCAAACTTATCTTTTACTGACCACTGACCACTGGCCACTGACCACTGTCTATTCCTCTTTCTTTTTGCCAATGAGCCGCCGCTCCAGGTTCACCTGCCGGGCCCGGGAGATGCCCAACTTACCAGGGGGCACGTCCTTGGTGATGGTGGAGCCCGCGCCCACGTAGGCCCCGGCCCCGATGGTCACCGGGGCCACCAACGCGGTGTTGCTGCCGATGAAGGCCCCTTCTTCGATGATGGTTTGGTGCTTCTTGACCCCGTCGTAATTGCAGGTGATGGTCCCCGCGCCCACGTTGGTGCCGGCCCCCACCTCCGCGTCCCCCAGGTAAGTGAGGTGCCCGGCCTTCACCCCTTCGTGGAGCACCGACTTTTTCACTTCTACGAAATTGCCCACATGCACCCCTTGCCGGAGGTCGCTTAAGGGCCGAAGATGGGCAAAGGGACCGATATCCACCCCGGCCCCGAGACGGCTCTGGGTGACGACGCAGCCCATTTTGACATGAACGTCGTTTTCCAGCGTGGAATCGACAATCTTGACCGAGGCCTCGATGACGCAGTTTTCGCCGATAACCGTGCGGCCCTGAATATAAACGTTGGGATAGATAACGGTGTCCCGGCCAATAGTTACCAGGGACTCAATATAGTTGGTTTCGGGGTCCACCAGGGTGACCCCTTGGTCCATGTGCCGGGCATTGATTTTCCGCTTCACCGTCTGGGTGGCTGCGGCCAGTTCGGCCCGGCTGTTGATGCCCAGGAGGTCCTCCAGGTTCTGGTCGATGAGGGCCTCCACCGCCCGGCCCTGCTCCCGGGCGATGTGAATCAGGTCGGTGAGATAGATTTCGCCGGTGACCGGGCTTTTGGGAATTCTGTCTAACGCGTCCCGGAGAAACGGGGTGTCGAAGCAATAAGCCCCGGTGTTGATTTCCCGAATGGCCAGAATCTCCGGGCGGTCCACCGAATCTTTGGATTGGAGCACCGCGGTCACCCGGCCTGCGTCATCCCGCACCACCCGGCCATAGTGCAGGCCGTCCGGGAGGACCACGGTCTGAATGGTCACCGCGGCCTGGTGGTTTTTATGCATCTGGTGGAGTGCGTTGATGCTTTCCCGGGAAATCAAGGGCGCGTCGCCGCACAAGACCAAGACATCCCCGGCTTCCGGCGGCACGGCGACCATGGCCACCTGCACCGCGTGGCCGGTGCCCAACTGGGGTTCCTGAACCACGAAGCGCACCGGATAATCCTTCAGGGCCTCCTGGACTTTCTCAGCCTGATAACCCACTACCACTAGGATATCCTCAATTCCCAAATTAATAAGGGTATCCAGGAGGTAGGCGATCATGGGCCGCCCCAGGATCTGGTGCAGCACCTTGGGGTGGCTGGATTTCATGCGGGTCCCCTGGCCCGCGGCGAGGATGACGGCGGTGATTTTATCGTTTAACATCTCCATCCTTTATTTTCATGCACTCTTTATGCCAGAAATTGACCACTTTTCTTTTTGCACGGGAGCCGATTAAACTGCCGCTTTTTGCGATTTGACATGTATTGCCAAATGCTGTGGTCTAATAATACCCTCTCTTTTTCCATGATGTTCAGCTCGGTTGGAAAACCAATTTTGCATCATCCAACCACTGCATAATCCACCGCCCGGGGATTATCCATCCGCTTGGAGGCATCTAAAATTTCCATCCCCACGACATTGCCATCTTTGTCATAGTCAATTATCACCCCGGGCTTGTCCTCATCGCTTTCTTCAATGGGAGCATTGCTAAAAATTATGCGCAGCACGTCCACTTCCGGATCATAGGTCACCTTCATGACTGCCTCCAATATTTTCCGATCTTTCTGGTGCGATAAACCGTTACAACCGCCGGCGGGTCAATGTCTTCGGCCACCGTTTTAGCACGCATATGATGTGCCATAAAATATAGATGCCTGAGTAGCCTGCAACCTTTTAGCGATTAGAGCAAGATTGGGGATTATATTCCTTCATCCTACCCCGTAAATAACGCCAAAGGAAAAATTCGGTATAAGGATAATCATCGGTGATTAACACGCCTTCCTGGGCGATTTTTTCCACTTCCTGAGTGTCCCACAGCAAGAGTTGGTAAAGCTGGTCCGGACTCACACAAACCTTATCATATTCAGCCAAATCGTTAACCATTGCCTGGTTCTGAAAGGCCTTTTCCACGTTACTCCGGAAATCGCTTTCAATAACGGATCGCTTAGTGCCAATTAAATAATACCCCCAGTTGTGCGGCCCTCGGTAAACTTTTGTATGGGGAAAAACTGCATGAAAGGTCCGAAGTATGCTTTTCACTTCGTCTTCGGTAGTTGCCCCAGGGAACCAGAGGCACATTACGCCATCAGCAGAGAGGCGATCGCGACAGATTTGGAAGAATTCTCTGGTATAAAGGTTGACGGTACCGGCGCTCCAGATAGGCGGAGCCGGATCAACGGTAATTACATCGTATTTCCGCGGTGATAACAAAAGATAATTGCGCCCGTCGTTTACGAGGGGATGTACATTTTTCTGCTGTAAAATTTCTTTACCATTATCATGATAGTACCCGAAGATGTCGTATACCTCCTGAACGAGTTCAATCACAGTAATATTAATATCCGCATATAATGCAGCTGATTTAGTGGTAGTCCCCATGCCGAAACATACAACCATTAACTCCTTGGGAATTTTACTAAACATGAGTGGAAGGTGAGCCATGAGTTTAGTTTCTGTACATAACTCTGTCATCCCCATGCCGTTAATCCATAGTTGCTTTCTATCAAATATTGAAAAAGCCGTTACTGTTCCCTCAATCCCCTCTTTGTTGTAATATATTTCGTATAAAGAATTATCGCCGCAAACTGATTTCTTATAGCTTTCAACTTTATTGGTAATTGTCAATAAGAGTGGGTCTTGGCTCTTCACCATCACAATAAAAATCCCCAAAAGGAGCAGAACTGTCAGACAACTGACCTTGGTAATTAAGGCCCTCCCACTTTCCAGCCATAGAAGCAATAGACCCAAGGAAAAATTCAGGCAAACCAAAAGTACCACGGAATTGGTGGAACCCCAATGGGGGATTAACCAGAATCCGGCCAGCAGGGCCCCTAAAATACTGCCGACGGTGTTGGCGCTGTACAACAAACCCACCGAAGCGCCGGTGCTTGCGTCATCTCTGGCATAACAGACGCTGGCAATGGGGAAGATCATCCCCAAAAGAAAGGTCAGGGGGAAAACAATGACGAAAGGAGCTATCAAGACCCTTTCCAAACCCCTAAACTGGCTCCCCCAGTGCCCATCGAAGAAAGGAAATAAATAAAGACTGATGATGGAGAAAAATCCCACTAACAGCTCCAAGATGCCAAAGATCAATAAGGGCCGGGTGAGTCTATCTACCAGGCCCTTCATGCAGAAGCTACCCAAGGCGATTCCCAATAAAAATATGGTCAACATTCCGGAAAAGGCATAGATCGAGGTTTTTAAAAACAAAATAAGATTTCTGGTCCAGATTACCTCATAAGCCAGAGCAGTAAAGCCGCTGATAATGAAGGCCACCAATACTACCCGGCGTATCTGATCCGAATAGAGGGAAATCCTCCTTTTCAAACCAATTACATTTGCTTCTACCTTCTCTGATCCTCCTTCAATTCGCCTTTCCTTTCTAAAAATCCCGTAGGCCAGAATCGCCACCAGAGAGTTAATCGCGGCCCCTAGACCTAAGGTGGCTGTTTCTCCTAAAGAGCCAAGGGTAACAAATCCACCGATAGCCACTCCGGTAACCGCCCCTAAGGTATTAATGCTATACAGGAGGCTAAAGCTTCTGCCAAATAAAATACCCTCCTTTACCAACCAACTGGTCAAGATGGGCAATGTTCCTCCCATCATCGTTGTTGGAATAAGTAGTACCAGGAAAGATAAACCCGGGCGCGCCAGGGTGACCAGGAACTGATTTTCTCCGCTAACTTGAAAGAGATATTTTAAAATCGGCAAACAGACCACTAACAACGCAGGAACAATAAAGGCAGTGAGACCAATCAAGAATTCCAACCCCGCATAAATCCTTAAAGGGTCTTTCCGCTTATCAATGAACCTGCCAAGCAAAAAACTTCCTAAGGCCAATCCGGCCATAAAAGAGGCGATAACGGTAGAAGTCGCATAGATGGTTACCCCCATTATCCTGGGTAGCATTCTCAGCCAGACTACTTCGTAAATAAGGCCGCTGATTCCGCTGGCGAAAAACAGCGCATATATTAAGGAGATATCTTTCTTAGAGCGTATCCCCTTTCCTTACTCTCCTGGAGTCAGCTATAATTTGTTAAGGGTTATTGACTAAGCCACCTATGCCAGCAGTAAAAGCATATTTAATCATAGGATCAGGTGGTTGGCAAAGTTTAAAAATGAAAAGGCAAGCCCGCAAACCAGGCTTGCCTTTTTGTTTTATTAGTTGAACGTCGGTTGTTGTTACCGGCCGGCCACCTTGGCGCGCACCAGGGAGCGGCGCAGCGCGGCCTCGGCCCGGATCCAGTCGATGTCCGCGGTCTTGCCCGCGGCCAGGCGCTTTTCCGCCCGTTCCCGGGCCCGCTTGGCCCGCTCTATATCGATCATATGGCCCAGTTCCGCGGCCTCGGCGACGATGGTCACCTTGGCGCCGGTGACTTCGGCGAAGCCGCCGGAGACCGCCAGGTATTCCGTCTTGCCGCCGGCTTTGTAGTACATCTCGCCGATGTCCAGGGCGCTCAGGAAGGGGATGTGGCCCACCAGGACGCCGAACTGGCCTTCCACGCCCGGGCACACCACCACATCCGCCTCGGTGGACAGCACCATGCGGTCGGGAGTCACCACCTCCAACAGGAGTTGTTTTTCTGCCATGGGCTTTTATCCCTCCTGTCTTAGGCGGCGGCCAGCCGTTCAGCCTTGGCCACCGCTTCTTCGATGCCGCCCACCATGTAGAAGGCCTGCTCCGGCAGGTCGTCGTGTTTGCCTTCAATGATTTCCTTAAAGCCCCGCACGGTGTCCGGCACGGAGACGAACTTGCCCTCCTGGCCGGTGAACGTGGACGCCACGAAGAAGGGCTGCGACAGGAAGCGCTGAATCTTCCGGGCCCGGGCCACGGTAAGCTTGTCTTCGTCGGAGAGTTCGTCAATCCCCAGGATGGCGATGATGTCCTGCAGGTCCCTATACTTCTGGAGGATCTGCTGGACGTTCCGGGCGACGAAGTAATGCTCTTCACCCAGCACCTGGGGGTCCAGGATGCGGGAGGTGGAGTCCAGGGGGTCCACCGCCGGATAAATGCCCAGCTCCGTCAGGGCCCGGGAGAGCACCACGGTGCCGTCCAAGTGGGCGAAGGTGGCGGCCGGGGCCGGGTCGGTGAGGTCGTCCGCGGGCACGTAGATGCACTGTACCGAGGTGACCGACCCCTTCTTGGTGGAGGTGATGCGCTCCTGCAGTTCACCCAGGTCGGTGCCCAGGGTGGGCTGGTAACCTACAGCTGATGGCATGCGGCCCAACAGCGCCGACACTTCGGAGCCCGCCTGGGTGAAACGGAAGATGTTGTCGATGAAGAGCAGGGTGTCCTGACCCTCTTCGTCCCGGAAGTATTCCGCCGCGGTGAGGGCGGAAAGGGCCACCCGGGCCCGGGCCCCGGGGGGCTCGGTCATCTGGCCGT
This sequence comes from Deltaproteobacteria bacterium, assembly GCA_016208235.1. Classification (GTDB taxonomy): domain Bacteria; phylum Desulfobacterota; class Desulfobaccia; order Desulfobaccales; family 0-14-0-80-60-11; genus SURF-52. Next base: position 7,498 of record JACQYN010000171.1, read on the forward strand.
AGATCAAGGCGGCCTTGGGAAGTACGCCGGAGTGTTTCATTTCCAGGTACAGATCGTTGCCTTCACGGGTGCGCTCGCCCACGCCGGCGAATACTGAGATGCCGCCGTGGTGCATGGCGATGTTGTGGATCATTTCCATCATGACCACGGTCTTGCCCACTCCGGCGCCGCCGAACATTCCCATCTTGCCGCCTCGGGGGAAGGGCACCAGCAGGTCGATGACCTTGACGCCGGTCTCCAGCACCTTAACGGTGGTGTCCTGGTCCACGAAGGGGGGCGCCGGGCGGTGAATGGGGTAATAGGTCTTGGCATTCACCGGACCCAGGCCGTCCACCGGGCGGCCCACCACGTTGAGCACCCGGCCCAGGGCTTCGTGTCCCACCGGCACCATGATGGCATTGCCGGTGTCTTTCACGGGCATGCCCCGGACCAGGCCGTCGGTGGTGTCCATGGCGATGGTGCGCACCATGTTGTTCCCCAGGTGTTGGGCCACTTCCACCACCAGATTGTCTTCCATGTCGTCGATGGCCGGGTTGCTGATGAGCAAACCATTTTTAATGGCCGGCAGTTTACCTTCCTCAAATTCCACGTCCACTACCGGACCGATAACGCGGGCGATTCTGCCGATATTCATATTCTCCCAATCCTCCTCATCCGGGCGGCTTAGCCTTTGAGGGCCTCAGCCCCGCCCACGATATCCATCAATTCTTTGGTAATGGCCGCCTGCCGGGCCTTATTCATCACCAGGGTGAGCTGCGTGATCATCTCTTTGCAGTTGCTTTGGGCGTTGTCCATGGCGGTCATCCGGGCCGCATGCTCGCTGGCGGAGTTCTCCAAGAAGCCATGGTACACCAGCACGTTGATATATTTCGGCAGCAGGTATTCCAGGAACTGCTCCATGGGCGGCTCGAAGAGGTACTCCATGCTGGGCGCCTCCGCCGCCGCCTCGCCCGGCTGGATGGGCAGGAGCTGCACCAGCCGCGGGCGCTGGACGGCCATGTTGACGAAATTGGCGTAAATCAGATAGACCTCTTGCACTTCTCCGGTAAGGAAGATGCTCATCATCTCCCGGGCCACCACCACGGCGTTGCTGAAATCGAACTTATTCCAGACATCCACATATTGGGCCCGCATCTCTCTTTTGCGGCGCCGGAAGAAGTCCCGGCCCTTGCGGCCCACGCAGATGAGGGACACGTCGATGCCCGCGGCTTCTTTCTCGCGGATGAATTTCACCGCGGTATTGATCAGGTTGACATTGAAGGAGCCGCACAGACCCCGGTCGGCGGTCATCAACACCAGACCCACCCTAGTCACCGGCTCCGTTTTCTGGAAGAAGGGGTGGATCTCCGGTTCCACCCGGCCGGCCATATTGCCCAACATCATGGCAAAGGCCTGGGCGTAAGGCCGAAACCCCTCCATGCGCTGCTGGGCCCCCCGCAACTTCGCAGCGGCGACCATGTTCATGGCCTTGGTGATCTGCTGGGTCTTTTTGACCGCCCCGATCTTGCGTCTGATATCTCGTAGGGTCGCCATTCTTTTCCCCCGGTATTAAGACGCGCTGACGGCAGGCCGGAATACGGTATCAAAATCATCCAAAACGGCCTTCATCCTGGCATCCAGCTCCGTAGTAAACTCTTTCTGTTCCTTGAGGTCGGCCAGGAGGTCGGAATATTTCGATTCCATGAAGCTATAGAGCTGCTGTTCGTAGGAGGCCAGCACGTCCACCGGATATTTATCCAGGTAGCCCCGGGTGCCGGCATAAATGATGCTCACCTGCTTCTCCATTGGCAGCGGCTGATACTGGGGCTGCTTCAGGACTTCCACCAGCCGGCTACCCCGGTTGAGCTGCTGCTGGGTGGCTTTGTCCAGCTCGGAGCCGAACTGGGCGAAGGCCGCCAGCTCCCGGTACTGGGCCATGTCCAACCGCAGCATGCCGGCCACCTGCTTCATGGCCTTCACCTGGGCGGCGCCGCCGACCCGGGAAACCGACAGACCGACGTTGATGGCAGGCCGGACACCGGAGAAGAACATACCCGGTTCCAGGTAAACCTGGCCGTCGGTGATGGAAATGACGTTAGTGGGAATGTAGGCGGAGACGTCGCCCTGCTGGGTCTCAATGATGGGCAGAGCCGTCAAGGAGCCGCCTCCCAGGGTGTCGTTCAATTTCGCGGCCCGCTCCAGCAACCGGGAGTGGTTATAGAAGATGTCACCGGGGTAGGCCTCACGTCCCGGCGGCCGCCGCAGGAGCAAAGAGATCTGCCGGTAGGCCTGGGCCTGCTTGGTGAGATCGTCATAAATAATCAGGGCGTGGCGGCCGGTGTCCCGGTAGTACTCGCCCATGGCGCAGCCGGCAAAAGCGGCCACGTACTGCAAGGGCGCGGGCTCCGAGGCCGAGGCGTTGACCACGATGGTGTGCTTCATGGCCCCGTGGCGCTCCAGGGCGTCCACCACCTGGGCCACGGTGGACTTCTTCTGGCCGATGGCTACGTAAATGCAGATAACACCCGAATCTTTCTGGTTGATGATGGCGTCCACGCAGAGGGCGGTCTTACCGATCTGGCGGTCGCCGATGATCAGTTCCCGCTGGCCCCGGCCGACGGGGGTCATGGCGTCGATGGCCTTATAGCCGGTGTAACAAGGCTCATTCACCGGTTGGCGCTCGATGACGCCGGGGGCCTTGACCTCGATGCGCCGGAATTCCTTGGTCTCGATGGGGCCCTTGCCGTCCAGGGGGCCGCCCACCGGGTCGACGACCCGGCCGAGGACCGCGTCCCCTACGGGCACCTGGGCGATGCGGCCCGTGCGCTTGACGATGTCCCCTTCCTTGATGTGGGTATCCTCACCCAGGATGGCGACACCGACGTTGTCTTCTTCCAGGTTGAGGGCGATGCCAAAGAGGCCTCCGGGGAACTCCAGAAGCTCCATGGCCATGCACTTCTCCACGCCGTGGACCCGGGCGATACCGTCACCCACGGACAGAACGGTGCCGGTTTCGGCCACCTCCACCTTTTTCTCATAATCCCGGATTTGGGAGCGAATAATTTGGCTGATTTCCTCGGCTCTGATTTCCATTTATAAGACCTCGCCTTTTATTAATGATTCCTTTAAGGAAAGGAGCTGCGTGCGCACGCTGCCGTCCAGCACCAGGTCTCCCACCCGGGCCAGGATGCCGCCCATGATATTGGGGTCTTCCTCTACGTCCATCACCACGGTGGTGCCGGTGAGTTTCTCCAGGGTCTGGCGCAGCCGGTCCCGGGTGCCTTCATCCAGGGGGATGGCGGCCTTCACCTTGGCCCGGCTGACTTTTTCCAGTTCATCCACCAGCTGCTGGTAGGCCTGGGAAACCCCTGCCACGGCCCCCAAGCGGTGTTTGTCGAACAGCAGTTTCAACAGGTTGCCCAACAGAGGGGACATCTGCAGAAGTTTGACCATGCGGAGGAGCAGTTTGCGGCGGTCCTCCCGGCCATAAATGGGATTGAGCAGGGCGTCCTTGAGCTCCGGCTCCCGCTCCAGGAGAAGGGCGAAGCCTTGCAGCCCTTCCCCATAGGCCTTGTAATTGCCGTCTTCCTTGCCCAGGGTGAGCAAAGCCTTAGCGTAGCGTCGGGGTACGGTCATGTCAATCAATGGGCTTCCACCACCTTCTTCAAATATTCCTCCACCAACTGCTGCTGGTCGGCGTAGGTGACTTTCTCTTTAAGGAGATCTTCGGCCATTTTGGTGGACAGGTCGGCGATCTCCTGTTTCAGTTCCTGGGTCGCCTTTTTCGTCTCCTGGGAGATGGTCATGGCCGCCATTTCTTTGATGCGGGCCGCCACCATTTCCGCCTTTTCCACGATCTTGGCCTTTTCCAGTTCGCCTTCGGCGATATACTGCTGGATGATCTTCTCCCTCTCACCGGCGACCTGGGCCAGCTTGGCTTCCACGTCTGCCAAAGCTTTGGCGGCCGCGGCTTTCTCGGCTTCCAGGTCTTCCAGGGATTTGGCGATTTCCTGGGCACGAGCCGCGAAGAAATCTTTCACCCGGACTTTTTTGGCCAGAAGATAGATCAGAATGCCGGCAAAAACCACGAAGTTGGCAGTGCGCAAGATAAAGTCGGTGACCTTGGCAGGGTCGATGCCGCCGTGTCCGCCGCCCCCGGAGGCTGCCGCCGCTCCGGCTAAAACCAGCACCGCCCCGATCCCCAGGGCCCCCAATCCAGCAATTCTTTTGACCCGGTTCATGAAACCTCCCTTCCCAAAATCTTGGAAGCCATGACCTGAGCGAAGGACTGGGCTTGACCTTTCAAGGTCTTCCGGGCCTTGTCCACGTCTTCCATGATCTTTTTCTCGACCCGGGCCCATTCTGCGTCCACCTCCTGCTTCACCTTCTCCAGCAGGGAAGCTTCGGCCTGGGCCCCTACCTGGCGCAGGGCTTCTTTCTCGCCCAAACCCTGGCGGCGGGCCGAGTTCAGGTTCTCCTGGATCTCTCCGGCGACGCCCTGACTCTGCTCATTGAGCCGGGCCAGCGCGGCCGCATCGGCATCCAACCGGGCCTGGCGATCCTTAAGGCTTTTGCGGATGGGCCGGAAGAGGACTACGTTCAGGAGATAGACCAAAACCAAGGCATTGATGATTTGTGCGTATAAGGTCCAGTCAATTTCAATCATCCTGAGCTGCCACCTTAATATTTATTTATGAAATCAACGGCTTTGCGGGTTTAGAGGGATTAAGCACCATGTGTAACTTTTCACGAATTCAACTTGTAACCTATTTTCACCCCACTGTCAAAAAATTTTTTCAAAAAAAATATTTGCCCGAATCGGTAAATTTAGGATTTTTTTTAATCAGCCAACCAAGACAGAAAAAGGTCTCTGAAGAGGTCGATATTGTGAAGGATTTTGTTGGTTAATCCATGGCCCAAATCTTCGCCTTGGTGAAAAGAAACCGTCGGCATCGGGGCTTTATATCACCCCCCGAAAAGGAAGCGGCGCATGCGGATATTCAGGAGAAATCCCACCCCCAGGAAGGTGGTGATCAGAGAGGAGCCGCCGTAACTAAAAAAGGGCAAGGGAATGCCCACCACCGGCAGTAAGCCGGTGACCATCCCCAGGTTGATGAAAAATTGCCAGAAGATCAGGGAGACCACCCCCAGGGCCAGGAGGTGCCCAAAATTCTCCTTGCAGTCCCGGGCCACCTGCAGACCCCAGAGGGTCACCCCGGTGAAGAGCAGCAGCAGAACCACGGAGCCGATGAAACCCCACTCTTCGGCAAAGACCGAAAACACGAAATCCGTGTGCTGCTCCGGGAGAAACTGAAGCTGGCTCTGGGTGCCGTGGAGGAAACCCTTACCCCAGAACTGGCCGGAGCCCACCGCGATCTTGGACTGGATGATGTGGTAGCCGGCCCCCAAGGGGTCTTTTTCGGGATTGAGAAAGGTCAGCACCCGCTGGCGTTGGTAATCCTTGAGGAAGTGCCAGATCACCGGGGAAAGGAGCACCAGGGAGAAGGTGCTGACCACCAAAGTGCGCCAATTGACGCCCACAAAAAGGATCATGGACATGGCCGTCAGCAGCACCAGGATGCCGGAGCCCAGGTCCGGCTGTTTGACGATAAGCAGGACCGGGAGCAGCACCAGACCCAGGGGCATCAGGAGTTCCTTGAGACCCCGGGGCGCGGACGGTAGGCCGCGGCTGAAGTAACGGGCCAGCACCAGGATAATGGCGATCTTGGCCAGTTCCGCGGGCTGAAAGGAGAAAGGCCCCAGGGGCAGCCAGCGCCGGGAGCCGGAGACCATCTTGCCGCCGAACATCACTCCCAGGAGCAAGATCACGGTGAGGATATACAAGGGGTAGGCCAGCTTCTGCAGGTGGCGGTAGTCATAGAGAACCGTCAGGCCCACGATGATCAATCCCACCCCCAGCCAGTAGATCTGCTTGAGGTAGATGGGGGTGGCGCCCGGCGGGGTGCGGTTGAACCCGGCGCTGTAAAGATTGACGATGCCCATGGCGGCAATGATCAGCACCAGGGCCAGGAGCAGCCAATCGAAGTTTTGCAGTAAACGTCGGTCGAACATTTAGGGACGGTTTTCGGTTAAGTATACCGTGACAAAGTGATCCCGGGCAAGGCGCTTGAGTTCCCACCGGGCCCCGGTTTCGCCAAACAATTTTCTTAGGTCTGATTCGGAGTAGAGGAAGAGCTCGCAGCGTTGCTGATAGCGCAGCCGCCGCTGCCAGGCCAGGAGGCCCCCGGCCGCAGGGAAACTGAAAAAGGCCTTCGACTTAGTGGCCTGAAGCACCTTAGCAATCACCGGTGCGGGCTCCCGCACGTAATCCATGAACCCCATGACCACCGCGTAATCAAAGTTTTCGGTAAGGGGATAGGTCAAGAAATCCCCGAGTTCAAAACGGCAGCGGTCGGCCACCCCCGCCTGGGCCGCCCGGGCCCGGGCCAACTCCAGCATCTCTGGCGCAAAGTCGAGACCCAAGACGTGCCCGGCTCCCCGCCGGGCCAGGGCCACGGCGTAGTGCCCCGGGCCGCAACCCGCGTCCAGCACCCTTTTCCCGGTGATGGGGGCGCATCCCTTCAGGGTCTCCTCATACCTGAGCTTCATGCTGCGGCGCCATAAGGCGTTGATGAGGCGGTTGAGCCAGGTGTTCCGGGTGCCGTAGATGGCGTCGAAGTCCCGGGCGTAGGCCTGAAAAAATTCCGAGGTGCGGTCTGCGGCTGGCGGCATGGCTCAGTCCTTGAAAGAGTCCCCAAAATCCGCCCGGAAGCGGGCAAAGCTAGTAATAGGAAAATCTTGGAAAATTCGGCGGATCTTTCCTTCCATACCCCGGAGCCCCACATAAGATTTAAACCGCCGGTGCAGATTCATGGCCAAGCGGGGATGGTCCGGGTCGATTTCCCGGGGGTGGGCATAAAAAATCACCGGCCGGCCCTCCTGAAGCACCCTCCGGGTCATGCGGCGCACCAAGGTATAGGGAAAGAGGCGGAGATAACCGCCTCCGAAAAAGCACCTAGGTCTGCCCCATACTTCCGTCACGGTGATGGGAAACTCCAGCAGGGGGCCGGACGAGGTCTCAATCTGGTAGGGGCCATATCGGTCGCCCCGTAAGCCGCCGTGGCCCCGGGCTGCGGGGAATACGGAAGAATCGTACTCATAACCTGCCCTTACCAATTTCTCGAAAAACCAGGGGGTGTCCTTGGTCACCGAGAAACCCGGACCGCGGTAGCCCTTAACCGGCCCGCCCAGGATGTCCTCCAGGAGCAGACGGGCCTTAAGCGCGTCTTCGTAAAACTCGGCCGGGCTCTGTTCGTAAACCAGCCGGTGTCCGTAGCCGTGGGAGGCCACTTCGTGCCCCCGGGCCGCGGCTTCCCGCACCAGATAAGGAAAGCGCGCCGCCACCCAGCCCAGGAAAAAACAGGTAACCTGCACTCCCGCGGCGTCGCCCAGGTCCAGAAACCGCCGGAAATTGGCCTCCACCCGGCTGGGGAGCCGGTCCCACTCCTCCAGGGCCGGGGTTCCGGCCACCCCCAGGATGTGGAACCAATCCTCCACGTCCACGGTGAAGATGGCGGGCATCATGGCCTGGGTGCAGGGAGGCCCAGGTGGGGGTGGGACCGGAAGCTTAGGATCGTATTTATTTCGTTAATGTCTATAAATAAATCAATGGCTTTGCCCGTCAGGCTCCTGACGGAAAGCCTCCATTTCTGACTGCCTTGCTCTGCCCTATTTTGTGGTACGATCATTTTAAAGAACGACCAAGAAGTTGATCCGCCAATCACTGGCTACTGGCCATTGGCTACTGACAACTTCCTAGGCCTCCACCCGGTGGCTCAGGGCCTCTTTCAGGGTCTGCTGGTCGGTGTATTTGATGTCGCCGCCCATGGGGAGACCATAAGCGATGCGGCTCACTTTCACGCCCAAGGGCCGCAACTCCTGGCCCAGATAAGTGGTGGTGGCCTCCCCTTCCAGGCTGGGGTTCAAGGCCAGGATCACCTCCTGGATGCCTTCGGCCCGCACCCGCTCCAGGAGCTCCCGGATACGCAGATCATCCGGCCCCACGCCTTCCAGGGGGGAAAGGAGCCCTCCCAGGACGTGATACTGTCCATGGAACCAGCCCACCTTCTCCAGGGCCAGGAGATCCCCGGGGTCCGCAACCACCAGGATCTGCCCGGTGCGGCGCTCCGGGTCGGCGCACAGGGGGCAGAGGTCCGCGTCCGCAAACGCGTAACAGCGCCCGCAGAGCCGAATCTTTTCCTTCAATTCCAACAAGGCCTGGGCCAGCTCACCCACTTCCCCCCGGGGAGCCCGGAGCAGATACATGGCCATACGGGCCGCGGTCTTCTCGCCCACTCCCGGCCATTTGGATAGGGCGGCGATGACGCGTCGCAACGCCGCGGGATATGCGCCTTTAGACATAGTATTCCTTTTAAGTGGCCAGTGGCCAGTAGCCAGTGGTCAGTGGTCAGTGGTCAGTGGTCAGTAAAGAAATATAACGGTGGATATCTTGTTTTATCTATCTGAGTTTATTAGATTAATTAGATTTCTAAAGATGAAAACGACTTACTACTCAACAGCGCTTTTAAAACTGACCACTGGCCACTGATCACTGACCACTGCATTTAAAACAACCCCGGAATCTGCATGCCCCCGGTCAACTTGGCCATTTCCTGGGCCATCATTTCCCGGGCCCGGTTCAGGGCTTCGTTGACCGCGGCCAGGATCAGGTCCTGGAGCATGTCCACGTCGTCGGGGTTGGCCACTTCGGGGTCGATGCGCAGGCTCACCAGTTCCAGGCGGCCGTTGACCACGGCCTCCACCATGCCGCCGCCGGCTTGGGCGGTAACCGTGCGGTTGCCCACCTCCGCCTGCATTTCCGCCATCTTGGATTGAAGTTTCTGGGCCTGTTTCATCAGGCCCGACAGGTTTTTCACTGGGGTTCCTCCTTCCCGGAAAGCTCGACCCATTGGCCCCCGAAAATCTCCAAGGCTTGCTGTTTGAGGGTGTCCAGGTCCACCGGCTTTTTCGGTGGAGCCGGGATTTTTCCGGCCTTTTTGGCGTCTTGGGCCTTGATTTCCAAGGAATACTCGGGCCCGAAAAAGGCCCGGGCCAATTCCTGCAAACGGGCCTCGTGGCGGGGGCCCGTGGAGTTCCAGGAGCGCCCGGCCTCCACCTGCAGGCGGTGGTCGGCCATACCCAGCAGGCGGCACTTGGAAATCTTACCGTAGAGGGGGCCGTCTCCGTTTTCCTGGACATATTGTAAAAACTGCTGCCACCTGGCTTCCAGATCCGTTTCGACCCCGGAGACCGGCGGGGCTGCCGCCGCAGCCGCAGGTGGTGCCGGAGGTTCCGGCGTTACGGCTTTCGGCGCTGCAGCTTCAGATGCCGACGACGCCAGGGGTTGCGGCGCTGCAGTTTTTCCAGGGGACGGAGGCGCCGCCCGCCGTGGACCCGGGCCCAGGCGCTTTTCCAGGTCCTCCAGCCGGGCCAGCCAGGCGCTCACCGGCATCACCGGCTCCAGATGGATCAGGCGCAACAGAAGCACTTCCAGGGCCAACCGGGGTTGGGGGGCCCGCTTCAATTCTTCTTCGCCCTGCAGGAGAATACTGAGCAGATTCTGAAGATGGACCGGGGGAGCCTGGCGGGCCAGTTGGGCGATTTCTTCCCACTCCTGGTCGGCCACCGCCACCAGGTGCCGGGCCTCGGGGTGAAGCCCGGCCAGGAGCAGATGCCGGGCGTACCAGACCAGGTCTTGATAAAAGCGCTGCAAATCGTGGCCCTGATTGTAGAGGTCATCGATCAGCTCCAGCAGCGCCGGGCCCTGGCGCTGGATCACGGCCTGCAAGGCCTTAAGGAGCGAACCCCGCTCCGTGACCCCCAAAATACGGGCAATCTCCGCGGCGGAGATTTTATCGCCGCCGAAGGTCACCACCTGGTCCAGGAACCCCTGGGCGTCCCGGAGGCCCCCTTCCGCTTCCCGGGCTATCAGGGCCAGGCCCTCGGCGTCGATCTGCCAGCCTTCCTGTCCGGCCAGTTTCTCCAGGTGGGATTGGATCAGGGAGGTGGGGATGCGCCGGAAATCATAGCGCTGGCAGCGGGAAAGGATAGTGGCCGGCACCTTGTGGGGTTCGGTGGTGGCCAAAACAAAAACCGCGTGGGCCGGGGGCTCCTCCAGGGTCTTCAACAGGGCGTTGAAGGCCTCCTTGGTGAGCATGTGCACTTCGTCAATGATGTAGACCTTATATTGGCCGTGGGTGGGGAGATACTTGATCTTCTCCCGAAGGTCCCGGACCTCGTCGATGCCCCGGTTGGACGCGCCGTCGATTTCGAGCACGTCGAGGGACGAGCCCCCGGTAATCTCCCGGCAGGCCTGGCACTGGTTGCACGGGTGGGGGGTGGGCCCTTCCTGGCAGTTCAGGGCCTTGGCCAGGATGCGGGCCACCGAAGTTTTGCCCACGCCCCGGGGGCCGCTGAACAAAAAAGCATGGGCGATGCGGCCCTGGGAGATGGCGTTTTGCAGGGTGCGGGTGATGGGCTCCTGGCCCACCACTTCCTCGAAGTTTTGGGGACGCCATTTCCGGGCCAGGACTTGGTAACTCATAGGGGTTTTCAGTTTTCGGTTTTCGGTTTTCGGTAGAAGAATATAAAAATTAGTTTAATTGGAATTATTATCAGATTTTACCAAGATTTTTATTATATCTTCTCCAATCCTTGTATCCTTACCCCACAAATCCTTTCGCATTGACGAAGCAGTTTTTATAAAAGAAGCATAATTAGGGTTTTGCACAAAATCCGCCATCGATCTTATAACCTCATCATTTGCGAATAAAACACTATTCAACATTTCAACTTTGACTTCTTGTTTGCAATCTTCAATATTTTGTAAATCATTACGGAACTCCTTAATCTTGGATAAGCCCCTTTCGGGATCAAGAATTGTAAGCATCTGAATCAGAATAGAACCATATCTTTTCCGCTTTAATTGATGAATATCTTCCTTGATTCCTTTCTGATGTTGAAAACGAGATTGGAAGTAAGCCCCAAAAATTCCGCCCAATCCTATAGCAGCCAATAAAGAAATAGCTAATTGAAGAAAATTGGGAGGGTTCATATTCTATTAATTGCCTGGAATAAGAATCTCTTACCGAAAACCTACAGACCGAAAACCGAAAACCGTATTTAAACTGGCGGAGAGAGAGGGATTCGAACCCTCGGAGCACTTATTAGGCGCTCACACGATTTCCAATCGTGCCCCTTCAGCCTCTCGGGCATCTCTCCGCGTGGATGAATTGGACTATCCTATGGTGGCACAGGCGTCCGCCTGTGCTGCCAGGTGCGCAGGGCGCATCATAAACGCGTTCCCAAGCTCCGCTTGGGAACGCCGATTTTTCGCCCAAGCTCTGCTTGGGCACCTTATAGTATATACCTGAGTTTAAGCCCTTAACCAAGAAATTGCAGATAAGGTATTTGGATAAACACCAAAATGGCGGGCCAAGCCCGCCCTCCGTCACTGCCTATTGGCCCCTGGCCCCTGACCACTATTTTTCCGGCTTGGGCACCAAGACCTCGTAATCCTTTCTTTTCTCAGGCGGCAGCGCGTTATATTCCTCTTCGGTGATGATGCAATCCAAGGGGAGCGAGCCCATGTCCTCCCGGTAGGTGTTCTTCTCCCCCAGATAGATTTCGCAGTTTTTATTGATATACGTGAGTCCCATCTGGACCTCCGGATATTGTTCTTTTCCACCGAAAACCGAAGACCGAAAACTGTATTGATGGCGGAGGGGGTGGGATTCGAACCCACGTGGGAGTGATTAGCCCCCAAGTCGATTTCGAGTCGACCCCGTTACGGCCTCTTCGGTACCCCTCCTTTGAAGGCGGTTTTCGGTTTTCGGTCTTCGGTAATAGGTGCGTAGGACGCACCCTGCGGACCCTTGCAATTAGCGGGCGCGGAGGCCCGCCCCACCAAAGAAGAATCATAATGGTGGGGCGGCCGTCTCTGGCCGCCTGAGGCAAATTTAAAAATTCCTAAGATTTATGATGCTTAGCGCCTCTCCCGAAAAAAATCCTGCAGCAGCTCCCGGCACTCCGCTTCCCGGACACCGCCCGTCACCTCCAGATGATGGTTCAGGCGGGGGTCTTCCGGAAGGCGATAGAGAGAGACGCAGGCTCCCCCCTTGGGGTCGGGAGCGCCGAAGACCAGGCGCGCCACCCGGGCCTGGAGGAGAGCCCCCAGGCACATGAGGCACGGTTCGATGGTAACATAAACCGTGGTGCCCGGCAACCGGTAATTCCCCAGCCGGGCCGCGGCTTCTCTGAGCGCCAAGACCTCGGCGTGGGCCGTGGGGTCGCTCAAGCCGATGGGCCGGTTGTAGGCCCGGGCCATGACCTCTCCCCCCTCCCCTACCAGCACCGCGCCCACGGGCACCTCGCCCGCGGCCAGAGCTTCCCGGGCCTGGGCTAGAGCTTCGCCCATGTATTGGTAATCAATCTCCATTTCTGAAAATAGCATTTTTCGGGAGAGGGATAGCGATGTGTTTCGCAAATCGGGTGCTGATAATTCTGGCCATATCTCTCGCAAGCAGTTTGGAAAGTCCCCCTTTTCTAAAGGAGGATTTAGGTGAATTATCAGGGGGTTATTTATAATCCCCCCTGCGGGGGGTAATAATCTCACTTAAAAAAGGCAACGGCTTAACAGAAACTACTGCGGATGAGACACCTGTATCAGAGGCCCCTACCCCCTCCCTCCACAAAATTTCCGAGCCCGGTTCTCATATTCGCCCAGCAGTTCCAGGGCCTTTTCCTGCTTCTCCAAAAGGGCCCGGCACTTTTCCCGGCGCGCCTCCGGGAGCCCGTTATCGAGGAGGCTTTGCAAAGTCTCCCGCTGCCA
>JACQYN010000029.1 GCA_016208235.1 Deltaproteobacteria bacterium
CATGGGGCTCATGAGCTTGAGTTTCTTCAGCTCATGCTTGACCTTGGCCGCGGCCTCGGCGCTCATCTTCTTTTTGCGGATGCGCCGTTCCAGCTCCTGGATTTCGCCTTTGAAATCCTCCTTTTCCCCCATCTCCTTCTGAATGGCCCGCATCTGCTCGTTTAAATAGTACTCCCGCTGGGTCTTTTCCATCTGTTTCTTGACCCGGTTTTTGATGCGGGTTTCGATCTGGAGGATTTCGTTTTCCCGGTTAATCAGGCCGAGAACCTTTTCCAGGCGGCGGCCTGCGTCCTGAGTTTCCAGAAGCCCCTGTTTTTCCTCGGTCTTCACGGACAGATGCCCGGCTACGGTGTCCGCCAGCCGGCCCGGATCTTCCAGCCCGGCCACCGTCTGCACCACTTCCTGGGGGACCTTCTTGTTCAGCTTCGCATAGGTCTCAAAACTGACCATCGCGGCCCGCCGCATGGCTTCAATCTCGGGGTTATGAGACCAGGTGTCGGCAAGTTCTTCCGCCTCCACCTGGTAGAAATGGGGGTTGGTCAGGTATTGCTTGATCTGGGCCCTTTCCTTGCCCTCGATGAGCACCTTCACCGTACCGTCGGGCAGACGCAGGAGCTGCAGAATCGCGGCTAGGGTCCCCACCCGGAAGATATCCGACTCCCGGGGTTCATCCCGGCGGGGGTCCTTCTGGGTGCAGAGAAGAATGTACTTCTCCTGGCCCATGGCGTACTCCAGCGCGGAGATGGACCGCTCCCGGCCGATGAACAGAGGGACCACCATGTGGGGGAAGACCACGATGTCCCGGAGAGGTAACATGGGCACGGTGACCATATTTTTCTTGTCCCCTTCCCCCGTATTCCGCGTTCTGTTTAAGCGAAAGATCATTGCTGCACCACCCTCCCTGGCTTATCCCACTCTTCTTCTTCTTTGGTCTCATAAGTCAAAATGGGCGCGGCGTGTTTGATAATGAAATCTTCGTTAATCAGGCATTCCTGCACGTTTTTCTGGGACGGCAGATCGTACATCAAATCCAGCATGGCCCGCTCCAGGATGGCCCTGAGCCCTCGGGCCCCGGACTTGCGCTTCATGGCCTCCTTGGCCACGGCCACCAGCGCGTCGTCGGTGAAACTCAAGGAGACCCGGTCCATCTCCAGGAGCTTCTGGTATTGCTTCACCAGGGCGTTTTTGGGCTCTTTCAGGATGCGCACCAACGCCTCTTCATCCAACTCGTCCAGGGTGGCGATCACCGGCAGGCGCCCCACGAACTCGGGGATGAGGCCGAATTTCAGGAGATCAGGCGGCTGCACCTGGGACAGGACCTCTCCCAGGGGTTGCTGGTGGCGGCTCTGGATGTCGGCCCCAAAGCCCATGGCCTTGCGGCCCACCCGGGCGCCGATGATATCCTCCAGGCCGTTGAACGCACCGCCGCAGACGAACAGGATGTTGGTGGTGTCCACCTTGATGAACTCCTGTTGCGGGTGCTTCCGCCCTCCCTTGGGCGGCACCGAGGCCATGGTGCCTTCGATGATCTTCAGCAGGGCCTGTTGCACCCCCTCCCCGGAGACGTCCCGGGTGATGGAGGGGCTGTCGGTCTTGCGGGCGATTTTGTCCACTTCGTCAATATAGACGATGCCCCGGGAGGCCTTTTCCACGTCGTAGTCCGCGGCCTGGAGCAGGTTGAGAATGATGTTTTCCACGTCTTCGCCCACGTACCCGGCCTCGGTGAGGGTGGTGGCGTCGGCGATGGTGAAGGGCACATTTAATATCCGGGCCAGGGTCTGGGCCAACAGGGTCTTCCCGGAGCCCGTGGGGCCGACCAGGAGGATGTTGCTCTTCTGGAGCTCTATCCCGTTCAGCTCCACCCCGGTGTTGATCCGCTTGTAGTGGTTGTAGACGGCCACGGACAGGATCTTCTTGGCCCGTTCCTGGCCGATGACGTATTCGTCTATCTGCTTCTTGATGCCCGCGGGCTCCGGTATAGACAACCGGGCCTGCTTGGCTTCGTCTTTTTCGTATTCCTCGGCGATGATGTCGTTGCACAGTTCGATGCACTCATCGCAGATATAGACGCCAGGGCCGGCGATGAGTTTCTTCACCTCGCTCTGGCTCTTGCCGCAAAAGGAACACAAAAGGTCGGTGCTTTTGTCGGCGCCCCGTTTACTCATATCCATATCCTCCCCAAACCCGGGCTTGGCGGGTTTGGTTTTATTCGTTTCTCATCCGCACCTTCAGGTTCCGATTTTTATATCGGCACCCCTGCACGGTTACATGAGGGAGATAAAATTTCCCCTCTAGGCGGGAGCCAGCGGGCGTTTGCCCACTTCCCGCTGTGATATTACTTCGTCCACCAGGCCATATTCCTTGGCCTGTTCCCCGGACATATAGAAATCTCTTTCCGTATCCCGGTGAATCCGGTCCATGGGTTGCCCCGTGTGTTTGGACATGATTTCGTTCAACTCCTCCCGGAGACGCAAAATCTCCCGGGCCTGAATATCCACATCCGAGGCCTGCCCTGAAAATCCTCCCAGGGGTTGGTGAATCAAAATCCGGGCATGGGGCAGAGAAGAGCGTTTGCCCGGCGCGCCCGCGCCCAGCAGCAGGGCCGCCATACTGGCCGCCTGGCCCATGCACAGGGTGGTCACTGGCGGTTTGACGAACTGCATGGTGTCATAAATGCCCAACCCCGCGGTCACCATCCCTCCCGGGGAATTGATATACAGATGGATCTCCCGATCCGGATCTTCCGCTTCCAAAAAGAGCATCTGGGCGATGACCAGGTTGGCCACCTCATCATTGATGGCCGTGCCTAAAAAGATGATCCGTTCCTTGAGGAGGCGGGAATAGATGTCATAGGCCCGCTCGCCCCGGCTGCTCTGTTCCACCACCATGGGAATCAATGGCATACTATTTATTCTCCTGGGCCTCGGTCTCGGAGGCCGCAACTATTTCAGCGTGGTCCAACACAAATTTCAAGGTTTTTTCATCCTGCAATTGGCGCCGCAAAACTCCGAAAAGCTGGCGCTCCTCATAAAGCTGCCGCACCTGGGCCACTTCCCGGCCGGTGCTGGCGGCCACCCGCTGCAAGCCGTCTTCCAGTTCGGCATCGTCCGCGGTGATGTCTTCCTGGACGGCGATGCGTTCCAGCAGAAGATTAATCCGCACCCGCCGTTCCGCGCCGGGCCGCACGCTTTCCAGCATCTTCTCCTGGTTCAGTCCCTCCAGGTTGATGCCGTGCTGGATCAGCTGCTGCCACTGCTCCCGGAACATCGCTTCCTGCTCTTGCCGGATCAGGGAGGGCGGGACCTCAAAGGTGTGCGCGGCCAGCAACTGGTCCAGGGCCTGTTTCTCCAGGCGACCTTGGCGCTCTCTTTCCTTTACCTTAATAATATCCTCTCGAACGGCCTCGCGCAAGTCGGCCACAGTCTGAAAATTGCCCCCCAGGCTCTGGGCAAAGGAGTCATCCAGGTCGGCCACCACTTTCTCTTTGATGGCCTGGATCTTCACTTCGAACTCCACCACCTTGCCGGCCAGCAGGGGGTTATAGAAATCCTGGGGCAAGTCCACGGTAAAGCGGGTCTCCGCGTCCGGGGCCAGGCCCAGCAGTTGCTTTTCAAAATCCTGGTTGAACCGGCCCGCGCCCACCTCCAGCAGGAAATTCTCCTGCTTGCCTTCCGGCAGGGCCTTGCCGCCAAAATGAACCTGATAATCCAGGGCTACAAAATCCCCTTCCTCAATGGACCGGGGTTCCTCCAAAGGCTTGAGGATGGCGTTATTTTCCCGGATCTCCTCCAGCCGCGCCTCCACCAGGGCGTCGATATCCTCTTCCGGGGGGGCCTCCAGAGTCAGGCCCTGATAATTTTCCACCTTAAACTCCGGGGGCACTTCCATCTCCACGCTGAAGCGGAAGTCTTCCCCCGACACCACCGGCGGCATGGTCTCCGGCCAATTCAGGTTCACGGGGTCCAAAGAATTCTCTTTCAGGGCCTCCCCCAGGGAGCGGCGCATCAACTCCTCGGAGACCTCCTGCTCGATTTGCTTGCGATAATAGAGTTCCAGGACCGAGCGGGGCACCTTGCCGGGGCGGAATCCTTTAACCTTGGCTTGCTTCCCCAGTTTCCGGTAGGCCCGGTCCACCTCCTGGGCGACCTCTGCCGCCGGGACCTCAATCCTAAGCTTGCGCGTTACTGCGCTCAAATTTTCCACTTCCACCTTTACCGCGCTTTGCGTCATTTTCCAGTCTCTTTGAGTATGATTATTTACAGGCGGGATCATTCCCCCTGTTTGCCAGCTTCGCATCGCCGGAGTGCGAGAGGGGGGACTCGAACCCCCACGGTATCCCGC
>JACQYN010000180.1:0-709 GCA_016208235.1 Deltaproteobacteria bacterium
GCCGAAAAAGAAGAGGGAAGACTGCCCCCGGAAACCCTCAAGGCCCGGGAAGGGGAACGCCTCCGGGCGGCAATTCCCGCAAAAACTTACGTAGTGGCGTTGGACCCCCGGGGGAAAGAACTCACCACTGAAGAATTCGCGGCCTGGCTAACCGCCCGGGAAGTGGACGCCCGGCCCCTTACCTTTCTCATCGGCGGCCACCTGGGACTGGACGCGGTCACCCTGAATAAGGCCCACGAACGCCTGGCCCTGTCCCGCCTCACCCTGACCCACGAACTGAGCCGCCTGGTACTCCTGGAACAACTCTACCGGGCCGCGACCATCAAGGCCGGTCATCCTTATCACGTATGAAAAAAGTTGAGGGGAGAGCCGGGGGACCACAGGTCCCCCGCCCTCCCCTCAAACTCCCCACCCCAATCCCCTTGATTGGGGCCGGGAAGGCGGGGCTTGCAGCCCCCGACTTCCCCGGTAAAAAACATTATGGGATTGGGGGAGGGGGGCTAAGGTCCACAGGCGAGACGCCTGTGCTACCGGCCCTTAGCCCCCTCCCCCACTAACCCGCCTCACACAGCCTGTACTTCTTTCAGGCCGGGGACTTCTTTCAGGAGCATGCGTTCCACGCCCTGTTTCAGGGTCATCTGGGACATGGGGCAGCCTTTGCAGGCGCCGGTGAGTCGCACTTTGACGATCCCGTCAGTGATTTCCACGA
>JACQYN010000180.1:776-4151 GCA_016208235.1 Deltaproteobacteria bacterium
AGGGGGCGGATTTTTTCCAGGGCTTTTTCCACCAGTTCTTTCACTTAATGCCTCCCAGGGTATAAGTAGTTGCCGAGACAAATAATAACCCCATAAGGAATGAATGTAAAGATGGGTGGGCCTCACTTAAGGCTGGCGCAGACAAAAATCAGCTGCTATTCTGCAATATTCTAAAAACGTATGGGATTGGGGGAGGGGTGTGGGGGAGGGAGCTAAGGTCCACGGGCGAGACGCCTGCGCTACCGGCCCTTAGCCCCCTCCCCACTCATCATTTCCCCATCGCCAGGACCCCGGCCCCGTCGATCTGCCCGGCTTTCAAAAGCTGGAGGGCCCGGTTGGCCTCCTCCAGGGGAAAGAGTTGCACCTTGGGGTGAATGGGGATGCGGGCCGCCAGGTCCAGGAGTTCCCGGCCGTCCTGGCGGGTGCTGGCGGTCACCGAACGCACGGTCTTTTCGTAATATAAATCCTGATCATAGTCGAGTTTGGGGATGGGAGTCATGTAGATACCGGCCAGGGCCAGGGTCCCGCCCCGGTCCAGGTGTTTCAGGGCCTGGGGCACCAGGTTGCCCGCAGGGGCGAAGATGATGGCGCTGTCCAGTTTCCCGGGGGGAGCATCCTGAGCCAGGCCTACCCAGGACGCGCCCAGTTGCCGGGCCAGTTCCCGGTGTCCCGGGCTGCGGGTGAATACCAAAACTTCGCAGCCCCAGTAGCGGGCCACCTGGATGGCGATGTGGGCCGAGGCCACGAAGCCGAACAATCCCAGGCGGCCCCCCGGCTGGATGTCGCTTAGCCTAAGGGCCCGGTAACCGATGATGCCCGCGCACAGCAAGGGGGCCGCAGCCGCATCCGGAAAGCCCTCGGGCAGAGGATAGACAAAATCCGCGTAGGCCACTGCCAGCTCGGCGTAGCCCCCATCCTGGTGCAGGCCGGTGAACTGCGCCTGCTCGCAGAGGTTTTCCCGGCCCCCCAGGCAAAAGCGGCAGGCGCCGCAGGTGTGGTGGAGCCAGGCCAGACCCCCCCGGTCCCCGGTCTGCAGACGCTGCACGCCGGGGCCCCGGTCCACCACCCGGCCCACCACCTGGTGGCCGGGGATCAGGGGCAGCCGTTCCAGGGGCAGCTCTCCCTCCACGGTATGTAAATCAGTATGGCAGACGCCGCAGTAGTTCACCCGGACCAGGACCTGTCCGGGGCCGGCCGCCGGAGCGGGAAGGTCCGCCAGGTGCAGGGGATTTTCGAGAACCGGCCCGGGAAACTCCAGGAGCATGGCTTTCATGAGCTTAACCTTCCTGCCGCGATTTTCCCTTTTAACATAGGCGCGTCCGTGCTTGCAGGCAAGGGGATAAGTTTCAAGTTCCAGGTTCCAGGTTCCAGGTTGCCCTAATCCCTACCCCTCCTTCCCTACTCCCGCTACCGGGGGCCATTTTTCAGAGTTCTCTCCGGGTCTTACTTGCCAATCACCTTGAACTCCATTATATTTTAGGAGGTCAAGACACCGGCGGAGCGCCGGTTCGAGGTGAGCATGGCAGAACAAAAAACGCGGGTTTCCCTGTGGTATTTCCTGGCGCTGATTATGATTCTGCTGCTGGCGCAGCAATATTTTATCACCCCCAGGCAGGAAGGCGTCAGTTACAGCGATTTCCGCAAATTGGTGGAGAGCAAAGGCGTCGATGACCTGGTGATAAGCGGGGATAAAATCGAGGGTCACCTTCTGCCCGGGGGAGTGGAGTATCTCAGCAAGACCCGCCAGGACCCGAAACTTCCGCAAAAACTGAAGGAGCAGTTTAAAAAGGAACCCTTGTTCTTCACCGTCCGGGTGGGAGACCCGGACCTCATTAAACTCCTGGATAACCAGGGTATTAAGTACCGGGCCGTGCAGGAAAAGACCTGGCTCACTTCGCTCATCTTCTTGATTCTTCCTACCCTGCTGTTGTTGGGCATCTTTGTCTATTTCTTCCGGAAGATCGGCACCGGGGCCGGGGGCTTGATGTCCGTGGGCAAAAGCAAGGCCAAGCTCTACGTGGAGACCGAGACCAAGGTCACTTTCCAGGACGTGGCCGGGGTGGACGAGGCGGAAGAAGAACTCAAGGAGATCATCGAATTCCTGAAGACCCCCGCCAAGTTCCAGGCCCTGGGGGGCAGCATCCCTAAAGGGGTGCTGGTGGTGGGGCCGCCGGGCACGGGCAAGACTTTGCTGGCCCGGGCCGTGGCCGGCGAAGCGGGAGTCCCGTTCCTGAGCCTGAGCGGCTCCGATTTTGTGGAGATGTTCGTGGGGGTGGGCGCAGCCCGGGTGCGGGACCTCTTTGCCCAGGCCCAGGAAAAGGCTCCTTGTATCATCTTCATCGACGAACTGGACGCGGTAGGCAAGGCCCGGGGCTTGAGCCCCATGAGCGGCCCGGAGGAGCGGGAAAACACCCTTAACCAGCTTTTATCGGAAATGGACGGCTTCGACACCCGCAAAGGGGTGATCATCATGGCCGCCACCAACCGCCCGGAGATCCTGGACCCGGCCCTGATCCGGCCCGGGCGCTTCGACCGCCACATCCTGGTGGACCGCCCTTCCCTCAAAGGCCGGGAGGATATCCTGAAAATTCACACCCGCCGGGTCAAGCTCTCCCCGGAGGTCAACCTGCATACCCTGGCGGCCCGCACTCCCGGCATGGTGGGCGCGGACCTGGCCAACATCGTCAATGAAGCGGCGCTGCTGGCGGCCCGGAAGGACAAGACCGCGGTGGAGATGGAGGATTTCGAGGAGGCCATCGACCGGGTGGTGGCGGGCCTGGAGAAGCGCAACCGCTTGATGAACCCCCGGGAGAAGGAGATCGTGGCCTACCACGAGACCGGCCACGCCCTGGTGGCCGAGGCCCTGCCCACCACCGACAAGGTGCACCGGGTGTCCATCATCCCCCGGGGCATCGGCGCCCTGGGCTACACCATGCAACTCCCCACCGAGGACCGCTATCTGATGACCCAGACCGAACTGGAAGACCGCATGGCGGTGATGATGGGGGGCCGGGTGGCGGAGGAGCTGCACTTTCAGGAGATTTCCACCGGGGCCCAGAACGATCTCTATCGGGCCACGGATATCGCCCGGTCCATGGTCCGGGAATACGGCATGAGCGAGAAACTGGGGCCCATCACCTTTGAGAGGGAGCGGCGACCGCTGTTCCTGGAGAGCATCATGCCCCCAAGCACCAAGGATTACAGTGAGACCACGGCCCAGGAGATCGACCGGGAGGTCTCCAATCTGGTGGAGCGAGCCCACCGTCGCGCCCGGGAAGTCCTGGAGCAGTGTCGGGACACCCTGGAGAAAGTGGCCCACGTCCTCCTGGAAAAAGAGGTGATCGAGGGAGACGAACTGCGGCAGTTTTTGAACAA
>JACQYN010000101.1 GCA_016208235.1 Deltaproteobacteria bacterium
AAGTTGCTGGTGATCCTGACCATCCCCCAGGGCCTGCCCCAGGATATGACCGCCAACCTCATGGGGCCTTTGCTCATCAACCTGGCCAACCGCCGGGGCAAACAACTGGTCCTGGAAAGCTCCCCATACTCCCACAAGCACCCGGTTTTGCCGGCTAAAGCTTAAGACAGTTTTCAGTTTTCGGTTTTCGGTTTTCAGTAAAAAATTTGAGCTGCCTGTAGGTAGTTGACCCTTTCCTCCACAAGCCATTCTCAGCATAAAAAAGCGGGCCCTATGGGCCCGCTCTGTTTTTTCAACCGAAAACTGAAAACTAAAAACTAAAAACTGAAAACTGTCTTACATGGGCTTGGTTTCCAGGGTGGACTCATCCCCCAGGAACTTCCAGGGAGAAGGGCCGGACTCCAGGGACCCTATTTCATAGCCGAAGAGGTCCTTGACCAGGTCATTGCCCTTTTTGTAAAGCACCCGCAAGGGGATGTCCGCGGGGCAGTTTTCCTCGCAGAGGCCGCAGTCGATGCAGCGTCCGGCCATGTGGATGGCCCGCACCAACTGAAAGATGGTGTCCGGGGGCACCAAACCGGTGCTCATCAGGTCCGGGTGCTCCAGGGAGCACTCCTTGCAGAAGCACATGGGGCAGACGTCCCGGCAGCCGTAGCATTTGATGCACTTCTGGAAGTAGCCCAGCCACTCCTTAAAGGCCTCTTCCTCGCCCAGGGCGTCTATCCGCGCCACCCGCTTGCTCTTGGCCACGGGCTGGCATTTTTCGCCGGAGTCGATGACCGAGGCCCAGGGCCCGGGGCATTCGCAATAGTCGGCCTGGTCCTGGGGGCAGGCTACGCCCACCAGCACCACCTTTTCCGGGTCCAATTGGCCCCACTTGTAGAGCTCATTTAAGCCCCGCTCGTCGCAGCCCCGCACCTGGATGGCAAAAATCTCCTCCGGGTAGCGGGAAGCCACCTGCTGCAGCAGCTTGTCCAGAGGGTAGCGGGCGTCGCCGGGGGCGACAATGGCCTGGTCCACTTCCTCCAGGCGCTCCTTGGTAAAAAAGTGGGGCAAGGGGTGGCTGTCTTTCAGCATATAGCCGACGTATCCCGCGACTTTGCCTTCTTTCAACAGCTTCCGGACTTTTTCACGCAATTTATTCATAGGGAAATGTCCTTAATCTAGTCTGTAGGGGCCGAGTCTTTCGTGTCGGCCTACGAAAGGGCGCACACACGGGTGCGCCCCTACGCCGCCCGGGCCGCCAGCTTCAGGCGGGAGGGGCCCAGTTTTATGATCTTTTCGGTGAAATTCCGCACCGTCTCCGCGAACTTGGGGCCTTCCGCGGCGGAGATCCACTCCAGGTGCAGCCTCCCCGGCTCACAGCCGGTGAACTTCAGGAGGTCCTGGAGGAAGCGCATGCGCTTGATGGTCATGAAGTTGCCCCGGAGATAATGGCAGTCGCCGATATGGCAGCCGCCGATGAGCACGCCGTCGGCTCCCTTCTGGAAGGCCCGGAGCACGTGATGGGGCGAGACCGTACCGGAGCACATGACCCGGATGACCCGGATATTGGGGGGGTACTGGAGGCGGCTGACGCCCGCCAGGTCGGCCCCGGCGTAAGTGCACCAGTTACAGAAAAACCCGATGATTTTCGGCTCGAAATTGGTATCGGACATATGGAAACCTTCTCTCTTTAATTTGCTTTTGATCTTTGCGCCTTTGCGTCTTGGCGTGAGGTTTATCACCACAAGACGCAAAGGTCGCAAAGGTTATCAGCCCGCGGCCTCTTCCATGGCTTCCAGTTCTGCCAGAGCCTCGTCCACCTGGGTGTAGATCTGCTTGTGGCTGAACCCGAAGAGGGTGATGCACTCCGAAGGACAGTTGGCCGCGCAGGTGCCGCAGCCTTTGCACAGGGCCTGGTTGACTTCGCAGACGTCTTCCCGCTCCTTGTAGCTGATGGCCCCGAAGGGACAGACCCCCACGCAGGCCTGGCAGCCGGAACACGCCGCGGCGTCGATCTGGGCCACCACGCCCCCGGCCCGGATGGCATCCTGGGCCAGGACCACCGAGGCCCGGGCTACCGCGGCCTTGGCCTGGGCGATGGATTCATCCATGGGTTTGGGGTAGTGGGCCAGACCGGCGACGAAGACGCCGTCGGTGGCGAAGTCCACGGGGCGCAGCTTCATGTGCGCCTCCAGGAAGAAGCCGTCGTTGGTCAAGGGCACCTTGTACAACTGGGCCAGCTTCTCCTGGTCCTTGACGATGATGGCCGAGGCCAGGGTCAACACTTCCGGGTGCAGGTGTACGAGAATGCCCAGGATGTGGTCCCGGACCGTCACCGTGAGTTCACCCTTGGCGTTCTGCTCCACCTTCGGCTTATCTTCCAGGTTGTAGCGGATAAAGATGACCCCTTTTTCCCGGGCTTCCTTGTAGAGATTCTCCCGGAGCCCGTAGGTGCGCAGATCCCGGTAGAGGACGTAAACGTCCATGTCGGGGTTGATCTCTTTGAGCTGGAGAGCGCTCTCCACGGAGTGGGTACAGCAGACCCGGCTGCAATAGGGGCGCTCAGGCTCCCGGGAGCCCACGCACTGGATGAACGCGGCGCACTTGGCCCCGGTGATCATGGGGTTCTTTTCCCGTAAGGCCTGATCCATCTCCAGGGAGAGCAAGACCCTCGGGTTATCCTTGTAAAGGTATTCCTTGGGCTTGAAGGAATGGCCGCCCATGGCGATGATGGTCGTGCCGTGCTCCACCACGGAATCCCGGCCTTGGGTGGTGACGGTGCTCTTGAAGTTGCCCACAAACCCCTCGACGTTGGTGACCTCCGAGTTGAGGCGCACTTCAATCTGGGGGTGGTTGTTCACCCGTTTAATCAGGTCATCCACATAGGGCTGCACCGCTTCGCCGTTCCAGGTGCTGTTGAGTTTAAGGGCATGGCCGCCCAGGAAATCCTTCTTTTCCACCAGGTCCACTTTATAGCCCTGGCCGGCCAATCCCATCGCGGCCTCCATGCCGGCCGCGCCGCCGCCGATGACCAGACCGGCCTTGGTGACGGGCAGGTCGAATTCCTGCAAGGGCGGCTGCAAGGCCGCGGTGGCGACGGCCATGCGGACCTGATCTTTGGCCCGCCGGGTGGCCGCCGCCGGCACGTTTGCATGTACCCAGGAGCCCTGGTCCCGGATGTTGGCCATCTGGAAGAGGTACTTATTCAGACCGGCTTCCTTGATGGTCTCCTGGAAGGTGGGTTCATGGGTGCGGGGAGTGCAGGAAGCCACCACCACCCGGTTTAATTTGTGTTCCCGGATGCGCTCCTTGATGAGTCCCTGGGTATCCTGGGAACAGGCAAAGAGGCTGTTCTCCACGTGCTCCACGTAAGGCAGCGTCTTGGCGTAATCTCGGACCGCCTCCACGTCCACGACGCTGGCGATATTGATGCCGCAGTGGCAGACGAAGACGCCGATGCGGGGAACTTCCTGGGAAACGTCCCGTTCTTCAAATACGGGCTTTTTCTTGGCCAGGGAAAACCGCGCGGGGCTCAAGAGCTCACTGGACGCCGCGGCCGCGGCCGAAGCCTCCATGACCGACTGGGGGATGTCCTTGGGGCCCTGGAACGCGCCGCACACGTAGACGCCCGGCCGGCTGGTGGACACGGGCGTGAAGGACGAGGTCTCGGCAAACTTGTTGGCGTTCACCTCCACGCCCAGGGTCTTGGCCAGTTCCAATACCTGGGGGGACACCTCGAAGCCGTTGGACAGGATCAGCATGTCGAAGATCTCGGTCTTCAAGGTGCCGTCTTCCATCAAATAGCGGATGGCCACGTCGTCAGTGCCCGGCACCGGGTCAATGGTGTGGATCCGGGAGCGGATGAAGCGAACGCCGAATTCGTCCCGGGCCCGCCAGTAATACTTCTCGAACTCCTTGCCGTGGGTGCGGATATCCATGTAAAAGATGGCGGCATCCAGGGGCTCTTTGCTGTGCTCCTTGGCGATGATCGCCTCTTTGATGGCATACATGCAGCACACCGCGGAACAATGGCTGTTGTCGCAGTGGTTCAAGTCCCGGGAACCGACGCACTGGAGCCAGGCGATGCGGGTAGGCTCCTTGTGGTCCGAGGGCCTGACCATATGGCCCGAAAAGGGCCCGGCCGCGGCCAGGATGCGCTCAAACTCCAGGCCGGTGATCACGTTGGGGAAATTGGCGTAATGGTAAGCGCTGTATTTGGTGGGGTCATAGGGCCGGAACCCGGCGGCCAGGATGACCGCGCCGACGGCAATGTCCTTGTCCTCGTCCACCTGGGAGAAATCCACCGCGCCGGTGGGGCAAAACTTTTCACAGGCCTTGCATTTGCCGCCTTTTTTGAAAAAGAGACAGGTCTCTTTATCGATGGCAAACTTGGGGGGGATGGCCTGGGCGTAATCCAGGTAAACCGCCTTGCGTTTGGCCAGGCCCAGGTTGTATTCATCGGGCACTTTCTTGGGGCACTTCTCCGCGCACAGCCCGCAGGCGATGCACTTGGCCATGTCGATATAGCGCGCCCGTTGGCGCACCTTGACCGAGAAATTCCCCGGCTCGCCGCTGATACCGATTACCTGCGCCGGAGCCAGAATCTCAATGTTAATGTGCCGGCCGACCTCGACCAGCTTGGGTGAGATAATTCACATGGCGCAGTCATTGGTGGGGAAGGTTTTGTCCAACTGGGACATCACCCCGCCAATGCCTGCCTTGGCTTCCACAAGGTGAACGAAATATCCGGCATTGGCCAGATCCAACGCGGCCTGCATCCCGGCGATGCCGCCGCCCACCACCATTACCGCGCCTACCGGTGTACTTCCCTGCTTCTGCGGAGTCATAAAGCTCACCTATAATTCTGAGTTTATATACATAATTTATCTAAGAATTGTGATAAATTCAACAAATTTGCCGTGGCTTCTTCCCTAAGCTTCTTTAGGGATTAAATTAGATTTATAGAACGATGTAGTTTTCCCAGTCAAGAAAAATTCAGGATTTTTTCAGGGATTAAACGCCCTCTGCGGTGGGAGAGGAACTTGCTCCAAATTTTCGCCAATTCCCGGATTTTCGGGAGGCCGGAATTCTGCCCGTTGCATATGGTTTTTTTCCAGGTTCCAGATAAATTAAATTGACATTCCCGCTTGTGGGCATATATTATAGCCGTGAAAGGAGTTTAGCGGCTTTTTCTCGTTTACTCCACTGGGGGGGGAGGAAAGCCGGGTATCAACCTTAGCATAGAGGAGGAAGGAGAGTATGCGTTCAAAAGTGTTGGTAGGGTTGATTGTGGCTTTGGTGGCCGTGGGTTTAGTCGCGGGCTTCGCCATGGCGCAAGCAAAAGGCGGCGCCAAGTTGCTCTGCGTCTCCAAAAAGGAGCTCAAAGGGGAAGAGACCGTAGCCTCCTGCTTGGCCAAAGGTGAGCGGTTCGCCATTGTGGATCCCTATGGCATCGTTCGCATTCTGACCCCTGAGGAAATCGAGCTGACCAAGGCCTTCAACCCCAAGGCTTTCGAGACTCGGGCTTTCGGCATGAAATATCAGAAGTTAGCGCCCCCGCTAGTACCTCTGCCGGTCAGCCCGGAAGTCCAGTAGCCGGTCTTTCCCAGAAGGGGAACCCCGGGGCAGGGAAACCTGCTTCATCAAGTTAGACGAGCCCTCAAAGCTTGCTTTGAGGGCTTTTTATTCTCAGGAGCTTTATGTTAGAGATAGAAGACCTCTGGGTGAGCATTGACGGCAAAGAGGTGCTCAAGGGCATCAATCTGGTCATTCCCCAGGGAGAGACCCACATCCTCTTCGGCAAAAACGGCTCGGGCAAATCCACCCTGCTCATGGCCATCATGGGATTTTCCCGATATCAGGTGCGCCAGGGGCGCATCCGCTTTCTGGGCCGGGATATCACCCAACTCCCCACCTTTGAACGGGCCCGCCTGGGTCTGGGACTTTCTTTCCAGCGTCCCCCCACCATCCGGGGGGTCAAGACCGGGGATATTCTGGCGGCCTGCGCCGGGGGCAAAGTCTCTTACCAGGCCCTGGCCGCGG
Source organism: Deltaproteobacteria bacterium (assembly GCA_016208235.1). GTDB lineage: Bacteria > Desulfobacterota > Desulfobaccia > Desulfobaccales > 0-14-0-80-60-11 > SURF-52. Next base: position 6,028 of record JACQYN010000101.1, read on the forward strand.
CCTATGATTTCACCGGCTTTCTGGACCGGGAGGTCAATTACGGCTTCTCCGGCGGGGAGATCAAGCGCTCCGAACTCCTGCAACTCCTGGCCCAGGACCCCAAGATGGTGCTCCTGGATGAGCCGGAATCCGGGGTGGACCTGGAGAACCTGCAGGTGGTGGGGGAGATCATCGGCCGCCTGCTGCAGAAAGACCGGCGGCATCAGCGCCGGGACAAATCCGGGCTGATCATCACCCATACCGGCTTCATCATGGACTACATCAACGCGGACACGGGCTATATCCTGCTGAACGGCCGCATCCTCTGCTCCGGCAACCCCCGGGATATTCTTCAGGACATCAAAAAGTTCGGCTACGAGGAGTGCATCAAATGTCGGAGGTAAAAGAGCGGGCGGAAAAGAGTCGGGACAAAAAGGCCGCGTTCGGGACTGACTTGGAACTTACAGACTTCTCCCGCGAGGGGGGAAAGTGGGAATACGATGCGGATTACGGCCGGTTTGCTCCGGAAGAGCGGCGCCATCTACTCCGGGCCGGCATCGAACTCACCGACGTGGAACACGCGGGCACCTTCCTCCAGGCCGACACCGCGGTGGTCCACTGCCAGGCCAACCAGCCGGGGGTGGAGGTACTGCCCATCACCGAAGCCCTTAAACGCCACGATTGGGTGGCCGACCACCTCTGGCGCTTGGTGGCGGTGGACGCAGACAAATACACCGCCCGGACCGAACTGGAATTGGACAACGGTTATTTCATCCGGGCCCTCCCCGGGGTGCGGATTGAGCAGCCGGTGGAATCCTGTCTCTACTTGCGCACCGACCGTTTTGCCCAGCACGTCCACAACCTGGTGGTGGTGGAGCCGGGCGCTAAGCTGCATATCATCACCGGTTGCACTGCCCATCCCCGGGTGAACTCCGGCCTCCACGTGGGCGTGTCCGAATTCTATGTGCGGGCCGGGGGGCAGCTTACCTTTACCATGATCCACAACTGGGCGGAGGACATCCATGTGCGGCCCCGCACCGGGGTAAGAGTGGAAGAGGGGGGGCAGTTCATTTCCAACTACATCCTGCTCCGGCCCGTGAAAACCGTGCAGATGTACCCCACGGTGACCCTCACGGGACCCGGCGCAGTGGCCAGCCTCAACTCCATCGTCATTGCCCATCCCGGCTCGGAGATCGATGTGGGCGGCCGGGTCATCCTCCAGGCCCCCCACACCCGCGCGGAGATCGTCGCCCGCACCATCACCACCGGGGGCGCGTCCATCAGCCGGGGCCACCTGGTGGGCCTGGAGCCGGACATCAAGGCCCACCTGGAGTGCCGGGGACTGATCCTGGCCCCCACCGGCCATATCTACGCGGTGCCCGAACTGGAAGGGCGGGTGGCTGGAGTGGACATGTCCCACGAGGCCGCGGTGGGGCGCATCGCCGCCGAGGAGATTGAATATCTCATGGCCCGGGGCCTGGACGAAGAAGAGGCGGTGTCCACCATCGTCCGAGGTTTCCTCCGGGTGAAGATCGAGGGCCTGCCCCCGGCCCTGGAGGAAGAAATCGAACAGGCCATCCGGGAGACCGGCAAGGGTATGTAAGGGAGTAAAATGGGGGGAGGGCCAGGGATATTTTAAAGAAGGTAAAAGGGGAGGAGGGAAAAGGGAAATAGTTTTGGTTACTTAATTTAGCTCCCCATTTTTATCTTCTCTTTCTTTGCCCCTTTCCCTTTTCCTCTTTTCCCCCAGACTTTAGGTTTTGTGTCAAAATATCCAACAGCCCTTTTTCGCCCCGGGCAACAAGGGCGGATCGGGAAGGGCCGCGGCCTTTTCCTGAAACCGGCGCAAGTTCTGGAAAATCCCAGTCATGCGAGACTGCAATTCCCCTTGGGGGAAGCCTTGGGCCACAAAATATGTCGGCAGCTTCGTCAAAAAACCGTCGCGAATCCTCAATAGCCCCGCGCCCCAGGGCCCAGAGGGAAAAAATGAATCATCATGAGATGTGAAACTTCTTCGTCTAATACCAAATTGCTGTCAAAGAAGTAATAATGATCTGTCATTCTGAACGGAGCGAAGCGGAGTGAAGAATCTCGTATTTTGAGATTCTTCGCTGCGCTCAGAATGACAATGCTACTCTTTTGACCGCAACTTGGTATAAAAGGGGAAAAAACCCCGACCAGGCCGGTCAGCACCGTGGCTGCCGGTCTGGAGAATCCGGGGGATGAGGATAATAGGGGTGTCGTAGCGCTCAGCGAGACGCGTCAGCGCCGGTTTCTTTTGCCGGGACCATCAGGTTATCCCAACCCTGGCGCCGGCTTAGTCCCGAGGAATGAGAGGTAAGAGAAGTCAAGAACCATTGCTGCCGGCCGTCGGGCTGGGTGAGGAGCTGGAACCGGGCCGCAAAAATCGTCTGCTTCTGGTGCGCGTCGTTGGGGTTCACCATCGACACATAAGCTACTTGGGTATGCCCGGCGCTATCTCCCGGATTGTGCAAACCGTAGAATTCCACCACCTTAAAATAGGTGGTGTTCCAACTATCCAGGGTCTGTTGGGCCGCGGCGGCAGTCAACGGGGGAGGCGGAGAGGGAAGGGAACAACCCGTCAGCACCACCAGAATCAGCCACAGGACTAATTTAGGGCGCATCCCGGCAGATTTCATCTTGTCACTCCTTGTAAAGCGGTCCCCGTCAACCCGATCCTGCAGGTTGACGGAAAAATTGACGCTGCCTATTTCCCGGCCTGGGGCGCCAGCCCGGCCTTTTGCAGCCAGTCCTTGATCATTTTTTGGGCCTCAGGGCCTTCGGCCACCAACTTTCCCTGGGGGTTGAAGATCATAAAATAGGGAACCGATTTGAGGCGGTACTGCTGGGCCAGTGGTGATCTCCAATCAATGCCCCGTACCTGGGGACGGTTGATATTCAACTTAACGAACGCCATTTCCGGCATCCGCGCCGCCAGCTTTTCCAGAACCGGAGCCATTTTCACGCAAGGCTGACAATACGGGCTGTAGAAATCGATGGCGGTGGTGCGGCCTTGGCTCAAAAGGGATTTGAGGTCCAGAGTCTCCCCGCCCCGGCCCGGATTGCCGTTCCGCACCTTGGGATCGGAAGCCTCGCACCCCCCGGCCAGGATAGTCCAGAGCAAGGCTCCGCCGATTATCCGGACGCACCAACTCCACCTGCGCATAAACTTTTCATAATCGCCCCTCTTGCTCTTGTCAATCATTTTTCCGGCTTCCCGGGTCCGGTGTTCAGAATCAGGGGCAGGCCGTCCCGGCCACCCACCACAATGATCTTGGTATTGGTGGATTCCGCCAGGACCCGGGTGGCCTCAATTCCTCTCCAACGCAGCAACTGATCCGACAACCCCTGGGAGACTATTTTCTGGAAGTCTTGGATGCCCTGGGCTTCAATACGCTTGCGCTCCGCTTCTTGCTTTTCCTTCTCCAGCACGAACTGCATGCGTTGGGCGTCCTGATCCGCGGCCAGCTTGGAGTTGATGGCTTCTACCACGGATTTGGGGAGCTGAATCTGCCGCAGCAGAATCTTCTCGACCATGATGCCCCGCTGGCGCATATCCTCCGCCAGGTCCTCGGCGATTTCATTGGCGATCAGCTCCCGGCTGGAGGTGTAAAGGTCCTTGGCCTCATGCCGGACCGTCACCCCCCGGATCGCGGCCCGGAATTGGGGCTTTACCACCACCTCCTCGTAATTGGAGCCGATCTGGCGATAGATCCGGTCGGCCTGGTCGGCCTGGAGATGATAGAGGCAGGAGACTTCCAGCACCACGTTCAGGCCCTCCTTGGAGGGGGCTTCCGCGTGTTCAAACACCTCTTTGGTGCGCGCACTCATCAATTCCATGGTTGACATGGGATTCACCAGGTGCACCCCTTCGGGAATAGTGCCGTGGACTTTGCCGAACAGGACCAGGACCCCCACATGGCCCGCGGGGACCATCCGCACCGCGGACGGGACCAGGAAGACCGCCAGGATCACTGCGGCCAGGAGCCAGCGAATGTTGGCCAACTGGGGCACATTTTTCCCCAGGACCACCAGGGCCAAGGCAATAAAAACACCCAAGAGAAACAAGTTCATTAAATTCTCCTAATTCTTCGCCCAGATCAAACTATAAGCAGATACTTTTGTACCGTTTTCTTTCATGTCTTAGTGGACTTGTTGACAATTTTTATTCTCTTAACAGAAAACGGAAAACGGTTTCATATTCCCGGTGCAATTTTTGCATAATCATATCCCGGATGGATTAAAAAAGGCAATTTTTGCCTGGCGGGCCACCCCTGCAGGCCGGACATCCCGAACGGCAGGGTAGAGTTCTTTGAGCCACGCCGCAACTGAACGAACCTCATAGAGATGGAAAAAGCTATGGCCTTTCAAAAGGGATGGCGGCAAAAGGTTTTTTTGGCACTCGGTATTTGGGCGGGAGTCCTGACAGGGGCGGCAGGCTGTTCCTCCATGATCTACGTCCCCGGTTATTCCGACCCCAAAATTAAAGCCGGGCCTCAGGAAGCTTTTCTCAAAACTGATGATATGAGTTACCGCCGTTCCCGCATCGCCATTCTGCCCTTCCGCGTCCCGGCCGTAGTGACGGATGTGAGCTATCCCATCACCGAAGTCTTTCACCGCCAGCTTCTGCAAAAAAGGCCTTTTCTGGGCGTGGTCCGGGTCCACGATTATTACAACTCCCTGGCCCAGGCCCAAAAAATGGCCAAGGCCCAGGGAGCGGAACTCATGGTGATGGGGGAGGTGCCGTATTTCATCGACAGCGGCACCACGGGAAGATCCGGGGTGCAGGTGGACTTGCGGGTCGTGGAGGTCAACACTGGCCGCACCGTCTGGTATCTCTCGGATAACATCATGGCCCAGCCCGCGCCCATCGTCGACCTTTGGGTCACTGAAACCAAGCCTGAGCCCAGCCCCAGCGTTTACTTCCTGGTGGATACACTGGCGGCCCGTATGATTCTGACCCTGCTCAGAGACCTGCAGCCGCCGGACGCCCCCCAGGCCACTGCCAAGAACAGCCGTTCTGGCAGTCAGAAAGGATCCCCCTCCGAGATTTGCGCTCCCGGGACGGGAGATATCCCGGAGATTTGCAAGCCTTAGAGCGGGCTTCCCGCCCCGGTCCCGCAGATATTAACGGGGAGTAAGAAGGCTGCTCCTGGAGCGGCCCACGTTCCGGAAGACCGCCTGGAAGTCCCGATAAAGTCTCTTATTATCCCGCTGCCGGTGGCATTTCTTCAAATAGACCCGGGGGTCCGGATTCTCGGCCAGGAGATCCAGCCCGGCCCAGCCTTCCCGCCGCGGATAGGCGTAGTAAGGGTAGGCCTTGGGCACCCCCCGGATGTAGGCCACCTGGGGCACCATCCACTCCAGCCGGGCCAGATAAAGGCGGTGCATGCCGTCATTGATGACCAGGGCCAGGGTGCCGTCGGCCTCCACGGACTCCTCCACTATGGGCGGATAGAGGGCGTATTCTTCCTCCGAGCCGTCCTCCCGCCGCACCGTATAGGTGACGTAGCCGTCCAGCTTAAAGAGGTCCACCCCCTGGGCCGCCAGCGACCAGCGAAGTTCCTGGGTTTTCCGCAACTCCTGCAACCACAGGTAATTCTGGGCCGGATTAAGGCAATCCGTGTGGATCTCTTCCAGCGAGATCAAAGCCTGCTGATAGACGAGAACGTCGGGCTGCTTGAGGAGGGGGACTTCCTTGAGCTTGGCGATTAATTCCGAAGCGGAATGGCGTTGAAGGGCGATGATGTCCATTTTTCCACACAATCCGTGTCAAATTTTGCCCGTGATAGTACCAATTCGCCATCAAACGTATATTTTTTCGTAGGGGCGAATCTTGTATTCGCCCTAAATTGCTGGGCGAACATAAGGTTCGCCCCTATATTCCAATATCTTGGAGGCGAATCGGTATATGGCGCCTCAATCTTACCATTATTCCGGTGGGGAGGGGAAAAAATGTCAGGGAGGAATAGTACAAGATATTTGAAAACCTCAATTCCGCACAAATTTATCATTCTGAGTGAAGCGAAGAATCCAGTAATTTCAAGGAATAGACCCTTCGCCTACGGCTAGGGTGGCACAAAGAACGGTTTTGAAATAGCTTGTAAGGGTTGGGGGGTTGGGGGTGGGATCAGATGCCGCCACAGGCTGGAAAGCCTGTGGATACCAGCCCCTGGCCGCCTCCCTGAGAGTCTCGCGGAAAAATTAAGGGGGAGCTCTCTGCCCCCCCTTCTCGCACCGTCCCCCACCAAGCCTTGCCCTTATTCATCGGCCCACCGAGGGAGGCCAGGGGCCTAGACTATGGCCCCAAATCCTGGGTCCACCCGCCATAGGTGACTGCTGCTTCTTCTTTTCCGGCCTCGAGCTTAACAGCGGCCCCGGAGGAAGCGGGTGGGGGGACCCAACAGGAAAGGTCCAAACCAATCCTCGATGATGAAACCCCGGGAAGGCTCGGAAGCCATGGGCTCCGGCTCTTCCTCCCCCCCCAAAAGCTGGATGCTGTTGCCGGCCAGCGCGTCCACCGGCAGAGACTCGGGCAGCCAAAAAGCCATGTATTCTTCTTTTCCGATGTAAGCCATAATCCCTTCCTGGCCAAACCTATATGCAACATCCGTTCCAGAAAGGGGGGAAATTTCACTCTCCGGAAATTCGCCATTCATGCAGGGGGCAAGACGGGCACTGGGGCCGGGGGCGGCAGAATTCCTTCCCGAGGCGCACCAACAAGGCATGAAATTCCTGGTACAGGGGCACATCTGCCGGCAGGTTACCCATGAACAGCCCCTGCAATTCCTCGTAGGAGCAGGCCTCGGGGGCCAGGTGGTGGCGGCTCAGGACCCGGTAAGTATAAGCGTCCACCACAAAGGTGGGTTTATGGAGGGCGTAGAGGAGGATGCTGTCCGCGGTTTCCGGGCCTATGCCTTTAACCGTCAACAGCGCAGCCCGCAGCGACCCCAGGTCTTCTTGGGCCATTTCTCCCAGGGAATCATGGAAGCGGTGGGCAAAAAAGTCCAGGAAGTTTTTAACCCGGCGGGCCTTGATATTAAAATAGCCCGAAGGCTTAAGGCGCCCAGCCAGCTCCGCGTCGGGCATCTCCCGCAGGGCCCGGGGATCAAGGAGGCCTTCTTCCTTCAGGCCTGCAATCACCTGGGCCACGTTGTTCCAGTTGGTATTCTGGGTCAGAATCGCCCCTAAAATGACCTCGAAGGGAGTCTCCCCCGGCCACCAGCCCTGGGGCCCGAACGCGTCCCACAACTTTTGATACAGTTCCCTGAGCAACTCGCCCACCCGGGCCCCGGACATATTGCCTCCGCGATTGAAAAAATGTGGATTGTGGAGGGGTCAATTATTTTTCTCCAGGCTACGCCCCCTAAACCCTAAAAGCCATTTCAAAACCTCTTTTTCTGTCATCCTGAACGCAGTGAATGATCTCAACGCATTGAAAATACGAGATTCTTCGCTTCGCTCAGAATGACAGTTATGGCGAAATTGAGGTTTTGAAATAGCTTCTAACCCCTAATCTCCCTGGCCCCTGGTCCCTGGCCCCTGGCCCCTAACCCCTAACCTCTGACCCTGACCCTGACCACTGGCCACTGACCACTGACCACTATCCCTCCGCTAATCACCTATACTTTAACATTTTTTTTGCCCATTTCTTGTGATAGAATGCGCATTACCGCGTGCGGCTGTCAGCGAAGGCCAACTCCAGCGTCTATCCAAAGAAAGAAATCGTGGGCAAAAAAGTCACCTTTAATCCCTATGGCCTTACCATCGAAGTGGAGGATGGAGAAAACCTGCTGCGGGCCGCGCTCCAGGCGGGAGTGCACATCAACGCCTCTTGCGGCGGAGAAGGGGTCTGCGGCAAGTGCCGGATCATTCTGGAATCCGGAGAGTTGGAGAGCCCTCGGAGCACCCTCCTGAGCGATGAGGAATGGGACCTGGGCTATCGCCAGGCCTGCCAGTCCCGGGTCATCAGCGATTTGGTGGTCCGTATCCCTCCCGAGTCCCTCCTGGACCGCCGCACCCTGACCCGCCGCCGGGCCGGGGTCGGCCTCCGGCCCAGTCCTATAGACATCGCCGCCTTGAAGGAGCAGGGCCTCTATAACCCGGCCTTCAAGAAGAGATTTGTCAAATTGTCACCCCCCACCCTGGCGGATAACGCCAATGACCTATCCCGCCTGGAAGAAGGTCTGGCCCGCCAACATGCCGTGGAAAGCCTCACCCTGGACTTCTTCCTTCTCAGGAAGCTGGCCCGGGTGATGCGGGAGCAAGACTTCCAGGTCACCGCCACCCTGGATTTCTCCCGGCGCCGCTTCCGTTCCCCTCACCTGATCAACGTGGAACCAGGCGACACCACCCAGCGCCACTATGCCCTGGCGGTGGACATCGGCACCACCACCGTTTGGGTCCAGCTCCTAGACCTGGCCAAAGGCGAGATCCTGGGCCACGCCGCGGATTACAACGCCCAAATGAGTTACGGGGACGACGTCATCACCCGCATCGTCTTCAGCCAGAAAGAGGGGGGCTTACATAAACTGCAAAGGTCCGTGGTGGGCACCATCAACCAGGTCATGCACCGGCTGCTGAAACAGCACAAACTGTCGGTGGAGGAAATCTCCCACATGACCGTGGCCGGCAATACCACCATGACCCACCTCTTCTACGGCATCGACCCCAAATACATCCGCCTGGCGCCTTACACCCCCACCGCGGGCAGCATTCCCCTGCTACGGGCCCGGGATCTGGGCCTGGAGCTGCCGGAGCACGTCTTCGTCTTCAGCGTCAGCTCCGTCTCCAGTTACGTGGGCGGGGACATTGTCTCCGGGGTCCTGGCCTCCGGGCTCTACAAAGAGCCCAGGCTGACCCTGTTCATCGACATCGGCACCAACGGTGAGATCGTCATCGGCAACCAGCAATGGCTGGCCTGCGCGGCCTGCTCCGCGGGCCCGGCTTTTGAAGGCGGCGGCATCCGCTTCGGCATGCGGGCCACCCAGGGGGCCATCGAAGAAGTGAGCATCAACCCCGACACCTGCGAGCCCATGATCCTCACCATCGGCATGACCAAACCCAAGGGCATCTGCGGCTCCGGGCTGATCAATCTCCTGGCGGTCATGATGGAGGCGGACATCATCCTCCCCAACGGCAAGTTCCGGGATGACCTCATTACCTGCGCGCCCCGGATCCGGCAGACCGAAAACGGCAATGAATACGTCCTGGTCTATGCGGAGGACACGGAGATCGGCCAGGACATTACCCTGAGCGAAGTGGATATCGACAACCTGATGCGGGCCAAGGGCGCGATGTTCGCGGGTTACGTCACCTTGCTGGAAAGCGTGGGCCTGCGTCTCCAGGACCTGGAACAGGTCATCCTGGCGGGAGCCTTCGGCAATTTCGTAAACATCGACAACGCCATCGCCATCGGCCTGCTCCCGGACCTGCCCCGGGACTGCTACCACTTCGTGGGCAACGCCTCGCTGCTGGGGGCCACCTTGCTTGCCTTCTCCCGGGAGATGCTCAACGAAGAACGCCGGGTGGCGGAGATGATGACCAACTTCGAACTCTCCGAGACCCCGGGCTATATGAACCAATACATCGCCGCCCTCTTTCTGCCCCACACCCAGGCGGAATACTTCCCCTCCATCAGCGAACGCCTCCGGGCCGCGAAGGGGTAAGAGTGGGAGAGTTTGGGGGAGTGTCATGAGCGCCAAAATAATATGGACATTGGGGGCAGCCATCTTGGTGGCTGCCCTTTTTCCTCTTCACAGAGGGTGGAGCGGGCCACCGGTGCTTTCCAAGGCCTTTTCGTCCGGGCCGGGCCTCCCCGGCATCCAGCCTCTGCCAGAAGTGGAAAGAGAGGTTTGGCGACTCACCAATGAAACCCGGCGCCAACACGGCATGCCGCTCCTGACGGCCGACCCGAACCTGACGGACGTGTCCCGGCAACACAGCATGGACATGCTTAGGCGGCGCTTCTTCAGCCACCATAATGCGGAGGGCCTGTCACCCCTGGATCGTCTGCCTCCGGCCTATGCCTCCCGAATTTCCGGGGCGGGAGAAAACATCTGGACGGGCTCCGGCTATTCCCCTCCTGACCCCCAGGCCCTGGCCCGGATGATGATGGATGCCTGGATGTCAAGTCCGCGGCACCGCCAAAATATTCTCACCCCCGGCTTTACCCACCTGGGAGTAGGGGTAGCCGCGTTTGGCCGGGAGGTCCGGGCCACTCAAATCTTCATTGAAATCGGCGCTAAGTCTCATTAAGGATAAGTTATTCAAATTAAGCCCGCTGATAAAGTGATTTGAGGGGAGAGCCAGGGACTAAGGGCGGGCACCGAGTTCGTCGGCTAGAGCTTCCCAGCGTTACTGATCTGACAATTTACCAATGCCCCTGGCCTCCTCTACATCCCCCAACCTACCCCAATTTCTTCATCAGCCAGGCCATGTTTTCCGCCAGATTGGAGACGGTCTTCAGGCCTTCCGCGTCCTGGGCCACGTCGCCCGGTTTCAGGCCGTAAGCAATGGGCCAGTAGGTGGAGCCGGGCACGAACATGCCCATGATGACAAACCAGAATTGGAGCTGCGAGTAGGTGAAGTTCACCCCCGCGCGCCGGGCCACGACAATGGGAGTGCCCACCTTGCGGTAGAAGGGGTTGTCCCCCATGCGGCCCACGTACCCGGCCCGGTCCAGAAGGGCCATGAGGTTGGGGGTGGCGGAGCCGAAGTAGACCGGGGAGCCCACGATCAGGCCGTCCGCCTGGCCCATGGCGGTGAAGATGGGTTGAAAGTCGTCTTCCTGGGCGCAGCGGTTCTTGTCCTTGGCGCATTGCATGCAGGCCCGGCAGGGCAGGATTTGCTTATCGTGCAAAGAAATGTATTCCGTTTTCATCCCTTGCTGCTCCAGGACCTTGAGGGCCTCGTTAAGCAGGTGGTAGGTGTTCCCCTGGGGGCGGGGCGATCCGGAAATGGCCAGCACTTTCAAGGCTCTTCCTCCTTATCTCGGTTATTCGCCTAACCTACCACAAATTTAACCGCCGATGAATGCAGATTGAGACTTCTGCGAAAGTCTTTTAAGCTGTCATTCTGAACGGAGCGAAGCGGAGTGAAGAATCTCGTATCTTGAGATTCTTCGGTCGCTCCGCTCCCTCAGAATGACAATTTATGCATTTTCGCAGAGGTCCTCAGATTATTTATCAGCGTGAATCGGCGGTTATCGGCGGTTAAATTTAGCCGCGGATGAACGCAGATATGATTGAAAAAACTTGACAGCCTACAATTTATCTCTTAATAAATGAGTGAACGCTCACATTAAGGCATTTATGCGCGACGGCTCCAAGACCAAGGAATTGATTGCCCGCACTGCTCTCCTTCTTTTCGTGGAGAAGGGCATCACGGAAACCACCATCCGGGACATCGCCGGGGCCGCAGGCATTGCCGAAGGCACCCTCTACCGCCACTATGAGAGCAAGGACCAACTGGCCTGGGAGCTGTTTTCCACCAATTACCTGGCCTTCGCCCGGGAACTGGACCGGCTCCAGGAAGAATACGACACCCTGAAGGACAAGCTGGCCGCCATGATCCGGCAGTTCTGCACTTTCTTTGACCGGGACCCGGTGCTGTTCAGCTACCTGCTGCTGGCCCAGCACGCCCAGCTCAAAAAGGTGACCCCGGAGATGCAAACCGCGGTGACGGTCCTGCAAAAAGTTATTGCCGGAGGCATGGCCCGCCGGGAAGTGCCGGAGACGGAGGTGGAACTGGCCGCGGCCATGGTCTTGGGGGTGGTGCTGGAGGTGGCGATCTTCAAGGCCTATAACCGCATCACTCAAGACCTCTCGCAACTGAGCGAGACCTTGTTAGCCGCGTGCTGGCGGGTCTTGACCGGGGGCGGGACGCCTTGATTTCTGCACCCTGGTTGACTATATTTTAACTTGAAGGTCCATAGAGAGTGAACATGAGCCAAGAAGAACTTAAAGCCAAAATTCAGGCCGCGGCCCCGGAGGGCAGGATCTCCTGCGCCGCCGCCATGCGCTTGGCCGAGGAACTGGTTATCTCCCGAAAGGATATGGGAAAACTCCTCAACGAACTGAAAATAAAGATCAAGCAGTGCCAGCTGGGTTGCTTTTAAACCCGAATTTTTTACGGTGCACACGGCGCATCCTGCATTGATTTTTTTCTTTTCACTAAAAACTGAAAACCAAAAACTAAAAACTGTACTTATATGAGTTATTTATTCGGACCGGTTCCCTCCCGGCGCTTGGGACGCTCCCTGGGGGTCGATCTGATCCCCCGGAAGTCCTGTCCCTATGATTGCCTCTACTGCGAGGTGGGACCCACCACGCACCAAACCCTGGAACGCCGGGAGTATCACACCCAGGCCATTATTCAGGAGCTGCAAGATTATCTGCGCGGCCCGGCCGCCGAGCTGGATTTCATCACCCTGGCCGGTTCCGGGGAACCCACCCTCAACCTGGGAATAGGAAGGATCATCCGGGCCATCAAGGAGATGACCGCCACCCCCGTGGCGGTGCTGACCAGCGGGGCTTTGCTATATCTCCCGGAAGTGCGCCTGGAACTGGCGGCTGCGGACGTGATTCTGCCTTCCCTGGACTCGGCCATAGAAGAGACCTGGCGGGCCATCAACCGGCCCCTGCCGGAGATGTCCCTGGCGCAGATTATTTCCGGCCTGGAGGCCCTGCGCCGGGAATATCAGGGCCGCATCTGGCTGGAAATCATGATTCTGAAAGGTTTGAACGACACCGAGGAAGAGCTTGACGCCCTGCGCCGGGTTATCCAGAAACTGGCCCCGGACAAGGTGCAGCTCAATACCGCGGTGCGCCCGGTGGTGGAAGACGTGGCCCAACCCCTAAGCCTGGAGGAAATGCAGGCCATTGCCGTGTTTTTGGGGGAAGGCGCGGAGGTGATCGCCTCTTGTTCCCGAACCGCCAAAGCAGAGGCAGCCGTCAGCGACGCCCGTTTCCTGGAGATGCTCGCCCGGCGGCCCATGACCGCGCCGGACCTGGCCCAGGTTTTGGGACTGCCTCTGGACCTGGTTCAGCAAAGGCTTAAGCGTCTCTGCGAATCCGGCTTGGTTGCCCACAGCCTTTATCAGGACCAAGGGTTTTACCGGAGTCAATTGCATGCATCTGTAGATTCCGTACCACAGATTTAAAACCACTATCTTAACTCGTTCCCAAGCTGTGCTTGGGAACGCCCTTGCAAGCCAAGCTGAGCTTGGAATCCGTTTTCGTTCTCAAGTGAAACTTGGGAACGAGTAAAGATAAGTTTTTAGGAAGGCCTTTGGACAGCAGGTTTTTAAGTCCCCCTTTTTTAAAGGGGGATTTAGGGGGATTTTAAACAGGTTGCATAAAATCCCCCCTGCCCCACTTTAGAAAAGGGGGGAAATAACTCCTGCTTTTCGAGCCTTCCACTTTAAATGGAAATCATCCAAATATAAGTCCAAAACTAATGATATAAAACTCTTTCCTAAGACAAACTGCCCAGCATTCGGGGGATTCGGATTATGCGTGACAGATTCGATGTGGGAATGGATGTGGGTTCGGTGAGTGTCAACCTGGTGGTTCTCAGCCCCCAGGGAGAGGTTATGCGGGAGGAATACCGCCGCCACCAGGGGGAGCCTTACCGGGTGGCTTTGGAGCTTCTTGAGTCCCTGGAGCCGGAGTTTCCTAAGGCAAAATGCCGCCTGGCCGCGTTCACCGGGTTAGGGGGGAAGGTCCTGGCGGAGCTTTTGGGGGGTGTATTCGTCAACGAGGTCATCGCCCAGGCCCGGGGCACGTATCATTTCCACAGGGAAGCCCGCAGCATCATCGACATGGGGGGCGAAGACGCCAAGTTGCTCCTGGTGGTGGACGAAGAGGGGCACCAGGTCATCCAGGACTTCGCCATGAACACCATGTGCGCCGCGGGCACCGGGTCGTTTTTGGACCAGCAGGCCCACCGCATGGGCTATACCATTGAGCAGTTCAGCGAGCTGTCGCTTAAGTCCACCACTCCCCCCCGCGTTGCCGGGCGCTGCAGCGTCTTCGCCAAGACGGACATGATCCACTTGCAGCAGGGCGCCACCCCGGACTTCGAAATCATCACCGGCCTCTGCCAGGCCATGGCCCGGAATTTAAAGAGCAATATCGCCAAGGGCAAGACCATCACCCCGCCGGTGGCCTTCCAGGGGGGCGTGGCTCACAACCTGGGGGTGCGCCAGGCCTTCCGCCAGGTCTTTGACCTGGACGAAACAGGCCTCATCATCCCCCCGCATTTTTGCGCGTTGGGGGCCATCGGCGCGGTCCTCGCGGGCAGGGAGCAGCTTCCTGCCGAGTTCACCCTGAATCTCCAGCCGTTAAAAGACTACCTGACCAGGGAAGCAGAGGCCGGCCGTTCCCTGGACCCCCTCAGCCCCCCCGACGAGCTGGGGCCTGATGCCTACGCGGTGGCCCCCCTGCCCCTGATGGGCGCGCAGGTAGAGGCCTACCTGGGGATCGACGTGGGCTCTATCAGCACCAACGTGGTGGTCATTGACAAAGATATGCGGGTCCTGGCCCGGGAGTATCTCCTTACCGCCGGGCGTCCCCTGGAGGCCATCACCGAGGGCCTGAAAAGGGCGGGCGGCAAGCTCGCAGGCCGGGTGCAGATCATGGGCGCGGCCACCACCGGCTCGGGCCGCTACCTCACCGGGGACTTCATCGGCGCGGACGTGGTGAGAAACGAAATCACTGCCCAGGCCACCGCGGCCGCGGCCATCGACCCCACGGTGGACACCATTTTCGAGATCGGCGGCCAGGACTCCAAGTTCATCAGCCTGGAGCACGGGGCTATCGTGGACTTCATGATGAACAAGGTCTGCGCCGCGGGCACCGGCTCGTTTTTGGAAGAACAGGCCGAAAAGTTGGGAATCTCCATCAAGGAGGAGTTCGGGAAACTGGCCCTGGCCAGCAAAAAGCCGGTCTCCCTGGGGGAGCGCTGCACCGTGTTCATGGAATCCGACCTGGTGCACCACCAGCAGCGGGGCGCTCTCAAGGAAGACCTGATCTCGGGCCTGTCCTACTCCATTGTCCAAAACTACCTGAACAAGGTGGTGGAAGACCGGAAGGTGGGGAAGAACGTCTTCTATCAAGGAGCCACCGCGGCCAATAAGGGGATTGTGGCTGCGTTCGAGAAAGTGACAGGCCAAAAGATCACTGTGCCCCCCCACCACGACGTCACCGGAGCCATTGGCGCGGCGCTCTTAGCCATGCGGGAGCGCACCTGGGAGACCTCCCGGTTCAAGGGCTTTGACTTGGCTGACCGGGAGTATGCCATCACTTCCTTTGAATGCCAGAGCTGCCCCAACCGTTGTGAGATCCGCCAGGTGCAGATCACCGGGGAAAAGCCCCTGTTCTACGGCAGCCGCTGTGAAAAATACGAAGTAGGGGCCCAAAAGGCCCAGGTGGACCTCCCCGACCTCGTCAAGGAGAGGGAAGACCTCCTCTACGGCCCGGAAGGGCCTAAGCCCGGCAAACGCGGGACCATCGGCATCCCCCGGACCATGTTTTTCCAGGAACTCATGCCCTTTTTCCGGGCCTTTTTTGAGGCGCTGGGCTTCAGCGTGGTCTATTCCCAGAAGACCAATAAACAGGTGATCCGCCAGGGGGTGGAATGCCTGGCCGCGGAGCCCTGCTACCCGGTGAAGGTGGCCCACGGCCACATCCTGGACCTGCTCCAGAAAGGCGCGCAGCGCATCTTTCTGCCCAGCATCATCGATATGGCCAATCCCCATCCAGAGATCCGCCAGGGCGTGGTCTGCCCCATGGCCCAGACCCTGGCCAACGTGGTGCCGGCCACCATCGATTTGGCTAAATATAAAGCCGAACTCCTGAGGCCGGTCCTCTACTTCGGCCGGGGCCGCCAGGAGTTGCGCCGGGGCTTAAAAAACCTGGCCCGGCAACTGGGGGTTTCCTCCCTCCGGGTGGAGCGGGCCCTGCGCCGGGCGGAAGCCGCGCAGCAGGCTTATTACCAGGCTCTGGAGGCCCGGGGCCGGGAGATCATGGAGTCCCTGCCTGAGGATGGCCGCCTTATGGTTCTCATCGGCCGGCCTTACAACGCCCTGGACCCGGGCATGAACCTCAACCTCCACCGCAAGCTGCGGCATCTGGGGGTCCAGGCCCTGCCCATGGATTTCCTGCCCCTGGATAAGGTGGAGGAGCTGGACGAAATCAAACCCATGTACTGGCGCTTCGGCCAGAAGATCCTGGGCGCGGCCCAGCTCATCCGCCGGGACCCCCGCCTTTACGGCGTCTATATCACCAATTTCGGCTGCGGCCCGGACTCCTTCATCCAACACTTTTTCAGAGATAAAATGCGGGGGAAACCCTACCTGGAGATCGAAATCGACGAGCACTCCTCGGACGTGGGGGCCATCACCCGGCTGGAGGCCTTCCTGGACAGCCTGAGGAACGTCACTCCCCAGCCCCAGCCGGAAAAAATCTCCCCCTTCCGCCACCGGGTGGTGGAGACCCAGCGGCGAAAGGTCTTCCTGCCCCACATGACCGACCAGGCCCTGGCCCTGGTGGCCGCGTTCGAGGCCTGCGGCGGCGAAGCCGAAATGCTGCCGGAATCGGACGAAGATACCCTGGAGCTGGGCCGCCGCCTCACCTCCGGGAAAGAGTGCTATCCTTTGATCCTCACCACCGGGGATTTGGCCAAACTGGTGCAGCGCCCGGATTTTGATCCGGAGAAGAGCGCATTCTTCATGCCCTCAGGCGACGGGCCCTGCCGCTTCGGCCAGTACCACCGCTACCACCGCCTGGTCCTGGATGAGCTGGGGTATCCCCAGGTGCCCGTCTATTCCCCGGATCAGAGCGAGAACATGTACCAGGAGCTGGGCATGGTGGGGGGCGATTACACCCGCATCGCCTGGCGAGGGGTGGTGGCCATCGATCTTTTGGAGAAAAAGCTCCGGGAGACCCGGCCCTATGAGCGTCACGCCGGGGATACGGACGAGGTTTACCAATATTATCTGCGTAAGGTCCATCACACCTTGCGGGACCGGCAGGACTTGCCCACGACCCTCCGGGAAGCCCGGCGGGCCCTGGATGACGTGGCCCTGAACGGCAGCGGCGACAAGCCCCTGGTGGGCATCATCGGCGAAATTTACACCCGGGCCAACCGCTTCGCCAACGAAAACGCGGTGCGGGAGATCGAGGCCCTGGGAGGCGAAGTCTGGATGCCCCCCATAGCCGAGTGGCTCCTCTACGTCAATTACACCTCCAAGCGCCGGGCCCGGGTTTACAAGCGCTACCGCCTGCTGTTGCAGATCCTGCTCAAGGAATACTTCCAGAGCAAAGACGAACATATGCTGGAAGAAATCTTTAAGGGCAGCGTGAGAAACCTGGCCGAACCCACCATCCCCCAGACCCTGGAACTGGCCCAAGGCTACCTGGACCCCTCTTTTGAAGGGGAGGCCATCTTGAGCATCGGCAAATCCCGGGACTTCATCCGCAAGGGCGTCTCCGGGCTGGTGAACATCATGCCCTTCACCTGCATGCCGGGGACCGTGGTCAACTCCCTATTTAGGCGCTTCCAGGAAGAGCACGACCACATCCCCTTCCTGAACCTAGCCTACGACGGCCAGGAACAGACCCACACCCGCACCCGCCTGGAGGCCTTCATGTACCAGGTGCGGCAGTTTAAGGAGCGGCGGAGGTAGTCCTTTCTTTGCGCCTTTGCGTCTTTGCGTGAGAAAGATTTCACGCCAAGGCGCAAAGACGCCAAGCAAAGACGCAAATAAAAATGTAGGGGGCGCACCGCGCACTACTCCCCCCGCGCATTATTCTCCTTTAAAGACCGGCTTCCGCTTTTCCAAAAAAGCCCTTTGACCTTCCAGGTAATCCTGACTATCATAAACCAGACGGCGCAAGCCCTGGATGCGTTCGAAGGTCTCCGGGCTCAGGGGCAGGGCGTTGCCCAGAATGCGCAGTTGCTCTTTGATGACCGAGATGCTGGTGGGGGAATTGGCGGCAATCTGCCCCGCCAACTTTAAAGTGAACGCCTCCAGCTCTTCTGCGGGCACCAGGTGGTTGAGAATGCCCAGGCTCACGGCCCGCTCTGCGCTTAAGGGCTGGGCGGTGAAGAACATCTCCTTGGCTACTGCCATGCCCAACACGTTCAGGACGTGCAAAATGCCGGAGGGATTATAGGGGATGCCGATTTTGGCCGGGGTGATGGCAAAGGTGGTATTAGACGTGCCGATGAGCAGATCGCAGACGAAGGCCAGCTCGCAGGCGCCCCCCCAAACGCTGCCTTCCATCATGGCGATGACCGGCGCGGGACAACGTTGAATGGCCCGAATGGCCTGCTCCAGGGGGTCGTAATAGGACAGGGGGTCTCTCCCGGGCTGGGGAAGATCGGTGATGTCAAAGCCCGCGGACCAGACCTTGACCCCGGGCTTGGCCCGGAGAATCAACGCCCGCACACGTTGGTGGATCATCTCATTTAAAGCGCGGATGAGCTCATTGATGAGAGCCTTGCCCAGGGCATTGCGCTTCCGGTCATTATTCAGGGTGATAATGCCAATATTGTCTTGTAGCTCCGTTAAAATGAAGTCCACCAGGTCTTCCTCCCTGCGCTCGATTACTGTTGAGGCGGTATTTGGATTATTTACAACAGAAAACCGAAAACTGAAAACTGAAAACTGGATTTAAGGAGGCGCTCATGTCTTTTTGTCCCCATTGTGGCGGGATGTTGGAAGAAAGCGCGACAACTTGTCCCAGTTGCGGCGGTGCGTTGCCTGCAACGGGTCCGGTAATTCCCGGGGCGACGGTGCAGCCCGGTAAATACCTCCGGAACGGCTGGGAATTGTTCAAGCTCTATCCCGGGGGCTTCGTCGCCTTCGCCCTCCTCTTCTTTATCATCCAGGGAATATTGAGCTATCTCCCCAGGATAGGCGGGTTGATCAGCCTGGCCATCAGCGCTCCCTTGGGCGCGGGCTTTTACGTAGTCAGCGCCAGGCTGATGCAGCGCCGGACCCCGGAATTCCAAGACTTCTTTACCGGCTTCCAGTTTCTCCTGCCCCTTTTGCTATTGTCCGTCGTCAGCGCCGTGCTGATCGTCTTGGGGTTTATTTTGCTTATCCTTCCCGGCATCTTTCTCATGGTCTGCTACCTCTTTTCCTCCATGCTCGTCATTGACCGGCGCCTGGATTTCTGGCCGGCCATGGAGCTTAGCCGGCGGACAGTGCAGGCCCAATGGTTCGGGTTCTTCGTCTTTTTATTGCTCCTGGTCCTCATCAACCTGGGGGGGGCGGCACTCCTGGGCATCGGCCTGCTGATCTCTCTACCGGTGAGCGCCTGCGCGGTGGCGGCCGCGTACGCCGAGTTCTTCGGGCTGCGGTCGGATTATTCCGGGAGTATGCCCCAGCTTAGGACATAATTTCATAATGATGACGCGTCTGCCGCCCCCCTCACCCCGGCCCTCTCCCCCGGGGGGCATAGGCGCTAACTTAACCAATATTTGTCATTCTGAACGGAGCGAAGCGGAGTGAAGAATCTCGATTTTCCAACGAAATAGAGATTCTTCGCTGCGCTCAGAATGACAAAAAAGCCTTATATTAGCGCTTAAGCCCCCCAGGGGAGAGAGGGTGTTATTATCGGTTTTCCCTTTTTAAAAGGGAAAATAAAATGGGGACAGACACTCAATTAACTTTGAACCTGGAACTTTGAACTTTGAACTTTTCGGAATCCACAGCCGTGAAACCAGGAGAGTCCGAAGACCTCTGGGAAGTGGCGGTGGCCCTGCCCATCTTTCACACCCTCACTTACCGGTTGCCTGAGACTTTGAAGGATAAGGCCCGGGTGGGTTGCCTGGTGCGGGTTCCGGCCAAAAGGCGGTTGGTCACCGGCTACTTGTTGGGACCGGCCCGGGAGGTCCCGGACGCGGCCCTTCGCCCCGTCCAGGCAGTGCTGGACCCCCTGCCCCGGTTCGGGCCGGAAATGGTGCCGCTGTTCCGCTGGCTGGCGGACTATTACCAGTACCCTTTAGGGGAGGCCCTGGACCATTTTATTCCCGGAAGCGCCGCCTCCCCCGGCCCCCGGACCGAGTGCTGGGCCGCATGGCAGCCCCAGCCGGAAGGGGCGGAGCCGCCCCACCGCCTGAGCCCCAAGGCCCAAGGCCTCATCTCCCATCTCCAGGAAAACGGCCCCGCTCCCCTGAAAAAACTTAACCGTCTTTTTCCGAACTGCTCCCCCATCCTGAAGCGCCTGGCGGGCAGGGGTTTTATTTTCCTGGAAAACCGGCCCGCCTGGCGGGATCCCCTGGAGGGCCAACCTTTAGCCCCGGAAGAGGCCCCCCTGCAGCTCAGCCCCGACCAAGAGGAAGCCCGGGTCGCGATTGTGGAAGGCATCCACAGCTGCAAATTTTCCCCTTTCCTGCTGCACGGCGTCACCGCCAGCGGCAAGACCGAGGTCTATCTCAGCGCGGCCCAGGCCACCCTGGACCAGGGCCGCCAGGTCCTGGTCCTGCTCCCGGAGATCGCCCTCACCCACCCGGTGGCCCTGGCCTTCCGGCGACGCTTCGGCAGCCGGGTGGCCCTGCTCCACAGCGGCATATCCCCGGCCTCCCGCCTGGACCAGTGGCGGCGCATCACCCTGGGCCAGGTAGACATCGCGGTGGGGGCCCGCTCCGCGGTCTTTGCGCCCCTGCCCCGCTTAGGGTTGCTGGTGGTGGACGAAGAACACGACCCCGCGTACAAGCAGGAAGGCGGCCTCCTTTATCAGGCCCGGGACGTGGCCCTTTACCGGGGGAAACTGGCGGCCGCGGCCGTGGTCCTGGTCTCCGCCACCCCCGCGGTGACCACCTTTTACCGGGCCCAGGAGGGTAAATACCGCTACCTCAATCTCAGCCGCCGGGTCACCCCCCAGGCCCTGCCGGACATTCACCTTATTTCCCTCAAGGAACACCGGTCCGGCCGCGGCCTGCCGGTGATCTCCTCTCCTTTGGCCGCGGCCCTGGAGCAAACCCTGGCCCGGGGGGAACAAGCGCTGCTTTTCTTAAACCGCCGGGGCTACGCCACCGTGCTCTTTTGCCTTTTTTGCGGCCAGGTGATCCAGTGCTTTCAATGCAGCGTGGCCTTGACCTATCATCAGGACCGGGACGTGCTCACCTGCCATTACTGCGGCTATGAAGAACCCGTGCCCACGCGCTGCCCCCAATGCCAGTCCACTGCCATCAAACGCTACGGCCTGGGCACGGAAAGGGTGGAAGCGGAAATACAAAAGATCTTCCCTCAGGCCCGGGTGTCCCGCCTGGACCGGGACACCGCGCCCCACAGCGGCCGGGCCCTTAAAGTCCTGGAAGACTTCGCCGCGGGGAAGTTTGAGATCCTGGTGGGCACCCAGATGATCTCCAAAGGCCACCATTTCCCCGGAGTCACCCTGGTGGGGGTGATCGCCGCGGATCAACATCTGTTCTTTCCCGAATACCACGCGGGGGAGCGCACCTTCCAGCTCCTCTCCCAGGTGGCGGGCCGGGCTGGCCGGGGGGAGGCCCCCGGCAAGGTCCTCATCCAGACTTTCCACCCCGACCATTATGTCTTCCAGGCGGTGCAATCCCAAGATTATCAAGGTTTTGTACTGCAGGAACTCCAGACCCGCCGGGAATCGGGCTACCCCCCCTTCACCCGGCTGGCCCTGGCCCGCCTCAGCGGCGCCCCCGCGGACGCAGTGGCCCAGGCCGCAGCCCGCCTCACCGCGGCCTTGAAAAAGGCCATCGCCCAGGACCGGAACCTGGCTTCCCTAATCCGCATCCTGGGGCCCGCGCCCCCGGGCTTGGCCCGGCTCCAGGGCCGCTTCCGCTGGCAACTGCTTCTTAAAAGCTACGGCCGCCCTCCCCTGCTCCAGGCCCTGAAACTGCTGCGGCAACTCTGGAGTCCGCCCCCGAGGAGCAAAATTGACCTAACTTTAGATATTGATCCGATGAGCTTATTTTAGGAATTTGTGGAGGATGGGAGAAGACAGTAATCAGTAATCAGTAGCCAGAAAAAGCACTGATCACTGATCACTTACTACCGGTCACTCCTCTCCCTAGTGGGAAAATGCAAACTCCGGATATACCTCTTCCGGATCGAAGACCCGGGGATCGGCGGTCTCCCAGCCGTCGGCGTTAAGGCGGCGGAAGAAACAGGATTGGTACCCCCTTTCGCAGGCCCCGCCCCAGGGTGTTACCCGGAGCAGCAGTTGGTCGCCCGTGCAGTTCAAGCGGATTTCCAGCACTTCCTGGGAATGGCCGGAGCTTTCTCCTTTCTGAACCACCTTGCGCTTTCGGGGGTGGTAGTAATGGACGAGGCCGGTGGCGGCAATGCGGCCCAAAGCCTCCTGGTTCAGGGTGATCAGCATCAGCACGGCTCCGGAGGACGCGTCCTGAATGACTGCCGGGATCAATCCCTCCGGCGGCAGAGGCAGCCATTCCGGGAGATTGGCCCATTTGGTCGTCAACATTTTTCCCCCTATAAGTAATGCTCCTGATTTTCTTAACTCGGCCCCGGTGCGACTGTCTATTTTCTATCATGGCGGCAAGGTTTGTCCAGCGCTCCCCCTTATTTTTCATTTCCAGGCGGCACATCCAGAAAAATCCTTGACATCAGGAAATTAGGAATGGTATTTAGGGGAGAAAAAAACGTGAAAGAGTGCACAAGTTAACTTAATCTGCCTGAACAGGGAGGAGGCAAAAGATGGCGCGGCTTAACTACGTAGAATTCTATTACAGCACCAAACACAAACCTGACGACAAATATAAATGCGACAACGCCAACGTCCTGAATCTTTTGAAGAGCTTGGAGGCCAAGGGCGTAGAAACCGCGGCCATTGACATGGGGGATATAGCTGATCCCTTCCGTCAGTACCATAAAGCCTCCAGCGGGCCTGCCTCGGAATATCGGCCCATCTTCGGCGAGGTCCGGGGATCTGACTATAAAGAATACTTCGGCAAGACCATTCCCGCCCTTTGCTGCTATGCGAAAAAAGGAGACCGGGCGCCTCTGGAGGTCTTCCCCCGCAGTGACAAGAAGTTGGGGCGAGTTTATCTCATCGAGGAGTGGCTGGAAAACTACATCGGCGAGTTGGAAGGCCGGGCCGAGTCCGAAGAAGCCCGTTAAAGTTATTTCCTAAGGCCCCACCTGCCGGGTGGGGCCTTATTTTTGCCCTGCCTTAGAACCGTGGCTGCAATTTGCTGTCTCAGTTGCCACCGGCGCGTTCTGCAGCCCAGCCCCTACTGCTCCCTTTGCGGCCAGCGGCTTTTGCCCAACTTTGCCGCCGAAAGCCTGCATATTCACAACTATATTGGGACTTCCCGTTTCTCGGTCCTGGGACCGAAAGTGGTGCAGGATCTGGAGACCGGCCTTTTCTGGCAACGCGGCGGGGCCCCTAAACCCCTCAGCCATTGGGAAGCCCCCGCATATATTGAGGAGCTGAACCGTGGGGCCTGGGAGAGCCGCCGGGATTGGCGCCTCCCTACTCTGCCGGAATTGGCGAGTCTCTTCAGCCGGGAAAAGAACGCCCAGGGGCTTTATATCGATCCTGCCTTTGACAGCCGCCTCCCCTTTTGCTGGAGCGCCACGGCCAGCCTGGCCGGGGGTGCTTATGGAATGCTGTTTTACCCCGGCTCCATCCAGGCCCAGAGCCGGGATATGCGCGCCTTCGTCCGGGCCGTGGCCGGTGAGAGCCGGGGGCTGCCTGATTTTCAGCCCTCCCCGGAGCTGTTGGCCCGGGGCCGGAGTCTTCTTCAGCGCCACGGCGACCGGCGGGTGCCCAAGCGC
This sequence comes from Deltaproteobacteria bacterium, assembly GCA_016208235.1. Lineage (GTDB taxonomy): Bacteria > Desulfobacterota > Desulfobaccia > Desulfobaccales > 0-14-0-80-60-11 > SURF-52. The sequence goes on from JACQYN010000101.1 coordinate 29,816, forward strand.
TCTGAGGTGGAGGGCTTTCTCCGGGATGGCGGGTTTTTCTCGGAGGTGATGCTGGCGGACAGCCTCCAGCTCTACTTTCTGCCCACCGAGGAGTTTCTCCTGGCCTTGATCAGACTCTTCCGCCATTTGGGAGTAACCCGGGTGGTGGAGGTGGGGGCCGGCGAGGGATTTGTGGCCGCGGCCCTGGCGGCACGGGGCTTTCCGGTGGTGGCCACCGATCTGGAGGCCATGCCGGGAGCGCCTTACGGGGTGCCCGTGCATCGGGCCAGCCACCTGGAGGCGGTGGCCGCTTTCCGACCGGAACTGGTCTTCTGGTGCTGGCCGCCGTTAGGTTCCCGGGCCCCCCAGGAACTTCTCCTGGCTCCCGGCTTAAAGTACTATCTGGACGTGGGGGACGGCGGCTTTGCCACCGGCGCCCCCGGGCTGGTGCCCCAATTCCGGGGCCGCTACCTGCCCACCCTGTCCCGGCTGGGTTATACCCGGCTGGACGCGGGCCCCTTCCGCCATAATCGGTGTTTTTTGTTCCGGAAAGTATTTTGAGGGAGGGGGCCAGGGGCCACAGCCCCCTCCCTCAAACTCCCTCCCCCAACCCCATAAGGGTATTAATTCTTTCTGTATGCGGGTTAAGGAGGAGTAGGGGATGAGCAGGCGAGGGCCCCTACTCTACATTCCCGTTCCTCTCTCCGCCCTTCCCTATAACTCTTTCAATGTGGCCTCATAGGCCGCGAACGCGGCCTTGCCGAAGAGTACAAAGCGCACCCGTTCGATCTCCGGGTGTGCCGCCAGGTATTCCTTTACAGTCTTCAGGGCGATCCTGGCTGCATCCGCCAGGGGATAGCCGTAGGCGCCGGTGGAGATGGAGGGGAAGGCCACGGTTTTAATCCCCTTGGCGGAGGCCAGCTTCAGGCTCTCCCGGTAGCAGGAGGCCAGCAGCTCCGGCTCCCGGTGGTGCCCGTCCCGGTAAATGGGGCCCACGGTATGAATCACGTACCGGGCCTGAAGATTGCCCCCGGTGGTGATACGGGCTTCACCCGTGGGGCACCCGCCGAGCTGGCGGCACTCCTCCAGGATCTTCGGTCCCCCGGCCCGGTGGATGGCGCCGTCCACCCCGCCTCCGCCCAGAAGGGAACTGTTGGCGGCATTGACGATAGCTTCCGTGTCCTGCCGGGTGATGTCCCCTTCCACCAATTCCAGCGCCGACCGCCCCACCTGGATTTCCACGCCTTGACCTCCGTAGGTTTCTTGAGGGGAAGGCCAGTAGGTTAAGCGGCAGCTATCAGCCTAAGGATGCTACCATGACCTTGGATTTCTAAAAGCTGAAGGCTAAAAGCTGATAGCTGGCTGCTAAATGGCCCCCTTTTCCCCCATCATATCACAGAGTGATCTGGAGGTAGGGTTCCGCGCGCCTGAACCACTCGCTGTCGGGATACTTGGCCTTTAATTCATCATATGCCATTCTCAAGGGCTTGGGATCGTGGTCCATCTTGTACTTGGCCACCCCCAGGAAAAAAATGGCCTCCGCCGCGGCCCGGGGATGAGGGCACCGGGTCATCATTTCTTCCAGCATGGCCCGGGCCTCGGCATACTGTTCGGTATCCAGGGCCCAGCGGGCCTTACCCACCATGAACAGGGGCATGAACTCCTCGGGGGGGACGTACCCCACAATCCTATAATGCTCCTTGCCGTCGGCATCCAGCACCAGGATGGTGGGAGTCCAGGACACCCCATATTTTTCCATCAGGGCTTTGTTGGAAACCTCCACCTGGACCGGGATGAAGTTCAAGTCGATGAAACTGCCCATGCCTTCCGCAGAGTACGTAACCGTACCCATTTTCTGGCAGCCCAGTCATTGGGGGTTGAAGAAATCCAGGAGGATGGGCTTGTTGGTTTTTCTGGCGGTTTCCTGGGCTAAAGCCAGATCGCTTCCCCAGCAAACTTTCAACTTAGCCATGGGTTGACTCCTTCCTTAACTTGTTAAATAGGCGATCGCTCGGTTTGCCTTTAAGCTAATCATCAGCCCCGGGAAAGCAAGACCATCGCCGAAATGGTCATCTCTGGCCCCTTTCCCCCCGGGAATCAATTTTTTGACCGCGCTTTATCAATAATTTAGTGCGGCCACAGATTGCTTGCCCCGGAAGCGGTGATTATTTTATAAGCAAAAAAGAAAGGGGGGCGGCCTCATGGCGGGAAAATGCCTGGTAGAGAAAATGGAAGGTCGTGATCTCGATTCTTATGACCTGATTACCGTCCTCGGGCTCTTGAAAGAACATGATTGGAAGGAGATCTGTCGGCGTTACGCTCCGGACGGCCATGGCCCTGGAAAGATCAACCTGATGCTCAGCACGGACAGCTACTACGTGGAAATGACGCTGGAAACCCTGACTTCCCTGGCCCTTTCTTCCAAATACCAGGCCAGCCCCAACCTGATGCAGGCCCTGATCCGCCGCTTGCTTTGCGGCCATCGTCACAATCTGATTCTGGAAAAATTGCGGACCTACGGGGTGCCCATCGATGACCCGAATCAGTTGAACCTCTCCTGTTCCGTGGGCACCATGGGGGTGGACCTGGTGGTCAACCGGCCCCCCAATGTCCCGGAGTACCGTTTCCGCAAGTTCGGCACCACCCGGGTGGAGCAGGAGGAGCAGCGCCCCCTGGACCATTACGACGCGGTCTCAATCCTCTATCTGGCCCAACAGAACCAGACAGAGCGCATCTTAAACCGTTATGTGCCCCAGGAACTTCTCAATGAGGGCAGGGAAGGGGAAAAGGTGGTGCGGTTCTCCAGCCCGGCCGGAGATTACCAGGTGGACTTTTTCTTCCAGAAGATCCATAACGACGTGCCCCGGGGGGTCCCGGAGCGGGGGAACGTCTCCTCCGCCACCATGCATCAGGTGTTGCGTCGCGTCTTTGCCGGCCACGCCCCGGAACTGGCCGCCCGGGAACTGACGGATAAGGGTATCTTGATCACCCCGGAGGAAGTGAGCCGGGAGTTCAGCCTGGCTAGGATCCTAAACGACAATTACATCGAGATGGGTTTCAAGAGGTAAGGGGGAAATTGAGAAGAGAAGATAACCGGGGCTAGGGCCGAGGGAGCAATGCTACCCTGCCTTCCCCTCAAACTCCCCTTCACCCCCTATGGGGCTGTGAAAGGCAAGACCGTTGGCCCCGACTTCCCTGGTCCTAAAAAAATAATAAGGGATTGGGGGAGGGGTTTTGGGGGAGGGGGTAAGGGCCCACGGCCCTTAGCCCCCTCCCCCAAAAACCTATTACACAATCGTCACCGCGCAGCCCCGGGCGTTTTGCACCACCTTAGTGGTCACGCTCCCCAGGAGCAGGGCCTTGGCCTTGCCCAGGCCCCGGCGGCCCATGACGACCGTGGAGCAGCCCGCGCTCACGGCTTCGTTGATAATATCTTCGGCCACGTCATAGTATTTGGGTTTGAATTTGCCGGCCACCGCCGCGGCGGGGATGCCCGCGGCCGCCAGGCTCTCTTTGGCCTTGGCCAGCAAACCCTGCCAGTTCTTTTCCTGGTCCGCCTGCCATTGAGCTATCAGCCGTTGCCGGGCCTCCCGCTCTTTATCCTCCAAGATATGGCCGTCATCCCAAAAAGCCGGGGGCAGGCCGGTAAGGATATGCATCAGAGTGACTTCCACCCCGGGGGTCTGTCCAAAGGTCCGGGCCACATATTCCACCGCGCGCCAGGCCCCTTCGGAAGCGTCCAGGGCCACCAGAATCTTGTGGGCCATGCTCTCTCCTTTCCCTGAGATTAATCTCAAAATAATCACCGCGTCCCGTGGATGTCAACCGGGGCCGGCCCCAGATCGCCAAAAGTGACTGCAAACACCATTGAAAAGCTGGAAATTCCCCATTAAACCCTAGTAAAATTCTAGGGAAGAAGAATTTTTGCCCCCTCCGGCGGTTGCAAAATCCCGGCAGATACCTATATTTTAATACTGTAATGTCTCCAAAGGATCAGGTAAAAATCATTCTGGCGGACGACCACGCCATGGTGCGGCGGGGGATCAAAAAAATCCTCCAGGAAAAGCCGGAATTAATAGTCACCGATGAAGCCAGCGACGGCCAGGAATTGCTGGAGAAGCTGGAAACCGTCACTCCCGACTTAGTCATCGTGGACATCTCCATGCCCCGGATGGGGGGCATGGAAGCCGCGGCGCAGATCAAGCGCCTCCATCCGGGAGTGAAGATTTTGATCCTGACCATGCACCGGGATAAGGAATTCCTGGAAAAAGCCATGGAAATCGGGGTTGACGGCTATATTCTCAAAGAGAAGATGGATGTCGATCTCCATAGGGCCATGGAGTATATTTTCGCAGGAAAGACCTATACCTCCCCCCTGCTTCGCTAAGACCTCATTATCTCTGCAAAAGATCATCTGAAGAAAGGAACCGCGGACCCCTGGCCCATGTTCCGTGCTAAATATGCCGCTTGGGAAGGTGTGAGGAGAGGCAGGATTCTTAGGGCCCCGCCCCCTCCCCTTTTCCCTCTTTTTAGGCCCTCAGTCCGCCAGATCCCTGCCCTTCGAATGCCGACGCTCCCAATCCCCCACCCGGGCTCGCAGCTCCGGCGTATAGGCATCCGGCAGGGAATCGACTTTTAACACAAAAATTTTATTCTGCAGCGCTTCGCTGTCGGGCCGGAGGAAGTAAGATTTCCCCGCCTCCAGGGTCAAATTTATCATTTCCTTCTTACTTTCGTGTCCCCAGGGGCCGAACAGATCCAGTCTGAGGCGCGCCTGGCGGGATCCCGGCCGCACCTCACAGGCATAAGTAGGGGTGGTATCCATGCACAAACCCTGGTAAACCGGTTTGCCGTCAAATCCATCAATGGACAGGCGGTAAGCGTCGGCCTCATAGGCCGGCTTTTCCTCCGCCCATGGACATCCGGCGTCAAGACTACTGAGGCGACCGGCCATCACTGCCCTGGCTAAATTGGGGTCAGTGATCAATAAGGTCATGTTGGCGGGCGCTTGCCTTTTTTCGGGCGCGTCCCGGTAAAGATAAAGCCTCTTGGTGCATAAGTTCGTGCAGCCCAGCAACCATTGGCCGACCAAGACGGCTACCAGGAGCAGCAAGGCCCGGTTGGTTCTCGCGTATCTAAGCATCTTCCCTGTCTCCTTTCCCCCGTTATCGGGGGAACTATTCTCAGAATGGCCTCGAATAATAGCAAGATTTTCCCGGAATCACAAATTGAGTCTTCAAAAAACCAGCTTGAAGGCAGGGGCCAAGGGCAGGGGGGCCCCTCCCCCCATAGGCGCTAACTTGATGGGTTTTTATTCAGTTTTATTGAATAATGGTTTTTTTGTCATTCTGAACGGAGCGAAGCGGAGTGAAGAATCTCGTATTTGCCTGACAAATTAGAGATTCTTCGCTCCGCTCAGAATGACAAGCACTACCACAATTTATTCGATTTAACCTTAAGTTAGCGCTTATGCCCCTCCCCCCTCCCTCCCTTGTTGTGCCAACCCCTCTCCCCCCACAAAACCCCTTGCAATCCCAGGCGGTTGCCCATAGAATTTTTCCGTGAGGTAGCTCCCCATGTGGCGAAAAGAGGACTTCCTGGATACCCTGGCCGAAGCCGGGCAATTGGAGAGGTTGCTGACCTGCATCGAGTTCTCCAAAGCCCTGATAAGCGCCTATGATATGGAGACCTTGCTCACCGCGGTCCTGGAACGCATCAAGGCCTTGATCCCCGCCGACAACTGGTCCCTGCTCCTGGTGGACCGCCAGACCCAGGACCTCCACTTCGCGGTGGTGGTGGGGGTGAACCCGGAACACCTGAAGGGCATCCGCCTGAAAATCGGGGAAGGCATCGCCGGCGCCGTGGCCCAAAGCGGCAAGCCCGTCTTCATTCCGGACGTGAACCAGGATCCCCGCTTCTCCGCCCGGGCCGACTCCGCCACCGGCTTTGACACCCGTTCCATCATTGCCTTCCCGCTCCTGGTGCGGGGGGAGGTCATCGGCGTCTTTGAAGTGGTCAACGTGGAGGATGAGAAATTCTTCCGGGAAACCTACCTGCCTCTCCTCACCATCCTGGCGGATTATGTGGGCATTGCCGTGGATAACGTAATAAAGAGTTCTTCTCAGTGGTCTTCCTGGACCTTGACGATTTCAAGCACGTGGTGGATACCCACGGCCACCTCCTGGGCTCCCAGATTTTGGGGGAGGTGGCCCGGGCGATCCATTCCGTGCTGCGGCCGGATGACAGCCTCGTGCGCTACGGCGGCGATGAGTTCATCATTCTCCTGCCCCAGACCTCCCAGGAAGAGGCCCTGGCGTTGGTGCGCCGCCTGCGCCGGACCATCAACAGCACCTTTTTTTTGCAAAAAGAAGGTATCAATCTCCGCCTCACCGCCAGTTACGGCATCGCCACCCTGCCCCAGGACGCCCAGGACCGGGAGACTCTGCTCCGGATCGCCGACCGGGCCATGTTTCGCAGCAAGGGCCGGGGCAAGGACGGCATCATGGTCGGCCGGGACCTGACCCCCGCGCCGGTGGATTAACAGATCGCCATGGCTGTCAATCTTCTGGACCTGGCCCGGGAAGTCCTGACCATCGAAACCGAGGGGATCGCCGCCCTGATCCCCACATCGTCGGCCGCAAGCTGGTGGCCACCTTCAACTCCACCGGCACCCCGGCCCTCTTCCTCCACCCGGTGGAGGCCATGCACGGCGATCTGGGCATGGTCTCCAAGGAAGACGTAGTCCTGGCGCTGTCCAACAGCGGCGAAACCAAGGAACTGACCATCCTTCTGCCCAGCCTGGAGCGCCTGGGAACGCCGGTGATCGCCTTCACCGGCCGGTCCGCCTCCACCCTGGCCCGGCACAGCCGGGTGGTCATCGACACCGGTGTGCCCCGGGAGGCCTGCCCCTTGGGGCTGGCCCCCACGGCCAGCACCACCGCCATGCTGGCCATGGGCGACGCCCTGGCCGTGGTCCTCCTCACCAAGCGGGGCTTTAAGGCCAGCGATTTTCGCCGTTTCCATCCCGGGGGCTCCCTGGGTGAGCGCCTCACCCTGGCCATTTCCGAGGTGATGTTGAGCGGCGACCAGATTCCCTGCACCCTCATCAACCAGACCCTGGAAGAGGCCGTCCGGGAAATAGACGCCAAAAAGCTGGGGGCCACCCTGGTGGTGGATCGCCGCCGCGCCTTGAAGGGCATCATCACCGACGGGGACTTAAGAAGGGCCTTGAAGAAATGGGGGAATATCCAGGATAAAAAGGCCAAGGATTTGATGACCCCCAAGCCCCGGAGCATCGGCCCGGGGTCTCTCGCCTCCCAGGCCCTGGAACTCATGGAGCATAAGGCCATCACCGTGCTCCCCGTGGTGAATGAAACCAACATCGTCCTGGGCATCGTCCACCTCCACGACCTCCTGGGACGGGGGGAGTTTAAATTTACAGTTTAAAGTGAGTTCAAAGTTAAGGTTAAGTCTTCGAGGGAACTTTTCGGGCTTAACGGAGGAAACCAAAGGCCATTAATGATTTTTCCGGGAAGTTTGGGGCGTTATTTCTTTTTGAACCTTGAACCTTGAACCTTGAACTTTTGAAGGCAAACAAATAATGACCACCCCGCCCCGTTCCTCGACCCCACCCGCCGGTCTCATCATCGACCTGGTCACCCCTCTGACCGGGGCCGGGACCCTGGATGGGCCCCGGTTGGACCGGTTGGTACAACGGGTGCTCCCCTGGGCGGACGGCTTGCTGGCCGGGAGCCCCCTGGCCGGGGAGGCCCTGGACCTACCAATTTCCACCCGCCGGGAGTTGTTCGCCCAACTGCTGGCCGCGGTGGGCGGCCAAGTCCCCCTCTTTTTCGGGATCACCGGAGACACTCCGGAGGAAACCCGGAACCTGGCCGCCTGGGCCTCAGAAGAAGCCCGGCGCCAAAGGTACGGCGGACCCCTTTTCCTGGCGGATCTTCCCCTGTGGTACCACAGCAACCGGGGCCTGCCCCGGCATTGTCAGTCCCTGCTGGCAGAAATGGAGATGCCCCTCATCCTCCTCAACCTGCCCCGGGTGGTGCGCCGCCGGGGGGTGATGTTCAAGCACCTGAATATCCGCACCCAGGTCTTCAAGAAATTGGCGGCCCTGCCGGGTGTCCTTGGCCTCATCTACCAAGGGGAGATGCGCCGCTTCCTCCACTACCACCACGCGGCCGGGGCCCGTCCGGGGTTTGCCTTCTACGAAACCGATGAGGTACGGTTTCTGACCCGCCCCGGCGCCTGGGGGGTGGTTTCCGGGGGAGCCCAACTCCTGCCCGGGGCCTGGCAGCGGGTAACCCGGGCCTGCCTGCATCCCGAAGACACCGCCGATGATCCGGCCCGGCGCTATGGGCTCTGGGACCTGGGTAACCGCCTGCAGCAGGTCTGCCGTCTCTCCCAAGAGGGTTCCGCAATCCTCTGGAAAAAGGTCCTGGCCGCCCAAGGCGTGATCTCCTCCCCAAGGACCGCGGCCGGCGCTCCCCCAGGAACCCCGGACGCGGCAGAAAAAATATTGGAACTATTGGCCGGATTTGCCGATTAGTCTCTAGGCAGAACGCATTTTGAGGAAGGGGGCCCAACCCCTGAATTTTAGGGGTTAAGGGGCTAGGGTTAGGGATCCGTCGATTTCATCTAGTTCCACTGCCCTCTTACTCCCAACTCCCTGATGCGGGTTGGAGGGAAGGGGTAGGAGAAATCCATTCTTCAGAACAGTTATTCATGGGCGTTGGCCCACCCGTAAATTATGAAAAGTTCTTGGGACTCGCAGTCTTAACTTTGAACTTTGAACCTTGAACTTTGAACTATTCTAAGCAGCGGAGGCTGTATGTACAAATTTATCCTGGGATTCGTGGTGCTGGTGGTTTTGACTTCCTGCGGCGGTAGTGGCGAAACCGCGGAAAAGTACATGCAGGCCGGGTTTATCTACTTCCAGAAACAGGAATACGACCAGGCCATCGCCAGTTTCCAGAAGGCCGTGGAGCTGGAGCCCAAGGCGGCCGCGGGCCACAACATGCTGGGCATGGCCTATCGCTTCAAAGCCACCCAACTGGGGATTCCCGAGCTCCGGGCCAAGGAGATCGCCGCGTTTCAAAAAGCCCTGGAGGCCGACCCTAAATATTGGGTGGCCATGATCAACCTGGGGGTTACTTATTTTGGCCAGGGGGAAAAGGCCAAGGCCGCGCCCCTGCTTAAAAAAGCCGTTGCCCTTAATCCCCAGCATCCGGAAAAGGACCAGCTCGAGAAGATGATCGCCGAAGGTGAGGCCAAACCTTGAAGAGGAAGGGGTGGCTGGCCGGGTTGGGGCTGACCCTGCTCGTCAGCCTGGCTGCGGCTCCGCCCCCCCAG